>CAJTVR010000036.1 GCA_910580075.1 uncultured Eubacterium sp. | reverse complement strand
TAATAAAAAAACAGATCTTTGACCTGTTCTTTTATTACCTATCATACCCAAAGTTAAGAAAGAACCTTTGCGGTAGAGGATAGCTTTTTTCCTGTCTATTTACGGTTGTTATGATTATCTATGTATGTTAATGCTGCGAATACTACTAACAGCAATGTTAAAACTTCTAACGTGTTCATAGAATCCCCCTTTCCGTCTCCGAAAAGGGCAACCGAGGAACTATCCCCATACTGTCTACACTGATTATAGGGTATTATAGCATATTTTAGCGGGAAATGGTACAAATAATTTGTTTGGCTGACTTGAAAAAAATAAATATATTTAGAATTTTATAGATTATAATTTTCCTATACAAAAGTAAAGGAAATGAGTAGAATGCTGGATAAAGTTATCTATGCGGAATCATATAAAAAGGATTTTAATACCATATTTAACTTGAAATAGGAGCAGTAAGTTAATTGATTTCTTACTGTTTTGCAGGTATTAACTTAGAGGAAAATAGAATAATCTAATCTGTGCAGTATAAGCAATAAACTGACTGAATCGAAGTATTCTGAAATGGTCTTCTTTGATAAAATAAAAAATCATATAAATATGGCAAACAGAAAAAAGAAGTTTACAAACCAAAACCAATGACAGAGGGAAAGAGGAACGTCATCCAGGATCTGCTCCGGGAGTATGGCATTCAAACGGCGGAGAACATCCAGGACGCCCTGAAAGACCTGCTTTCCGGCACGCTCAAAGAGATGCTGGAGGCGGAAATGGACGGCCGTCTGGGATATGACCTGGTACGAACGTTCCGGCGAGCCCGATTACCGCAACGGGACAAAGCCCAGGCGCGTCTGCAGCAGATATGGCGGGTTTGAGGCGGACATGCCGCAGGACAGGCAGAGTTCTTTCGAGCCGCAGGTACTGGCTGAGCGTGATGAACAGCTTATTCCTCCTGCCGCCTAACCGCCAGAGGAGCATATTTCCGAGTTCGCAGGCATTATTAAAAGCCCTGTATCTGGCAGCATTTGAGATCGTGAAAAAATGGACAGTCCCGATCCGGAACCGGGAAAAATCCGGGGAGAACTATAGCATATGCAAAAAAGATTTCCAATATGTATTTTTTCTGCAATACGGGGCCGGAGATAAAATTAATCTGCCGGCCTTCCGTTTTGTCTGGAAATCTGAGTTATTTAATAGTTTCATTCAATCCATACACGCTTACTTCATAGATTCGTGCAGCTGTATCAGAACCCTGTGTCGGTTTTTCCACGATCAGTTTTACATATCTTGCAGAAACAGCCGGGAAAGTGTCGGATGTATTGCCGGCAGCATTATTAATGACTCTTGCTGCCTGGGTAAATTCTGTCCCGTCTTCGCTTACTTCGATAGCGTACGCTTTGGTATTCATATCCGGGCTTTCGTTTCCAGCTTCTGCATGAGCGATCTGTACTTCGCTGACAGTTTTTACTTCTCCAAGATCTATGGTAATTTCATGCGGTGCAGGGCCTGTTGCGCACCATTTGGTTTCTGTCTTTCCGTCTACGGCAAAGGCAGGAGCTTCATTATCGTTGACATAAGATGAAGCGTCTGTATTCATATCCTGTGAAAGCAGTGCCAGGTCTCCGGATGCTTTCGATGAAATGGTAATGCAGCCTTCGATTTCGACAGGAGTTTCGCCGGATTCATTTTTGGCAGTCAGTTTTACCTTGTAGGTGCCTTCTTCTGTATATGTGACAGACGGAGCGGCATCTTCGCTTGTTTCAGTATCAGCGCCTTCAAATTCCCACAGAAGAGATTCTGTATTTGCTGAACACAGGCTTTCAAATTTGATTTCTTCGCCAGGGGCAGCCAGTGTGCGGGAGGCTTTGAATGCTGCTTTTGGAATGCTGTTATCCGGCCATTCCAGGGTAACGGTTTCAGATGCTTCGCTGCGTTCGCCGGTTATGCTGACGGCAACTGCTTCAAAGACCGATTTGTTTGTTTTGTCTGCTTCTTCGTTTCTCTGTAATGCATTGACATAATGTGTAGCCGCCGGGGTTGCGCCTAAGAAGGAACGTGTCCCGTCTTCATTTACGCGGTATATTTCATAATAGCAGCCGCTGTCTGCAGTGTTTTCATCCCAGCTGAACCGGATGCCTGCATAGATGCCTTCTTCTTCGTCAAATACAGCATCGTCAATCTGAAATCCTGTGACGGCCTGAGGAGCTTTTGGGGCATCCTGCGGCAGAATGGCAATCTGTCCGAAGTTGAATTCATACCCGGAAACGTCTTCTGCTGTCTTTAGCTCATAGGAAATAGAAGTAACTGTTTTACCGGCTGCATTTTTAACATCGAATGCAGCTGTTGTCCAGTCAGCTCCGATTTTTTTATCAGCAGTGAAAGTTTCAGTGCTTCCGTCGTCATAGCCTAAAATCAGGCTCAGGTCTGTTTCAGAGGATGCTTTAGCTGTGGTCGTATATACAGTGCCTTCTTCAAAAGCAAGCTGTGTACTGTAAAGGCGGACTGTGCTAGGCGTGTCTGCTTTCAGTTCTCCGCGCAGCTTAATGGCATTGCCGCCGTTGTAAGCGTCTGCATAGTTTGTGCTGGCAGTAAAGTGATTGCCTTCACCGTGCTCAAATGCCCAGCGGTAAGTCGGCATGATATCCTGCATACTGCGGTTGTTCCAGTCCATGACAGATACTTTTTCGCCGTTGATAAAATAGCTGTAGCCGTGTCCGAGGCTGAAATTTGTCACAAACGGAAGGGAGGTTACTGCGGTCTGCTCAATGGCATAGGTAGAAATACCTCTCCATCTTGTGCCGTCAGCTTCTGTGCCGGCAAACGGATTGCCAGTTTCATTGACCCAGAAGCTGCTTTCTTTTTTCTCAAAATCTTCAAAATTATCTGCTGCAAAATATGTCCAGCTCGGGCAGTAAAGGCCGAGAGAAGTATAAGGCGTGCCGCTTTCATCGGTAAACAGCTCCCATTTGACCGGGGTCATGATGCCTTCTGCCTGTACATCGATGCCGGCATACAGGTCGTATGGGCTGATACTGATTTCTTCCGCTTTTTCCCTGGACGCTTTGAGCAGCTCTTTTGGTGCGAGTTTGTCCGTCGTCCACCAGAAGTTCAGGAACATGCTGTCAGATACCGGACTGCCGTTTTTGTCTGTCATATAATATGTATTTTTGTCGGTAAGAGCATTCTGCCAGTCCATTTTGCCCTTGGATGTCATGGAATCATACCACATGATATCCAGACTGTCCCCGGCTTTTTCTTTGAACTGTTTAATAAATGCCTGCATCAGGACAGCATGTTCTTTTGTAAGTCCGCCTTCAGCAGAACCGGACGGCTCTTCGCCGGCTGCAGCGGCATCAAAACTTTCTACGGCAGTGTCTGTTTCCTGATTGACAAACCAGCCGTCAAAGCCGTATGCATCTGCTGCTTCGATTAGTTTATCAGCGATTGGGAAATTTCCCTGATCATCTTTTTCAAGAAATTTGTTCAGCCATTCAATTTTGCCGCCGTGGGCTGTCTGCGGGAAGAAAATGGTACCAAGTACCGGAACGCCGTTTTTATGTGCTGCATCGATGACGTCTGCACTCGGTGCGACGATAATGCCTTCCCCGGAAGATCCGCCCCAGTATACAAGCTGGTCAATATACTGCCAGTAAGAAAATACATTTGCATTTGCGGTGTTGATTCCATGCGGAGCATTTCCGCTGGTGCTTCCATTCATAATGGAAAGCGCAGCCACTTTCATGTCTTTATTCTGCGTGCTGTTTGCTGCCGTCATCGACTGTTTGTCTGCTCTGGATGCAAGGGAGATGCTGCTTTGGTTGTAAACAAAGTCCGGGTCATTTTCCGGGCTCCATGCGAGCAGGTCTTCCGGGAACCAGTAAGGGGTCTCTGGCTGGTTTGCCATTGGCTTGTCAAACGTGCTTTCTTCTGTTTCAAGGTATTTTGACGAGCTTTCTTCTGACTGGCCGTTTTCCCGGCCTTCTGACGGGCCGTTTTCCTGGCCGCCTGTCTGGTCCGGTTTTTTGGAGCATCCTGTCAGGCTTAACAGCATAGCTGCTGCCAGTGCTGCTGACATCCATTTTTTGAATTGTTTTAGCTTCATGTGATCCCTCCTCATAGTTTTACACAGGTAAATTTTAACATAGGTAAAAACGGCTGGAAAAGTGTAATAAAACCAGATTCCATGTATAAATTGTGGATAATGTAAAAAATAAGCGGTTTTTTTGTGAGAATTATAAAAACTTTACACGATTCGGTCTGTCCGTTATAATAATTTAACAAACTTTGAATGCTTAGCCTGACAGGATGGTATGGGATGATGGAAAATATATTGACGCTTTTTGAAAAAGAAACAGCCGGGTGGTTCTGCAAATCGCTGGGAGAGCCGACACCGGTGCAGCGGCAGGCCTGGCCGGTGATTGCAGCGGGTGAACATGTGCTTGTGTCGGCTCCTACGGGAACCGGGAAAACACTGTCGGCATTTCTGGTGTTTTTAGACCAGATGAAACGTGCCAGCAGGAGAGGAGAACTGAAACAGGAACTGCAGCTGATTTATGTGTCTCCGCTGAAATCGCTTGCGGCTGATATCCGGGAAAACCTGAAAAAACCGCTGGACGGAATCGGGGCTGCAAAAGAGATTGTAACAGGAATCCGTACAGGCGACACGCCGCAGCGGGAACGGCAGCAGATGATAAAAAAGCCTCCGCACATATTAATTACGACGCCGGAATCGCTGTATCTGCTGATTACAAGCAAAACAGGGCAGAATATGCTGGCCACTGCCCGGGCTGTTATTCTGGACGAACTGCATGCCCTGATTGATACGAAAAGGGGAGCGCATCTGATGCTTTCCCTGGCACGGCTGGACAGGCTGTGCGGGAGGCCTCTGCAGCGCATCGGCCTGTCGGCTACCATTGAACCTCTGCAGATGGCAGCGGAGTATCTGGCACCGGAAAAAGTATGTATTGCGGCTCCTGTTATGAAGAAAAAGGTGAGTCTTAAAATTATAAGTCCTTTTGCACAGACGGACAAAGGTATAAGGAAAGATCCAGTCTGGGAGGAACTGGGGGCTCTTGTGTATCAGTACTGTCAGGGCAGCCGCAGTGTTATTGCATTTGTGGAAGGACGAAGGTATGCGGAAAAGCTGGCTTATTATGTCAATCTGCTGGGCGGGGAAGGCTTTGCGCGGGTGCACCATGGAAGCCTTTCCAAGAATCAGCGGATGGAAACCGAACTGGCGCTCAGGGACGGAAGCCTCCGGCTGCTGTGTGCCACTTCTTCTATGGAGCTTGGAATCGATGTGGGCGAAATTGACCAGGTACTGCAGGTCGGATGCCCGCGCACGGTTTCCGGGACGATGCAGAGGCTTGGACGGGCAGGGCATAATCCGGGGCGTACCAGCGTGATGTATCTGTTTCCGAGGACAGCTGCGGAATGTGTGTCCTGCGGCATGACGGCGCAGCTGGCCAGGCTGGGAGGTGTGGAACAGGTCAGCCCGCCGTCAGAATGCCTGGATGTGCTGGCTCAGCATCTCGTATCTATGGCAGCTTACCGCAGCTATGATCTGGATGAAGTCATGGAAATCCTGCCGCGCGCATGGCCGTTTCGCAATGTGACAAAAGATACTGTAAAATCCGTACTCTGCATGCTTTCCGGTGATTATGAGCACGGACAGGACATCCCGGCCCGGCCGAGAGTGCTGTATGACCGGATTCATGAAAAAGTACAGGGAGACGGTTACAGCAGAATGCTGGCAGTCTCCGGCGCAGGCACGATTCCGGACAAAGGCCTGTATTCTGTGAAAACAGAAGAAGGGGTGAAGCTGGGCGAAGTAGACGAAGAATTTGTCTATGAATCTCAAAAAGGCGACCGTTTTATTCTGGGTTCTTTTGCATGGCGGGTCGTGCATATCAGCAGAGATACTGTGACAGTCGTGCAGGCTCCTGTGGAAGGGGCCAGGCTTCCTTTCTGGAAGGGAGAACTGAAAGGACGGGACAGGCGCACGGGAGAGGCGTTCGGGCGGATGTTCCGGGAGCTTCAGAATGCATATGAAAACGGCAGGCTGCCGCAGGCATTACAGGCTCTGGGACTGGATGAGGCAGCAGTGAAACTGTCTTCCGGTTATCTGGAGCGCCAGATTAAGACGGCCGGGAGCCTGCCGGACGATAAGACGATTATTATAGAGCATTTCCGGGATGCATCAGGAAACAGCCAGCTGATGTTTCATTCTGTATTTGGCAGAAGGATTCATGCGCCGCTTGCTCTGCTTCTGGCTCATGCTGCCAGGCAGAGTACGGGGATGGAAGTCGGGCATGTGGATGAAGAAGACGGATTCCTGCTGTATGCATATGGGGAACAGAACCTGCCGGAAGGGATATTTTATCTCGCAGATCCGGATACGTGTGTCCGGCAGCTGGAAATCCTGCTGCCCGAAACACCGGTTTTTAATATGGCGTTCCGGTATAACAGCGGCCGCGCGCTTATGATGGGCGTCAGAAAAAACGGAAGGCAGCCGCTGTGGATGCAGCGCCTTCGGAGCGCACAGATGCTGGAAAAAGCCGTATGGGAAAAAGAGCATCCGCTGATTCTGGAAACAAGGCGGGAATGCATGCAGGAACTGTGGGATGTAAACGGAGTGTGTGAAATTTTATCCAGTGTCCGGGCCGGCATAATCGAAGTGCGTGAAATTTATACCGAAGTGCCTTCTCCGATGTCTCTGCCGTTACAATGGGGACAGGAGGCAGCCGTGATGTATGACTATGCTCCTACGCCGAGAGGAATCCATGCAGCAGTGGCAGAGGCGCTCAAAGAAGAGCAGCTGAAACAAAAAGATCTGCTGCGCCCCGGCATGGAAGAACTGTCAGAAGCCCAGGGACGGGACAGCTATTTAAAACTGCCCAAAGATGAGGAACAGCTGCATTCTCTGCTGATGACAGAAGGAGACCTGGCTGCAGGAGAACTGGATATTCCGGCAGAATGGCTCGACAGCCTGGCCCGTGCCGGCAGAGTTCTGTATCTGGAGCAGGGACTGTGGATTGCAGCGGAGCATGAGGAAGAATATGCGGCGGCGCTGGCGGATATGGAAGAATCTGGAGGAGAAATATCCGGGGAGTCTGGAAAAGAGAACAAAGAAGCAGCCGAAAAGGGTGAAACGGCGGCACATGTCCAGGAAGTTACAGAGGTGCAGCAGGCATCATATGGCCGGGAAGGCACAGAGACGCAGCAGGCAGCATTTGTTCAGGAAGCTGCTGTGCAGGCACGGCTTGAAAAGACAGGCTGGAAAGAGCGGCTGCATATTGTGCGGCGCATGCTCCGGTACAGGGGTGCAGCGGATGCAGTGCAGACTGCGCAGCGGTATGGATGGACTGCAGACGGGGCACAGGATATTCTGGAAGAACTCTGCCGGATGGAAGAAGCAGTCCGTGAGGGAACGCAGTATTACCATGTGCTTTTATACCGCCGTGCCAGAGTACGGACTTTAAAGAAGCGGAGGGAAGAGGCGCGTACTGTTCCGCCGGAATCTTTTGCCGCACTTCAGCTTTCCCGAATGGAATCAGGTGCTCCGGCACAGGAATGCCTGTGCAGCCTGCTGCGTCAGTATGCAGGAACAGTTTTCCCGGCTGCTTACTGGGAAGGAATCCTCATTCCGGCACGTGTGAAGAATTACCGGACAGCGATGCTGGATACGTTTCTGGCTGAGGGGGAAATGTTCTGGCAGATGGATGAAAAAGGCGGCCTGTGCTTTAAATACCAGGAAGAAGCAGACTGGGATGCGGATATGAGCAGCTGTCTGCAGGAACTCAGTGAAAAAGAGCGTATCATATATGAGGCGCTGCTGAAACGGGGTGCCAGTTTTTTACAGACACTGAACCGCCAGCTTTCCGGGGAGTCTGCTTATGATACGCTGCTGTCACTGATGGGAAAGGGCATGGTGTATGCTGATAGCTATATTCCGGTACGCCAGTGGCAGGAACTGGAAAAATTAAAAAAATCATCTAAAATATCCAAGGCATCCGTCAGACAGCAGGCAGGCATGCGGGTACAGGCACTGCGCGCCGGAAGATGGGATGTGACAAGACCGCTGGCAGAGCAGTCTGAAACAATTGAAAAAAGGCTGGACAGATGTTTTGACCGTACACTGGTAATTAGCAGGGAAACAGCACAGGCATGCGGACTTTCCTGGCAGGAAGCGCTATCCGTGCTGCGGATATGGGAATATACGGGGCAGGCCAGAAGGGGTTATTTTGTGGAAGGACTGTCCGGTGCACAGTTTATCCGTGGTAAGGATTACCAGTCCGTAGTGCGCAGACTGCAGAATCCTGAGAAAAAACTGATCTGGGTAAATGCCGCAGACCCTGCACAGTGCTGGGGGAAAATACTGGCGCATCAAAACGGCCGCAGCTTTTTAAATGTGCCCGGAAATGCCGCGGCCTGTTACGGCGGTGTGCCTGTAGCAGTGATGGAGCGGCAGGGCAGAGTGCTGCGCATTTTTGAAGAAAGCATGACGGAAGAAATTCTGACGCTGTTTGCACAGGATTATAAAAAAGGAAAAATTTATCCGGGACTAAAACGCGTTGTGGTGAAAGAATACCCGGATTGTGTGAAAGAGGTTATGGCTGTGGCGGGATTCAAGAAAGAAATGCAGGACTATGTGCTGTATGTCTGAGTGCTGTATAGATGATCCAGAAGCCAGGAGGAGCAGAAAAAGGAAAGGATTGTGCATAATTTGGGACAGTAACTGTAAAATGTGCAGATATGTGAATGGAACGTTACACGCAAAGGCTTATGGGATGCATAATTTCGAACAGTAATTATAAAATGTGCGGATATGTGAATAGAGCTTTACACTCAAAGATACTTAGGCTATAATGTTTAAAAATATCAGGAATATTTTAACAAAATTTGTACAGGCCGGAAAAAGGCGTGCAGAAACGGGGGTAAATTATGGCGTTATATGAATTACGCAACGATCAGATAGCGATTCAGGCAGACAGCATGGGCGCTGAGCTGAAGTCTTTAAAAAGGACGGATTCAGATACGGAATATATGTGGGAGGGAAATCCGGAATACTGGAAGAGAACTTCTCCGGTACTGTTTCCGGCTGTAGGCAGCCTGCGGAACGGCAGATATCTTCTGGACGGCAAAAGCTATGCAATGGGGCAGCATGGATTTGCCAGAGATATGGAATTTGAGTTTAAGAGCAGGACGGATACAGAAATCTGGTTCAGCCTGAAGTCCAATACAGAAACAATGGAAAAGTTTCCATATGAATTTCTGCTGGAGCTCGGATATGAGCTGCGGGGCGGCACGCTGATTGTGAAATGGAAAGTTACAAATCCGGCAGACAGCGACTTATATTTTTCGATTGGCGGTCATCCGGCATTCTGCTGTCCGATTAACAGAAACGAAAATCAGGAAGATTATAAAATCTGGATGGATGCAGAGGACCAGGTAACAACAGGCGTAATAAAGGATGGGTTAATGAGCCATGAACAGGCAGTTTATCCTTTAAAAGACGGCTGCATTCAGATTACGGAGCATCTGTTTGACCAGGACGCACTGGTAATCGAAAATGACCAGGTACATCAGATCGCTCTGCTGAGGCCGGATGGCAGACGGTATCTTACCGTGCGATTCGATGCGCCTCTGTTTGGCATCTGGTCGCCGCCTGGGAAAAAAGCACCGTTTGTGTGCATAGAACCATGGTACGGAAGATGCGATACACTGGACTTTGAAGGTACCTGGCAGGAACGTCAGTGGGGACAGAAGCTGGCTGCGGGAGAATGTTTTGAAGCAGCTTATGAGGTGACGCCAGGCTTACAGTGACGAAAACTGGATTCTGCCGAATATAGCGGCAGCACTGCAAAAATTGTAAAAAGAGATGAATGAGGAAAGCCGTGCGGATTTGGAAAAGTCTGCGCGGCTTGTTTGGTATAGATAGATTTGCAGAGTCTGCTGTATGCAGACAATGGAGCGGAACACATGAAGCCATTTTTTCAGGCTGGATTTTTTTGGAATATTTGCTACAATAAAGACAATAATATAGACAGCATATAATCTGCCACAGCCGTGTTAATGAGAGCAGCACTAATATGCGTTAAGAAATGAATCATGAAGGGCTAATGAAGGAGGCAGTGTATATGGGGATGCATATTCAGGAATTCGTAATACATGATTATAAAGGACTGCATGAATTGAAACTCAATGACTTAAACAGTATTAATATACTTACAGGTGATAATAACAGTGGCAAAACCAGTGTTCTTGAACTTTTGTATACTTTAGATAATCCGCAAAATACCGGTTCCTGGGTTCTGGGTTCGAGAATGAGGGGGATAGGTCCGCGAAGCAGGTATTATTTTAATGGATTTTTTAATATGTTTCCGGTGGACAGTGATACTAAGATAGTTTCATATGACTATAAGGATTGCAGAGGAAGAGTAAATAACATTGCCATGCATGCGGAAATAAATGAAATGCAGATTTTAGAAACGGAAATGTATCAGCTGGATGGATTGAGGGTGACAAAACCACAGAAATCGGAAGACGAACTTTTGGATACAGTCTGCATGCATCTCACAACATATTTAAATGGAGATATAATAAATAAAGATAAAATATATGATTTTCAAAACCGAATTTCAAAATTTATAAGTAAAAATAAGTCATTTGTCAGGGTTACGTATGTTTCGCCGGTGGATCATTTTTTTGGCCCGTTGTTTTTGAATGATGTTTTATCCGATTTGGAGATGCATGAAGAATTAATCCGCGTTTTGCAGGAATTTGATAAAAATATCGTAAGTGTAAATGCGCTTCGAAATGAAAGTTCTCCGTATTCGTCTGAATATATGTTTTTAACTAAGAACCATAAAAAAGCATTGCCTTTAAATGCATATGGTGACGGAATGAAAAAAACTCTGTTGCTTCTAAGCGCAGTTGTACGTTCTCAAAACGGTATTCTGCTGCTTGATGAATTTGAGACAGCGATTCACACCTCTGTGATGGATGCTGTGTTTGACTGTCTGCTGAAAAGCGCGCTGAAACTAAATGTTCAGGTGTTTATGACCTCACATAGCAAAGAAGCGATTGAAAAAGTATTAACTACACAAGAGAATCTTCAGGATTATATTAATCTGTATACGTTATATGATTTTGAAGGAAAAAATTATGTTCGCAGGATGAACTGTAAAGAGGCAGTTCATGCACAGAAGAATTTAGGATTGGAGCTGAGATAGAATATGAACAGTATGATTATATGCGAGGGTCCGGCTGACCATTTTCTACTGTAGTATTATATGAGGAAAGCATACTGCTGGAATGACGAAAAAGAATGTCAGGCTGGCATACTTAAAATACCGGGACAAAAATCGAGAAATTTAATCAGGAATTCAGATATATTAACTATTATGGCAGCTGGAGGATGCAGCCGCCTTAGCAGCGGGCTTCAAATGGTATTAGATAGAAATTTTTATTCACGTCCTGATTTGTCCGATGTTTATTGCAGAATAGCAATTATTACAGACCGGGATGAAGCTGGTACAGAACAGGATTTTATACATGAAATACAAGAGATTTTAAATAAATATAACGTAAGCCGGGAGTCATGTCTGTCGAACAATGCATGGATTCGGTGTTCTATGAGTAATCAAATGGGGCTGACAGCAGTGTTTTATGTGTTGCTGATGGTTATACCTTTTGAAGAAAATGGTGCTATGGAAACTTTTTTATTAAATGCTGTAAAAAATGAAGATACCTATGATAAAGAAATAATAGAAAAATGCAGCTGCTTTGTGGAACAGATTGATCCGGAACGAAAATATCTTACTACAAGGCGGTATGTTACCAAAGCAAAATTTGATACATATTTTTCAATTCGTACACCAGTAGAACAGTATGCAGAAAGACAGAAAATATTAAAAAATGTAAAATGGGAGAAATATACAGGCATTCAGAATGCGTTTCAAAAGCTGGGTGAATTATAAAGTAAAAAAGAAAGAGGACACTGAATATTTGTCTGGATATTCAGAAATTTCTGTTTCGGATTAGTATCCTGACAGTTTTAGTGGTAAAATACAAGAGGCTGCAATCAGAGAACCTGAAAAGGAGTCTGGGAAATGATTGAACACAGATTTATATGTTTGTCAGTGGCTTTAGGTCAGACGTATATGCATGCTGTATGAGATTTATCTTTCATTATATTATGGATGGCAGGTGTGTATCCGTGTGCTTCGGGCTGCAAAGGAACGAAAAGCGGTCCGGCTAAGCGGTCCCGGCTTGTATAACAGATACCCTTAATTTAAAGATACAGAGCACATTCTGTTTTTCATATATCTGTCAGGGAGTCTTTGCTATAGAAAAAGAACAAGAAAATCATTACTATATAATAATAGGAACAAAACAGGTGAGTTCAGGTAAAAGAGTGTAAAGTTCATGGCCGTTCAGGCAGACTTTGCGCTTTTATTTTTTCTGGAGGATTATGAAAATGTGATATATTCGGCAGAAATGCTATCAGCAAAGAATTATGAAGCTGCTATCTGCACGTCATTATCCATAATATATTATAGAAGAAACACTTCAAAAAAACTTTTCAAAAAAATTTTTCAAAAAAATTTTCTCCACCCCACTTTTTTGTCCAGCCCCCCCGTAACTATATAGTGAACCTGAGTGATACAGTATCTCAGCACGGATGTGTCACCTCATTATTTAGAGGCAGTGATAGCAAAAGTGCTGGTCATGGGAGCTTTCACTAGCCAAAGAATTAGGGTTGGGATGAGAGTGGGACAAAAGTCACTAGGATTGTCTGAAAAGAAGCCTGAAATTCGTAGATTTAGGCATAGACAATTTAAAATGGGTATTGTATACTTAGAGGACAACAATCATGCTATCAGGCATGATGTATCTTAAGGAGGAAAAGAAATGAAAAAGAGTTTCATGACAAGAGTGCTGGCAGTATCTTTATCTGCTGCAATGGCATTCTCAATGTCATCAGCAAGCAATCTGATGACAGCGTCAGCAGCATCAACAGTTAATCTGAAAACAACTTTCAAAACACTGAAAGTAAATCAGACATATCAGTTGAAGCTGACAAACAATACTCTTAATTGGAAGATCACAAAAGTTACAACAAGTAACAAGAAGATCTGTACAGTTTATAACAAGAAGGCTTCTTCTGTTATGCTGAAAGGTAAGGGTGTTGGACGCGCAAAGATTAAAGTAAAAGTTAAGACAACAAAGCGCAAATACCCGAAGAACATCAAATACATGACATGTACAGCAAATGTTAAAGCGGCTGATAATCCTACTACTCCAGACGTAAATGCATTTAGCGCAACAGTTACACCTGTTAGCTTAACACAGGTACGTGTTACATTTAATAAAGCAGTTGATGACGCTTCGGATGCATCAAAATTCACAATTTCTGGTGGCGTTAAAGTTACAAAATCAGATCCTGAAGCAGATAAACTCAGCACAGTACTTACAATCGAAGGTGCAGAGGCTGGAAAATCTTATGACCTGACAGTTAAGGGCTTAGCAGTAAATGGGGCAGCACAGGCAGACTTGAATTTGAAATTTACAGCTCCTTCAGAACAGACAGTTGATACAGGTTATAAGCTCATTGTTACACCGGCTCAGAGCATTGTAAAATCTGACGGCCAGACACAGACACGAGTTACTTTCGAAGTTCAGAAGGGTGACAAGACAGTTACAGATCAGACAGCTCAGATTGAGTTCAGCGCATCCAGAGGACGTTTTGCTGATACACGTGCTACATTAAAAGATGGCAAGGTAGAAGTAATGTACAGTGCTCCGCAGGAGACTGTAAGCGTTCCTGCAGTTATTACAGCAACTGTAGTAGAATCTTCTGATCCTAAGATGATTGGTACCCAGGGTGTAGGAAATATTACACTTTCTCCGCATCCTGACGACCTGACTTCCGAGGCTGCAATTATTACATCCGCAGCAGCTGGTACAGCCGATCGTGTAATTGCATATTTTGACAAAGAAGTCAATGCAGACGACTTTATGAAAGACGGCAGGCCGGATAAAACTAAATTTGACTGCGAAATCAGAACCGGGCTGGACAGTGCATTTACAAGCACTACAGGAACTGACCGTACAGTTGTAGCTATTCTTCCTGTAGCAAATGAACCAAAGGCACTTGAAATTTTAGTAGACCGTCCGCTTACAGATAACTCGAATGCCAGCGTAAAATTTAAGGACAAGAGATCTAAAAATAACGGCATAGATACAACAAACACTGTAAACTTCAGACTGGCAGATGCACGTGAACCGTCTGTGCTGGCAGTTGAATCAAGCGGTACAAAGAAAATAGAGGTTACATTCTCAGAAGCTGTTGTACCTTCAACAAAGGCTGGCAGCCATAGTGAATTTGCCGCTGACAACATTGCAAACTATCTGATTGACGGCCGTCCGTTAAGCAGTTTTGGTGTCAAGAAAAAAGATCCTGCCAAAGAAATAGCTGATACACAGTCTTCTGAGCTTGACAGAAAAGAGAAGAAGTATGATACTTCCGAATCTTTCAGCACGGATGACGGCGAGCTTCAGGTACAGATTTATTCCGTATCAGATAAAAAAGGCACAGACAACCGCCACAAAGTTACAATCACAGTAGGCAGCGGCCATGTTCTTGCAGCAGGCACCCATATGCTGACAGTCAGAAATGTCGGTGACTGGGCAGCAGCTACAGATGCGGCAAGAAACAGCATCAGCACACAGGTGCTTCCGTTTACAGTAACTGAAAATGCAGAAAAACCTGAATTTACAGTAAACATCCAGTCTCCGGAACAGTATGAGCTGAATTTCAATACTTCATTCAAGGTTGTAGACAGCCCGGCTGACCAGTTTAAGACAAGAGACAGTTCCGTACAGGGCCAGGACAGCATTCTGCAGCTGCAGGAATATGTAAACGGCGCATGGACTACAATTTCAAACAGTACAACAGCCATGACTACACGGGGACAGAATCCTGTTTCTATTTCACAGGTTGACGGAGATGACAAGAAGTTCCTTGTAGAAGTAAGACGTGACTGGTCTGATGTATATGATTTTAACAACACAAGAACAGATTACTATAACAAGCGCCTTCGCCTGCATCTTGATGCCGGCAAGCTTGTGAACGTATCAAATAATCTCCGCAATGATGAAATTAACATCGAACTGAATGCTAATGATCCGAAAGTTACAAACGGCAGTATCATGGGAGAAGCAGATTTAACCAGCCCGACTGTGACAGGCGTTACACAGGCTGTCGGAAAGAACGGTTCTCTCCTGCATTCATGGAATGTTGAATTCTCTGAACCGATTAAGATTTCTGCAGCTGCAAACAAGGAAGGCCTTACACCGTCCCAGAGACAGCAGTCCGGCCAGTACAGTGCAGATGAAAAGGTAAAAGCAAACCAGGGCGTTCCTGTTGCATTTGCACGTTTTGTCAATGTAAGCAATCCTAGCACAATTATCGAAGGCATTGTTGATGAAAACAACTTCGTTGATGCTGAAGACAAGATTATCAATATTGAGCCTGAAAGAAAGTTAAGCGGCGGAGACTGGAGACTGGTAGTCGGCTCCATTTCTGATGACTACGGCTCAACACTTGCTACAGACGGCCAGGTGATTACAGTGGATGAAACAACTGCATCTACAGATTTCAAGGTTGTATGGGCAGCTGTTTCCCAGACTGAAACATACAATGAAGCAAGAATGGGTAATGTTAAGGACGAACCGGGATATATAAAGGGACGCGGAAGCTACGTATTTGTTAAATTTAACAAAGCAGTCGATCTTGCAACAGCATTAAATGAGAACAATTATGCACTTAATAACCAGCCTCTTCCTCAGGGAGCAAGCATCCAGGCTAATATTAAAGGGTATGATGATCATGATAATACAGTAGATTCTGTTACAATTGCACTGCCGACAAACAGCAATCTCCTTTACCAGAACTATACAGTAGACACCCTGAAAACACAGATCAGTATTAACGGTGTGGTAGCACAGGGCACAGGCGAGGCACTTTCCGGAAGCGGTATGAACCAGCTGCCATATAATATCGGTGAATACACTGACACAGATGAGAAGTCTACTAAAGAAGACGGCGTTAAAATTCCTAACGGAGACGTAACAAAGAGAACAGATGCTGTATGGGGCAACGATGCATCAGAACAGCACGGAAATGCAAAAGACAACATTCAGGAATGGTCAGAGTACTATGAGGCACTCAGGGCAGCACTTGACAATGATCAGTACCGCAGAATAGAAATCCAGCAGGATGCATTTAATGGGCTTGATGCTACAGCTGACAGCGAACAGGCTAAAGCAGCGCGTGCGGTATTCGGAAGAAACCTTGTGATTAATATCAGCCGTGCCGTTGACGTTGACTTTAATGATGCTGTATTAAATGGCAATGTTGTAGTATCTACTACAGACGCAGTGGATCAGATGTTCATTGAAAGGGTTACAATTAAAGGACCTAAGGAGAAAATCAGAGGAAACAGTGCTTCATTAACGGTGAATGCAGGTGTCGTAAGACATTTTGTTTTCGACGGAACAGCTGAAGCTGGTGTGAATGACAATGCAATACTACTGAATGATGTATGGACACAGTCCTTTGAGTTAGGTGAACATGCATCAGTAACGGGTGTCATCTACGTTACAGATACAAACGGATTCGGATTTGAGAACAAATCAGCCTGGGCTGGCGATCTCGTTATCAATTCCAACGGTGTTGTGAATCTGAAAGGCGGACTGAAGGGAGCTAATATTACTTTAGAACAGGCAGCTACGTTAAATCTCGGAACACTGGCTAAGGATGCCGGTGCAGATGCTGCTGATGCCATTCTTGATAACGCTGTGATTAATATTAAAGCAGCAGAAACTAAGGTAATGATTACAGAAGCTTCTACTGTAATTGATGCAAATGCTGCTCCTGCAATTAATATCATTGGCAAGGATGTTAAAGTTTATCTTGGCGCAGACAACAAAATTGGCTGGCTGAAAGCTGCCGGCGGCAATGTTGTTGAAATAAATGACAAAGGAAAGCCTATCACAAGCAGCAATCTTAACAATACTGTTCAGGATAAAAAGGGCGGCATGAAGAAGATTCTTGACAGCTTAGAGATTATCCCAGGCGTTAATGATGACGATGAAATAAGCTATGCAGATTACCAGACAATTACGACAGGTGATGCATTTGTTACAAACGACAAAACAAACAATAAGCTTGGAATTGATGTAAAAGCTATGGCAGGCAAAATTGCAACTGATACAGCAGCGAAAGCTAAAACCGCTGACTATAAGCTGGTAAACGCAGACGGCACAGAGATTGATACAACAGACTTTAGTGTAACAGTTGCACTGGCAGATACCTCAAATGCTAAAATATTTGAGCAGAAGAACGGCTATATCTATCCAAAAGCTACAGAAGGTTCTGGTACAGATACTATTGTAATTACGATAGCTTATGCTGGAAACACTTACACAAGAAATATCAAAATTGCAAATTAATAAGTTTTGCAATACATGCATATAACAGCATGAAATAAAAAAGGAACCGGTACAGGTATACCCTGCCGGTTCCTTTTTATACATGCTGTAATATACATGCATTATAAAGTCTGTTACTGTATTACCTTGATAGTTCTTGTGTATGTTTTGCCATTATAGTTCAAAGAAACAGTAATAGTCTCTGAGAAATTTCCTGCTGGTTTATCTTTCAGCGTAATCTCTGCTGTTGTAGAGCTGAATACTTTTGAACCGCTCGGCACTGAACAGGTTACTGTTAAATCACTTGCTGTAATAGGCGTACCGTCTGCTTTTACGATTTCACCATAATCACTGGTAGCAACCAGATCAGCTACCTTTTCGGCAATACTTTCTGTGAAAGTCTTTTTGGTGATCTTGCCTTCACCTATGCCCTGAACATCAAAAGCACTTCCTGAAACAGCTTTAAACTCATCATACGTAATTGTTACATTAGCCTCAGTGCTGTCTGATACCATTTTTAAGGATTCAAAAGCCTTCTGAATACCTGTAGTATTATCTTTTTTATTGATAGCATCTGTTTCGAGGTTTGTGTTCGTTGTAGTTTTGCCATTCTTATCTATAGCAATAACATTGCCTTTATCAACTTTGATACACTCAGCAGTTCCTAATTTCTGGTTTGCATTTTCAGCCAGATATACCTTGACATCTTTAGCTCCTACTACAATTGAAGGCAGTTTTGCTGTATCATTCTGCACAGCCAGTTTAGCTGCTTCTGTAAGCATTACTTTAGCTTCAGCCCCGTCAACAAAAATCTGTGCTTCATCAACATAAAGAGGTTCTTTCACACTGCCATCTTCGTTCACTGTACCAAGATTCAAGGTAGCTGCCTGCTGTACAAAGATCTTAGCGCCCTGCAGTGATCCTTTCAGGTTGATAACGCCATTAGTGTTAATAACAAGATTACCAGCCCATGTTACATTATTTGTAAAGCCGAATCCGTCTGCATCAGTAACATAAATTGCACCGTCAGCGTTAGCATCGTCTTTTGTACCTTTGATTGTAGTGAGTCCTTTTGTTTCAAATGATTCTGTGTATACATTATCTAAAACAACCGGGTAATCATTAACGCCTTTATTAACTGTTACATTATCAAGAACAAAATGTTTAATCACTCCGGCATTTACTTTCAGTGAAGCATTGCTGCTTCTGATTTCATTTTCTACACCGTTGATTGTACCATTCTTGATTGTCATTGTGCCTGCAGCATCTGTAGTAGACACTACAACATTGCCAGGGAATGTATTGCCACCCAGGTCAATGTCTACCGGACGGCTGATTTCTAATACAAGGTTCTTGCCAAAGACTTTCTGTGCAGCTTCTTTCTTTGTGCCTGTAAGATTTGCAAATGCATTAGAATCTATTTCCACTGCACGGTACTTATCATCATCAAGAGCTGATTTTAAAGCCCTGTAGTAATCTTCATCTGTCTTAAAGTCTGCATGTGTAGACTTTTCTTTGGCAGCATTGCCCCATACAGCATCATGTTCATCATTTACATAAGTTGTCTTGATATTAACATCATTTATGTCAGAATCCTCATTGTCGCTGCGGCCAATGTTATATGGCAGCTGGTTCATTCCGCTTCCAGAAAGCGCTTCTCCCGTACCAGCAGCTACTACACCGTTGATGCTAAGCTGTGTGCTCAGAGTATCTACTGTATAATTCTGGTAAAGAAGATTACTGTTCGTCGGCAGAGCAATTGTAACAGAATCTACTACACTGTCCTGATCATCGTAGTTCTGAATGTTTGCATAAATATTTGCGCCATGAGGTAACGGCTGGTTATTCAGTGCATAGTTATTCTCGTCTAATGCTGTTGCAAGATCGACAGGTTTATTAAACTTAACGAAAACATAACTGCCTCTGTTGCTCTTATCAGGCGTGTTACCCATGTATGCATTGTCATAATTTCTGTCTGTTGCTACTGCAGCCCAGACAACCTTGAAATTAGTAGCAACTGATTCTGTGGTCACTTCAATAACCTGGCCGTCTGTTGCCAGTGTTGAACCGTAGTCATCCGAAACGGAACCTACTACCAGTCTCCAGCTTCCGGCACTCAGTTTTTTCTCTGGTGCTACGTTGATAATTTTATCTTCAGCATCAATAAAGAAATTCTCTTCTACAATGCCTTCTACAATCATGCTAGGATTATCTACATTTACAAAACGGGCAAATGCAACCGGAACACCCTGGTTCTGTACAAGATCAGCATTGCCTTTGTTAACGCCGTCCTTCTGTTTCTGGGATGGTGTCAGGCCTTCTATATTAGCTTCGCCGGAAATCTTAACAGGCTCAGAGAATTCTACATTCCATGAATCCAGAGCAGAACCATTCTTAGCAACAGCCTGTGTAATTCCTACAACAGTCGGGCTTGTTAAGTCTGCTTCTTTCATGATATTGCCGTTTGTTACCTTGGCATCATTTGCATTCAGCTCAATATTAATCTCATCGTTGCGGAGATTATTGGATACGTTTACGAGTTTTCCGGCATCTACATGCAGACGAAGTTCTTTATTATAGTAATCAGTCCGTGTATGCTCAAAATCATATACTTCAGACCAGTCACGTTTTACTTCTACAAGGTATTTCTTTCCGTCTCCGCCTACACGGGATATTGTAACCGGATTCTGTCCTTTTGTGCTTGAAGCAGCTGTACCATTTGAAATGGTAGTCCATGTGCCGTTTACACGTTCCTGTAATACCAGAACACTTGCGTCGCCATCTACAGAAGTATCACGGGAAGCAAACTGATCGCCGCTGTCCGCAAGTTTAAAATCTGTATTAAAGTTCAGTTCATACTGTTCCGGAGACTGAACATTTACTGTAAATTCAGGCTTCTCAGCATTTTCTGTTACAGTAAACGGAAGTACCTGTGTACTTACGCTGTTTCTTGCACCGTCAGTCTGAGCTGCCCAGTCACCGACATTCTTGATTGTCAGCATATGATTGCCTGCCAGAAGCACAAAACCGCTGCCAACTGTGATTGTAACTTTGTGACGGTTATCTGTTCCTACTTTATCTTTCACTGTATAAGAATGCAGAGTAACTTTACCGTCTCTCTGGCTGAACCCTTCATCACTAGGGAACTCTTTCTGGGTTCTGCTAATGTCAGATGATGCAGAATCTGTGCCTTCAGAATCACGGTTATCGCCATCAACTATTCCCCAGTCAGATAATGGACGGCCGTCAATCAGGTAATTGTCTATATTCTGAGCTGAATAATTTGCTCCATAGTTACCTGCATATGCCTTCGGCAGAACAGCTTCTGAGAAAGTAATATCAATTGTCCTGGTCCCCGTTGATTCAACAGAAAGTACAGACGGTTCGCGTGCATCTGCAAGTCTGAAGTTTACAGTATTAGTCGTATCAATATTGCTGCTTGTTCTCTTATCCTTAAACTTGATGCTCGCATTTGCATTGTCTCTTAACGGTTCATTTACTAAAATTTCTAATGCTTTCGGCTCATTAGCAACAGGAAGGATTGCAATTACGCTGCGGGTATCTCCTGTAGTATTTGAGAAAGAACTGTCTAAACCGGTTTTGATTTCACAATCAAATTTAGTTTTATCCGGTTTTCCGCCTTTCATGAACTGAGAAGCGTCTACATCTTTGTCAAAATATGCAATTACACGATCGGCTGTACCAGCTGCTGCAGAAGTAATAATTGCAGCCTCGGAAGTCAGGTTATCAGGATTCGGAGAAAGTGTAACCATTAGCTTTTCCGGAAGCGGCCGGGTACAGGACGGACAGCAGAAACAGGCCCGGATTCCTTTTCCGTGCCGGACTGCCGCCGCCAAAGCAGTTGAATCTGCCGCATTTATATGTTAAGATAAAAGAAAAACGGAATCCGGGGAGGTGTCCTGCATGAGCGATTTTTTAATGAAACCGAAAATTGATTTTGCATTCAAGGAGATTATGACTGACGAAAAAGCACGCACCGGCTTCCTGTCTGCCGTGCTGGGCCTGAGCCCGGGGGACATCCGGAAGACAGAGCTGCTGAACACAAACCTCAGGAAAGTGCACGAGGACGACAAGCTCGGCATCCTGGATGTCAGGATCTGCCTGAACGACAGCACGGAGATCGACACGGAAATCCAGCTCTCGGAGCTGAAGGTCTGGTCCAGCAGGTGTCTGTTCTACATCTCTAAAATGTACGCGGAGCAGATCGAGAAGGGCCAGGACTACGATGTGCTGAAAAAATGCGTGAGCATCAGCATCCTGGATTTCGAGCTGTTCAGGGACGGGCCGGAATTCCATTCCAGCTTCCACATCAGGGAGGACACCCGCCATACACTGTTTACGGACAAAATGGAATTCCACGTCATCGAGCTGCCGAAACTGCCCGACAGGGCAAAAGACGAAAGCAGCGGCATCCTGCTGTGGGCCAGGTTCATCAACTCGGAACGGAAGGAGGACTTTGACATGCTGGCAGAAAAAGATCCCTATATCAGAAGTGCATACCAGAGGCTGAAGGTCATCAGCCAGGACAGGGACAAGCGGATGGAGTACGAGGCAAGGGAGAGGGCCATCCGTGACCACAACCAGTTCCTGAAAGAAGCCGATGCACGCGGGGAACAGCGCGGCATTGAACGGGTATGCAGGCTGCAAGAGCTGCTGATTGAAAATGAGCGCTATGATGATCTGGCCCGCTCTTCAAAAGATGCTGCCCTGAGGGAAGCACTGTTTGATGAATTCGGCATCTGACCGAACGGCTTCATTGTGCATGCCCGGCACTGCATGTACAATGGCCTTTCATGCAGTGCCGGCTGGAGATAATCCGGCAGAAAAACACTCTGGAATCTTTCGTATGCCCCGGACTTGCAAAGCCAGTCAGTCTGAAGCAGGATGCTGCCTTTCACGTCTTTCCTCAGGAAAGTGCACAGAGACGGTGCGCGGCATCCTGGATTTTGAGCTGTTCAGGAACGGGCCGGAATTCCATTCCAGCTTCCACATCAGGGAGGACACCCGCCATACACTGTTTACGGACAAAATGGAATTCCACGTCATCGAGCTGCCGAAACTGCCCGACAGGGCAAAAGACGAAAGCAGCGGCATCCTGCTGTGGGCCAGGTTCATCAACTCGGAACGGAAGGAGGACTTTGACATGCTGGCAGAAAAAGATCCCTATATCAGAAGTGCATACCAGAGGCTGAAGGTCATCAGCCAGGACAGGGACAAGCGGATGGAGTACGAGGCAAGGGAGAGGGCCATCCGTGACCACAACCAGTTCCTGAAAGAAGCCGATGCACGCGGGGAACAGCGCGGCATTGAACGGGTATGCAGGCTGCAAGAGCTGCTGATTGAAAATGAGCGCTATGATGATCTGGCCCGCTCTTCAAAAGATGCTGCCCTGAGGGAAGCACTGTTTGATGAATTCGGTATCTGACCGAACGGCTTCATTGTGCATGCCCGGCACTGCATGCACAATGGCCTTTCATGCATGCCGGCTGGAGATAATCCGGCAGAAACAGCATATCTAATTTCTCTGTGTGTTCCGGACTGGCAGGCTCAGTCTCAAATAGAATACTGTTATTCCCTTCTTTTAGCGGCACTTGCAGTTTTTCCTGCCCGTCAGGACAGATGCCGGGCCTGTTTCTGCTGTCTTTCATCAGCTCTTCTGCCCGAATCCAGATTCAGCCCGTAAACGCAATGATACACAAAAAGCCCATGATTCAGCAGCATTAGCGGTCATAAACGGCCTGATTTTAAAGCAGCAGCATCTGTCCGTCCTGTACCCGGCCGCTTCCGGAAAAGCCAATGGTACACTTTCTCCGAATCCTGATAACCTGACTTCCGAGGCTGCAATTATTACTTCTGCAGCAGCTGGTACAGCCGACCGTGTAATTGCATATTTTGACAAAGAAGTTAACGCAGAAGACTTTATGAAGGACGGATATCCTGACACGACTAAATTTGACTGCAAGATCAGGACTGGCATGGACAGCGCATTTACACCGGGAACAGGACGCGAACTTCCTATAGTAGCAGTCCTTCCGGTAGCAAATGAAAAGAAAGCCCTCGAAATTCTGGTCGCTACGCCGTTACAGGATAATGCTAATGCCAGTGTGACATTCAAGGACAAGAGAGTCGAATCCGCCAATATTGACACAACGAACACAGTAAACTTCAGGCTTGCAGATGCACGCGAACCGTCCGTACTGTCTGTTGAAGCAAACGGAACCAAGAAAATAGAGATTACTTTCTCCGAGGCTGTTCTGCCATATACAGGCAATGGCAATATCTATACGGATGTTACTGACGCAACTGTGTCCGGTTTTCCGGAGGATCAGTATGCAGCGCAGAATTTAGACAACTACCTGATTGACGGTAAAAAATTAACTGACTTTGGTATTGTGAGTATTGAACGTGAAAAAGAAATCTCTGACATTTCTTCAACTGAGCTTGACAGAACAACAAAGCAGAACGGCTATGATGAAACTTTCAGGGCAAAAGACGGAAAGGTAACACTGCAGTCTTACAAGGTTACTGATAAAGTAGGGGCTGATAACCGTAATAAAGTTATCATCACCGTCGGCAGCGGCCATGTGCTCCCGACTGGCACCCATATGCTGACAGTAAAGAATGTCGGTGACTGGGCTGCCCGTACAGACAGTGCAAGAAACAGCGTAAGCACACAGGTGCTTCCGTTTACAGTAACAGAAAATGCCCAAAAGCCAGAATTTACAGTTAATGTCCAGTCTCCGGAACAGTTTGAGCTGAATTTCAATACAGAATTCAAAGTGGCAGATGAGGGTGACCGTTTTGTTACACCTGACAGTTCTGTTGAACTTCAGGACAGTGTTCTGGAACTCCAGGAAAAAATAAACGGTACATGGACTACGATTTCCAACAGCACCACTGCTATGGAAAGCAGAGGCCAGAATCCGGTCATGGTATCCCGTGTCGGATATGATGAGAAGAAATTCCTTGTAGAAGTAAAACGTGACTGGTCTGATGTATATAATTTCGACAGCACAAGAACAGATTACTATAACAAGAGCCTCCGCCTGCATGTAGCTGCCGGCAAACTTGTAAATGTGTCTAATAATCTCCGCAACGACGAGATTAATATTGAACTGAATGCAAACGATGCAAAAGTTACAAACGGAAATATCATGGGCGGAGCAGATTTGGAGAGTCCTACAGTTGTTGGAATCAAGCAGGCTACAGCAAAGAACGGCGCTCTTCTGAACTCCTGGAATGTAGAGCTCTCAGAGCCGGTTAAGATTTCTTCTGATGCAAACAAAGAAGGCCTGACACCGTCCCAGAAGCAGTCCAAGGGTGTTAAAAATGCAGAACCGAGCGATAAGCTCAAGAAAAACCAGGGTGTTCCGGTTGCATTTGCACGCTTTGTGAATGTAGACAGCCCTGGCACGATTATAGAAGGCATTGTAGACGAAAGCGGTTTTGTGGATGCTGAAGACAAAGTAATCAATGTAGCACCGGAAAAGAAACTTCCGGCAGGAAGCTGGAGGCTTGTGGTAGGATCCATTTCTGATGATTATGGCTCCACTTTAGCAACAGCAGGAGATGTTATCGTAATAGACGAAACAACTGCGGCTACAGATTTCAAAGTTGTATGGGCAGCTGTTTCAAAAACAAAGAAATATGATACATCAAAGATGGGTAATGTAGATGATGGCTATCAGCGCGGAAGCTATGTTTTTGTTAAATTTAACAAAGCAGTAGATATGGCAACTGCACTGGATGAGAATAACTATACGCTCAATAACCAGCCGCTGCCTCACGGATCTAATATTTATGCAAACATTGAACATTACGATGACCAGGACGGCGTACTTGATTCTGTTACAATTGCACTTCCGACAAACAGCAGCCTGCTTTACAACAATTATGATGTAAGCACTATAAGTACACAGCTGAGCATTAACGGTGTAGTGGCTCAGGGAACAAACGAGGTTCTTTCCGGAAGTTCTATGAACCAGCTGCCGTATAATATTGCTGAGAGCTCACGATACAACTCCGTATCGACAGAAACTGACAATTTAACTGCTACAGAGGATGCCGTGAGAGTATCTGGCTTATCAGCTGAATCTGATGCCGTATGGGGTAATCATACATCAGAAAGATTAACCGAGGACGGCGAAACCGGTATAAAGACATGGCCAGAGTATTATGAAGCACTGAGGGCTGCGCTTGATAATGACCAGTACCGTAAAGTATTGATTGATCCGCGTGCATTTGCCGGCATTGACAGTGATACAAATAACCGGCAGGCCGATGCAGCACGCGCAGTCTTTGGCAAGAATCTGATTCTTGAAATTAACCGTGCAATTGACGTGGTAGATTTCAACTCTGATGCTGATACCTGTGTCGACTTCTGGGGTAACATTGTAGTATCAACTGCAGACGCGGTACATTCTATGACCATTAAGAATGTTAACATTCACGGCACAAAAGAAGAAGTCAGGGGAGACAATGCGTCTTTAACTGTTAATGCAGGATTTGTCAGACATTTCGTGCTCAGCAACGTAAATGTTTACAGCAACAGAGGCGATAACAATGAGACTTCAAATGCTATTAACCTGATTAATGTATACAAAGATTCCTTTGAACCGGATGGCCAGACTTCGATTAATGACAGCCAGACCAGGGACAACAAGGGTGTGATCTATGTTACTGACGGAGACGGTTTTGGATTTACAAATAATTCACAGTGGACCGGCCACCTGATTATTAACTCTGCTGGTGATATTAATCTGAAAGAAGGGTTCGCTCATACAAATATTACAGTTGAACAGGCAGCAACATTGAATCTTGGAACAGTTAACGAAAACGGTTCCGTAATCGAAAAGGTTACGCTGGACGGCGCTACAATCCGTATAACAGGTGCCGAAGCCAAGGTCATGATTACAGCTGCTTCCCAGACCAATCCAAACGCTGAAGCGCCGGAAATCCTGATCGCAGCAAAAGATGTAAAAGTCTATGCTGAAACATCTAACAAAGGCGGCTGGGTAAAGAATGACAACGGCACTATCATCGAGATAGATGAAAAAGGCAAGAAGCGCCCTGAAAATGTTAATATTACGAACTATGATGAAAACCTTGGCGGCATGAAGAAACTGCTCAGTGAACTGACTGTTCTGGAAGGAAGGGAAGAGGACAAGATTGCATATGCTGATTACAGAGTAATTTCTGGCGGATCTATTTTTGGCGAGGCCAGCAGCAATGAAAGCGGTTCTGATTTAGTAATAAACAGAGCAAAGGCCGCAACAGACGTGGTTACCAGGATACTTGCAGCAGCCAATAAGAAAACAGAGGGCGTAAGTGCTTTCTTAAAAGCAGACGGTACAGACCTGACCACTGATGATCTCAGAGTAACGGTTTCATTAGCAGCCAGCGACGGCAAAAAACTGCAGCAGAATACGAATGAAATTACTTTGAAAGAAAATCCGCAGAGCGGTTCTGACATCATCGTAATCAGTCTGACTTATGCAGGAAATACTTATAAAAGAAATATTACAATCACAGATTAATAGTTCTGCAGATATCCGCAGAGCGCAATAACTGATAAAAAAGATGCTTACGGTTTTACGATAAAACCGTAAGCATCCTTTTGTGTTACAGGAAACAGCCGGCCCGTATCCGAACCGCTGTCTCCATTAATTTTTGCGGCATCTGCCTGGAACTTTATGTCCGTTCAGATGTACTGCATTACAGGAACCATTAACCGGTAATCTTAATATTCCTTGTATAGGTATGGCCGGAATAAACCAGCTCAATTACAATTGTATCATCCCCGGCTGCCAGTGTGTCTTTTGGAATAATCGCTGTAGAAGTCTGTGTAAACTTATTCGCACTGCTGGAATTCTTCAGTGAAATAGTAACTGATACATCCTTGTCAGTAACTGCTGTACCGTCTGCTTTCACAAATTCAGCTGCTTCTGCAGCATCTTCAATTAATTCAGCAATCTTTTCAGCACCTTTGTTTCTGCTTACTGTCATCTTGCCGCTCTTATCGTCTTTCACAAAAATAGCACCTGGAGTAACTGCGTTATACTGAGCCATAGTCAGCTCATCGCCTTCTATTCCTTCGACAATTTCTAAGTCTCTCAGGAGCTTCTGCATGCCGGCTATATTGCTGTCTTTGCCAAAGTCATCAAGGTAGCCGCCTTCATCCAGTTTCCTGCCGTCCACATCGATCGCAATTACTGTACCGCCGTCTTTTTTCACACAGTTTCCATGTGCTGCTGAAGCGGCATATACTTTGACATCTTTTCCGGCTATAAGAATCTCCGGCTCCTGGCCAGCTGGATAGCTGGCAGCTTCTGTAAACATTACTTTAGCATCCGAATTGTTTATACGGATAGTTGTATCAGTAAGAGTAAGGCTTCCGCCGTTTACAGTCCTGCCGTCTTCATCAACAATTCCCAGATTTAACGTACCTACCTGTTCTGCTGTAATATTTGCACCAAGGAATACACCTTTCAGATTGATAACGCCGCTGGAATTGATAATGAGGGAGCCGCACCAGGAATTCACACTGTTATCAAAACCGAATCCGTCTGAATCAGTTACATAAATACGGCCCTTGTCAGTTCCTAATGCCCCGTTAATATGAGTTCTTCCATCCGGCTTAAATGATTCTGACCATACATTTTTCAGTATAACTGCATGTCTGTCATGGCTTTCATTAACTATTACATTGCTTAGGATAAAGTCTTTTACGGTGCCGGCATCAACTGTTAATGTAGCGTCATTTGCCCTGACTTTCTCCTTTGCACCGTTAATAGTTGCATTGCTGATTGTCATTGTAGCTACGGCATCGGTTGTTTTCACTACAACATCTGCATCTAAAACAGCCCCGCTGAAGTCAACATCTACTGCACGGTTAATTTCAATAACAAGATTTCTGCCAAATACTGACTGTGCTGCAGCAAGTTTGTCTTTCTTCTCTTTATCTTCTCCAACTTCGTAAATGTTATCAAATACACCCTGAGGAATTTTAACTTTGCGGTACTGGTCGTTATCAAGTGCACTCCTTAATGCTTCAAAGTATTCTTTCCAGGTCTTGATAGACTCTTGATAATTGCCATATGTTTCTGAAATATCATTGCCCCATACAGCATCTGATTTGAATGGCACCTGATTAACCGGAAGTTTGACAGTTGAACTATCTGAATAATGATCATTCGGCTTAGTTTCATTATAATACCAGGTCTGTCCGATATTGTACGGCAGCTGGTTCATGGAATATCCCGAAAGAGCTTCTCCTGTACCCTGGGCAACCACACCATTGATACTGAGCTGTGTACTCAGTGTATCTACTGTATACTTATCGTAAAGAAGGCTGCTGCTATCCGGCAGTGCAATTGTTACTGAATCTAATACACCGTCGTGATCATCATAATCTTTAATATTTGCATAAATATTTGATCCGTGAGGCAGCGGCTGGTTATTCAATGCATAATTGTTTTCATCCAGTGCAGTAGCCATATCAACTGCCTTGTTAAATTTAATAAATACGTATGGTCCGCGACCGCCATCATGGTTAATATTACCCATATTGGCCGGATTATATTCTCTGGAGGTAGAAACTGCAGCCCATACAATCTTAAAGTCTGTAGCCGCTGCTGTTTCGTCTACTGTGATAACCTTGCCGTCTGTAGCCAGCGTCGAACCGTAATCATCTGAAATGGATCCTACCACGACTCTCCAGTCCCCGCCTGACAGTCTTCTTTCCGGTGTTATATTGATGACTTTGTCTTCCGCGTCGACAAATGCGGTTTCATCAACAATTCCTTCTACTATGTCGCTGGAATTTGCAACGTTGACAAAGCGTGCAAATGCAACAGGAACACCCTGGTTTGCTTTTGTTTTTTCATCAGCGCTGTACTGGCCCGCTTTCTGTCTCTGGGAAGGTGTCAGGCTTTCCAGGTTCGCGTCTGCTGATATTTTAACCGGTTCTGAAAATTCTACATTCCAGGAATTAAGGGTTGTTCCGTTCTTTGCCTTAGCCGGTGTAACATCCACAACTGTCGGGCTGGTTAAATCTGCCCCCTTCATGATATCTCCGCCGGCTGTAACTTTCGGATCACCGGCATTCAGTTCAATATTTATTGTATCATTGCGGAGGTTATTTGCTACATTTACAAGCTTGCCGGCATCTACATGCAGGCGGAGCTCTTTATTATAGTAATCAGTCCGTGTGTTCTCAAAATCATATACATCAGACCAGTCGCGGCGTACTTCTACAAGGAATTTCTTGTCATCGCTGTCAACCTGCGATACTGTAACCGGATTCTGGCCTCTTGTAGTCATGGCAGCTGTACTGTTGGAAATTGTCTTCCATTCGCCGTTTACTTTTTCCTGCAGTTCCAGGACGCTGAAACCGCCGTCATCTGAGTCTTTTTTGGAGCTGTCTTTTGTCTTGAACTGGTCGGCTTTGTCAGCAACCTTGAATGCGGTATTAAAATTCAGCTCATACTGTTCCGGAGACTGGATATTTACCGTGAATTCAGGTTTCTGTGCATCTTCGGCCACTGTAAACGGAAGAACCTGTGTGCTTACGCTGTTTCTTGCCGCATCTGTCAGGGCTGCCCAGTCGCCGACATCTTTAACGGTCAGCATATGCGGTCCGGCCGGAAGTGTATGGCCGCTGCCCACTGTAATCGTAACTTTGTGGCGGTTATCTTCACCTACGCCGTCTGTGACTGTATAGGCATGGAGTTTTACTTTTCCGTCTTTAGCACTGAACGATTCGTCTGCGTCAAAGTTTTTAGTTTTTCTGTCAAGTTCTGAAGATGAAAAATCTGCAACTTCTTTATCCCAGTCAATGCTCTTTGTCAGGTCTTTATCGTCAATGCCGTAATCTTTCAGCGGCTTGCCGTCAATCAGATAATTCTCCAGCCACTGTGCAGCATATTTACCGTTACTATACTGATATGGCAAAACAGCCTCAGAGAAGGTAACCTCAATCTGCTTCGTTCCTTTTGCCTCAACGGAAAGCACGGAAGGCTCGCGTGCATCTGCGAGACGGAAGCTTGCTGTATTGGTTGTATCAATATTTGTTTTTACCCGTTTATCTTTAAATGTAATAGTGCCGTTAGAGTTGTCTTTCAGCGGACGGTCTACAAGAATCTCCAGTGCCGTCGGCTCATTCGGAACAGAAAGAATTGCAATTATTTCGCGTTTTTCTCCTGTACCGTTTGTAAATGCACTGTCCATAGCAGTCCTGATCGTACAGTCAAATTTAGTCTTGTCAGGATATCCGTCCTTCATAAAGTCTTCTGCGTTAACTTCTTTGTCAAAATATGCAATTACACGGTCGGCTGTACCAGCTGCTGCAGAAGTAATAATTGCAGCCTCGGAAGTCAGGTTATCAGGATTCGGAGAAAGTGTACCATTGGCTTTTCCGGAAGCGGACGGGTACAGGCCGGACAGATGCTGCTGCTTTAAAATCAGGCCGTTTATGACCGCTGATGCTGCTGAATCAGGGGCTTTTTGTGTATCATTGCATTTCCAAAAGCAGCCTGGATACGGGACAGAGAACGCTGCAATTTACAAATCAGACCATTTACGACAGTTGATGCTGCAAAAGCCAGGGATTTTGCGCGATTTTTACTAAAAAAACAGCTATAGGACTTTCCAGAAAGTATGTAAGGAGAAATTTCAATTAAATAACAGTTTGAATTTCTAAACCCATTATCTATAAAAACATCTTACTGGTGTAAGGAACCTCTAAAACCTGACAGAATGAAACGACCTTGTATAGCCATTACACACAAAAATATAGTTTATACCCAGGTATTTATTTATCATAGGAATTTGATGCTGAAGGTAACGCGGATGCAGCAAGCTATTTTAATTCAAATGGCTCTTCAAGACAGATGCTGGCGTACATATTAAAATTCTGGAAAAGAACACCTAAAAATGGCTCAAAACAGCTTACGTATATAGTGCTATAGGGGATAGACACTGCAAAAACTGCAATTTTTTGTAACTGATAGACGAATTTTAAAAAAATTTGAAATTTTTTGTATAAATTTGAATTTTAGACTTGTTTTTCTTTCGATACTGATATAGAATAGAGAAGAAGGATACGGGTAATGAAAAGCATAAAACCTGAACAGATAATGCAGCTCTGATTTTCTGGTGCTCCACTCTGTTTTAACAGAAGGAGCTAGCCAATGGAATATTTTATGACTTTAACAAGTTCTAACGTAAGATAAAACTGTTCTTGACAATCTTATTGCTTTTCTTCCCGTTTCTTTCTTTTTTAGTTTTAAATTCAATTATTAAATCTGATAATCTTATGCAGAATTCTCTCAACAGGTTTTCACTGTACAGAGCGTTGCACGAGAACATACCAGACCATGAGCAGATGGCCCGGCATGCATTTGTGAAGAAGACGTTTTTGCAATATTCTGGTATAGTTTATTCAGGGAATACTTTCTTTAGTTCAATAAAGCAGCCTTCAAGCACATTTACCTTTGCAACATCTGTCCGGCAGTAATCTTCATGAGGCTGGTATATTCCATTTTCGTCCATTAGAAAAACCTGTATGGTTTTATTTTCAGGATCTGCAATCCAGTATTCACGAACACCAGCTTTTTGATATAACCGCAGTTTAACGAGTCTGTCATTTCGCAGAGATGACGGAGACAGAATTTCAACTATTAAATCAGGCGCTCCCTTGCACCCACGGTTATCTATTTTGTTTTTGTCACATACGACAGAAATGTCAGGTTCTACTACTGTATCAACATCCTGCGGTAAATCTCCGTCTTTTTCAAATAGCCGGACATCAAAAGGAGCCGGATAAACTCTGCATTGTTTTCCTTCCAGATAATTTGCAAGCTGTCTGGAAATTTCCATACTGATTTCCTGATGAGTGCTCGATGGCGAAGCCATCAGAAACGCTTCACCGTTTATAATTTCAATATGTTCGTTTTCTTTCCATGTAAGACTATCAGCAAATGTATATAGTGGTTTGTCCGCTGGTAATGCCATAAATAATTCCTTCCTCGATTATATTCGACTTTTTTAAATTCATCTTTTCAAAAAGCATTCCGTTCTGCATACATTTCCAGATATGCTGTTTTAACCTGTACGCTTTTTGTTATCTTATAATAACATGATGTTAATGCATAATCAAGCTGCTATTAAAACGTACTATTCGAAATTCCAGATTAAAAGAGTATACATGGTTGAGTCTGCCTGACAGCAGCATAGAATTTATACATATATTTCAACAGCCGTATTTTCACAGAAATTCTGCTTGATATATTTTTTTCTGCACAGTATGATAATAATATAGCAGAAAGGGGCAGTAAAAATGGATACAGCAAAGAAGTTTAACCTAGAAAAAACACATACAATAGAAGATATCCGTGCTCTGCCGGATGGAAAACGGGCCGAACTGATTGACGGCAGATTATATATGATGTCTGCACCTGGCAGAATTCATCAAAAATTCGTGCATTTTTTAGACTGGACCATAGGAACCTATATTCATGACAAAAATGGAGACTGCGAAGTATATCCGGCACCGTTTGCAGTATTTTTGAATGCAGACGATGAAATATATCTCGAACCAGATATAAGTGTGATCTGTGACAGAAGCAAACTGACAGATGAAGGCTGCAGCGGAGCACCCGACTGGATCATTGAAATTGTTTCTCCAAGCAGCAGGCCGAGAGATTATATAAAAAAAATGCTGAAATACAATATGGCTGGAGTCCGGGAATACTGGATTGTTGACTATGAAAAAAATATTGTGATTGTATATAATTTTGAATACGATACCGTAGGTAATTATACACTTTCTGACAGGATAAAGGCAGGCATATATGAAGATTTAGAAATTGATTTTTCAAAAATTCAGATCACATAGATTTTTCCAAAGCAAAGACAGAACTTCTTCATAGTTCAGCCATTCCTTTTGCAGACACCTATAATAGACAAGTATCTATTAGCAGCAGAAATACTGCCGGCAAGCAAGTTATATAATGTCTCGTTGATTATCATTGCTTCTTTCGGTCTCACTCCATTGCTCAAAAAAATTTTGAGCTGCCCTGCAATGTTCTTATTCAGACTTAATATTATTTCTCCGCTGAAATTTGCATATATGCTCAGGAAAAAAATGATCATATAGAAAAATCAAAGAATGATTTATTAACTGCAAAAACAGTAGCGACAAAATAGAAAAAGAAAGTGAGAATGACATACAGTCTTATCCAGTTAATGAAACAAGCAGCTATTTATACATTTGTTAATTACGATTGCATATATGAACTTCTAGGGGTATACTATCAAGAAAGAATTATAAAAATTAAAAGACATATATTAAATTTTCTCATAACCCTTATCACAGATAAAATTTCAAAATGATATGGGCTGATGAAAAGCGGAAGAAAGAATCAGAGGAAAACCATATGGGAAAATATCTAAATCCATCTAATAAAGGTTTTAAAATCGCACGTAATTCTAAAATATATGTAGATAAAACTGGATTGATAAAGCATACAAACAGTGTGCTGGATACAGAACAGCGTTTTATCTGTGTAAGCAGGCCTCGCCGCTTTGGGAAAACCATGGCAGCGCAGATGCTTCTTGCATATTATTGCAAGGCATATGATTCCAGCAATTTATTTCATGGGTTAACAATAGAAAACGACATCACTTTCCGCTGCCATTTAAACCATTATGATGTACTGTTTTTAGATATGCAGCGTTTTCTGAGCCGGGCAAAATCTCCCCAAAAACTGGTTCCTTATCTGCAGAAAGCGGTTTTGTCCGAATTAAAAAACATGTATTCTATTTCGTATACAGATCTGATATTTGGGGAAAATCCAGATCTGGCAGATGCTCTGGAAACTTTAGCTGAAAAAAACGGAAAAGAATTTATTTTTATTATTGATGAATGGGACTGTGTTTTCAGGGAAACACGTGATGATGATGCAGCCCAGAAAGAATATCTGGATTTTCTAAGAAATCTGTTTAAAGATCAGACCTATGTAAAACTTGCATATATGACAGGTATTCTGCCGATTAAAAAATATGGGACACATTCTGCACTGAATATTTTTTATGAATACTCTATGACAAGCCCGAAAGAAATGGCTGCATTTACAGGTTTTACAGAGAACGAAGTCAGACAGCTCTGCAATGATTATGATATGGACTTTTTAGAAATGCAAAAATGGTATGATGGTTACAAACTTAAAAATGCAAACCATATATATAATCCAAAATCAGTGACAGATGCTGTACTTAATGCAGAGTTTCACAGTTACTGGACTGGTACAGAAACATATGAAGCACTGAAAATCTATATGGATATGAACTTTGACGGTTTAAAAGATACTATTATTGAAATGCTGGGAAACGGAAAATGTAAAATTAACTGCAGAAAATTTCAAAATGACATGACAACCTTCAAAAGCCGGGATGATGTGCTGACGCTGCTGGTACATTTAGGGTATCTGGCTTATGATGAAGTTACAAACGAAGTTTTTATCCCCAATATAGAGATTTCTGATGAATTTAAAAACGCATTAGAAGGAGAAGGCTGGGATGCCATTGCAAATATACTCAGCACATCAGATGCTTTGCTGCATGCTACATTATGTGCTGACGAGAAAACGGTAGCAAAAATTATAGATACGGCTCATATAGAAAATACATCCATACTTTCTTATAACAATGAAAATTCTTTGAGCTGTGTCATTGCCATAGCTTATTTCAGTGCCAGAAGAGAATATATGATGATTAGGGAGATGCCTGCAGGAAAAGGATTTGCAGATATAGTATTTCTGCCAAGAGCTTTTTCTAATAAACCAGTATTAATTGTAGAATTAAAATGGAATAATTCTGTGTCTGGCGCAATCAGACAGATTAAGGAAAGAGCTTATGTAAGCGCACTTGAAGAATATCGAGGCGAGGTGCTGCTGATAGCCATAAACTATGATAAGAGAACAAAAATACATCAATGTATTATTGAAAGATTTCAGAAAGATTTCTGATGTTATAATGGGATGTACGTTCTACAAAATTTAGTATTGGAAAAAGAAAAAAATGGATGTACTTAAAAAAGCCGAAAAATCCTGACACTTGAGGGAACAGCATGGCATTAAACGGATATGCAGGCTGCACAAACTGCTGATTGAAAATGCACACTATGATAATCTGGTCCGCTCCTCAAAAAATGCTGCCCTGTTTGGTGAATCTGGCATTTAACAGAGCGGATTCATTCTGCATAAACAGTGTCCTTTCATACAGTGCCGGCTGGAAATAATCCGGCATAAACAGCATGTCTAAGTTCTCTGTGTGTTTCGGACTGGCAGGTTCAGTCTCGAATAGAATACTGTTATTCCCTTCTTTTAGCGGCACTTGCAGTTTTTCCTGCCCGTCAGGACAGATGCCGGGCCTGTTTCTGCTGTCTTTCATCAGCTCTTCTGCCCGAATCCAGATTCAGCCCGTAAACGCAATGATACACAAAAAGCCCATGATTCAGCAGCATTAGCGGTCATAAACGGCCTGATTTTAAAGCAGCAGCATCTGTCCGTCCTGTACCCGGCCGCTTCCGGAAAAGCCAATGGTACACTTTCTCCGAATCCTGATAACCTGACTTCCGAGGCTGCAATTATTACTTCCGCAGCAGCTGGTACGGCTGACCGTGTAATTGCATATTTTGACAAAGAAGTAGATGCATCACAGTTCATGAAAGACGGCAGACCGGATAAAACTAAATTTGACTGTACAGTCAGAACAGCTCTTGACAGTGCGTTTACAAACGGCACAGGTACAGAACGTAAAGTCATTGCAATACTTCCTGTTGCAAATGAGCCGAAGGCACTTGAGATTTTAGTAGACGAGCCGCTGATTGACAACTCAAATGCCAGCATTACATTCAAAGATAAGAGAACAAAAAATAATGGCATAGATACAACTAACACTGTAAACTTCAGACTGGCAGATGCACGTGAACCGTCTGTACTGTCCGTTGAAGCAAGCGGTACAAAAAAGATTGAGATTACTTTCTCAGAAGCTGTTCTTCCTAGTGCTTATGCCGATGGCAATGCAAAATATGCAGCAGACAGCCTGAATAATTATTTAATTGACGGCCGTCCGTTAAGTGCATTCGGTATCAAGAAAGTAAAACGTAACGGCGAAGTAGCTGACATCGCATCTTCTGAGCTCGACAGAACTGAAAAGAACTTTACTGCTGATGAATCATTCAGCGCTGAAGACGGCGAAGTTGAACTGCTCAATTATTCTGTAAAAGATAAAGTGGGTACTGATAACCGCCATAAAGTTACAATTACTGTTGGAAGCGGCAGCGTGCTCGCAACAGGAACACATATGCTGACAGTAAAAGATGTCGGTGACTGGGCAGCACGGACAGATGCAGCAAGAAACAGTGTAAGTACACAGGTGCTTCCGTTCACAGTAACCGAAAATGCTGAAAAACCTGAGTTTACAGTAAATGTTCAGTCTCCGGAACAGTATGAGCTGAATTTCAATACTGCATTCAAGGTTGTAGACAGCGGTGATTCATTCAAGACAGAAAACAGCTCCTCCAAGTCAAGTATTCTGGAGCTGCAGGAATATGTGAATGGCGCATGGACAACAATTTCAAACAGCACATCTGCCATGACTACAAGAGGACAGAATCCTGTTGCAGTATCAAGAGTTGGCGGAGATGATAAGAAATATCTTGTAGAAGTAAGACGTGACTGGTCTGACGTATATGATTTTAACAACACAAGAACAGATTATTACAACAAGCGTCTTCGTCTGCATGTAGCTGCCGGAAAGCTTGTAAATGTATCTAATAACCTCCGCAATGATGAAATTAACATTGAACTGAATGCCAACGATGCAAAAGTTACAAATGGAAATATCATGGGAGAAGCTGATTTAACAAGCCCGACAGTAACCGGCATTACACAGGCTGTTGCAAAGAACGGCACATCACTGCATTCATGGAATGTAGAGTTCTCTGAGCCTGTTAAGATTTCGTCTAATGCAAACAAGGAAGGTCTGACACCGTCCCAGAGACAGCAGGCTGGCGTCAGCGCATCAAGTGAAGTGAAACTTCGCGAAAACCAGGGTGTTCCGGTTGCATTTGCACGTTTCGTAAATGTAAATAATCCTAGCACAATTGTAGAAGGCATTGTTGATGAAAATGCATTCGTTGATGCTGAGGACAAAGTTATTAACGTAGAACCGGAAAGAAAGTTAACCGGCGGAGACTGGAGACTGGTAGTAGGCTCTATTTCTGATGACTACGGTTCAACACTTGCTACAGACGGCCAGGTGATCACAGTAGATGAGAGCATTACATCTACAGATTTCAAAGTAGTCTGGGCAGCAGTATCCACCAGCAAGGAATACAATGAAGCAAACATGGGTAATGTAGCAGCAAATCCTCAGCGGGGCAGCTATGTATTTGTTAAATTTAACAAAGCAGTAGACCTGGCAACAGCATTAAATGAGAACAACTATGCGCTCAATAACCAGCCGCTGCCTCATGGCGCTAATATTTTTGCTAATATCGAGGGCTATGATGATCATGATAATGTAGTGGATTCTGTTACCATTGCTCTGCCGACACGCAGCAATCTCCTTTATGGCGATTATGATGTAGATACACTGAGAACACAGCTCAGCATTAACGGCGTAGTGGCTCAGGGTACGAACGAAGCTCTGTCCGGAAGCGGAATGAACCAGCTGCCATATAACATTGGCGAATGGACCAATAATGCAGGTGATACATCTACTAAAGCTGACGGCGTTAAGATTCATACAATTTATTCAACCAGCAAGACTGACGCTGTATGGGGCAATGCTGATACAGAGAAGCATGAAAGCTTTGGCGGTACTATTAAGTCCTGGTCGGAATACTTTGAGTCATTAAGGGCTGCACTTGATAACGACCAGTACCGCAGAATAGAAATCGACCATTCAGTATTTGACGGACTTGTAGAAAGCGATGCAAACGATCAGGCAGCAAAAGATAAGCTTGCTGCAGCACGCTCTGTTTTCGGAAGAAATCTTGTAATCAATATTAATCGTGCAGTTGACGTTGATTTTGGCGGTGCTACATTACATGCTAACATTGTTGTCTCCACTACAGATGCAGTAGATGAAATGGTAATCAGCAATGTTGTAATTGAAGGTTCCCAGGAGAAAGTAAGAGGAAATAACGCTTCCTTAACAGTAAATGCCGGCGTAGTCAGACATTTCGTATTTGACGGAACAGCTAGGAAGGGTGTAAACGACAATGCAATTCTTCTGCAGAATGTATGGTCAAAATCCTTTGAATTAAGCCAGAATGCTGTTGTAGACGGTATTATCTATGTTACTGATACAGACGGATTCGGATTCCTGAACAATTCAGGCTGGAAGGGTGATCTTATCATCAATTCCAACGGGGTTGTAAATCTGAAAGGTGCATTTGACGGAGCTAACATTACTGTACAGCAGGCAGCGACCTTAAATCTTGGAACACTTGTTAAAGATGATCCTGATGCTAAGGATGTAACCCTGAACGGCACTACGATCAATGTGAAAGCTGCTGAAGCAAAATTAATGATTACAGAAGCATCTGTTGCAAAAACAACCGTTCCTACGATTCTGATTGCCGGCAAAGATGTCAAGGTTTACTGCAATGATGAAGAAAATAAAGCCGGATGGCTGAAAAATGCTGGCGGAAGCATCATTACAATCGACAGTAACGGCAAAACAATGTCCAATAACACTCTGAATAATGAAATTCAGAAAGAAGAAAATAAGGATGGTTTGAAGAAAGTTCTTGATGATCTGGCAATTATACCAGGTGCTGACAGCGACAAGGTATCCTATGAAACTTATCGTGTTGTTTCTGCCGGTGCTTTCGAAGGTTCCTTTGAAGCACATGATAATGGAATCGCAATAAATAAGAGCAAGATAGCTGCTTATATTGCAGAACAGGCAGCTGCAAAGGCTAATGAAAACGGTCTTAAGAAAGAAGACGCAAATACTACTGACAGTAAGTTTGCAGCAAAAGATTTCACTGTAACTGTTTCATTAGCAGATGCTGGAAGCGCAAAGATCTTTGCCCAGACAGGTACACAAATTTATCCGAAGAAGACGGTTGGAAGCGGTACTGATACAATCAAGATTACTTTAACTTATGCTGGTACTACTTACACAAGAGATATTGAAATCAGAAACAGTTAACAGATACTGTAATATATGTACACTGCTGAATGAATTAACTTAAAAAAGAACCGGCCAGGTAATACCTGTGCCGGTTCTTTTGAATATTCTCAGCGAAAATCCCGTATACATGCGAGTTCGCTTTCTTACAGGCAGTCTTTTTGTAAAACTTTCTGTAAATCTGTAAGAATGCTATAGGTTATTTTTTGCTGTTATAAAATATTTCTCTGTATGACAGAACCGGAACTTTCTGCATGGTTCCTGATTCAGCAGTATTCTTTAATGAAATATTCCCTTCCCTGTAAAAAGAAGTCTGTACTTCAGTAAATGAACTGAAAGACTGCATTCGAAAAAATGGCAGTATTTCGCACATTGCTGCACGCTGTCACACACATGCAGAATAAAAAGGAACTGACAGAGGGATACCCTGTCAGTTCCTTTTTCATAACTGCATACTGCAGTATACTTAAAATATAAAGAATATTATTTTGTTATCTTAATATTTCTTGTATAAGTATTGCCAGCATAAGTTAAAGTGATTACAATTATATCTGTCTGTGCGCTTGCCGGTTCATCTTTTGATGTAATTGCTGTGGCATTCTGGCTGAACAGTTTGGCATTGCTCGGGTTTGATAAGGAAACAACAGCTTTGATATCAGTCTTGCTTACAGCTGCACCCTCTGTATTCTTAAATCCAGCTCTATTGGCAGCAGCAGCAATTTCCTCTGCAACCTTATCAGCAGCTTTAGCTCTGTCAATTTTTATCTTGCCATTGTCTGAAGTGGTGATGCCCTCTCCGAAAATAGCGCTTGGTGAAACTACGATATCATTATAAGACATTTCATCGCTCACGATATCCAGCTCATCTAAGAACTTCTTCATACCGCCATTATTCTCATCTTTCTGGATATAGTCGTTAAGACTATTGTCTGTCTGTGTCTTACCGTCGCTGTCTATTGTAATAATGCTTCCGCCGGCATCATGAAGCCACTCTTTTCTGTCGGTATCATAACAATAAACTTTAACATCCTTGCCTGCAATCAGAATGTCTGGTTCCTTGTTAGCAGTACATCCGGCATACTGTGTAACCATTACTTTAGCTTCAGGAGCATTTAAATTAATCTGAGCATCGTCCAGAGTGACGCTGCCGTTTTCCCCGCTTGTTCCCAGGTTCAGTGTAGCAGCCTGCTCCAGTGTAATTGTTGTATTTGCAAAGGCTCCTTTCAGGTTGATTTCTCCGTTTGAGCTGATAATAAGAGCACCATTCCACCTTGCATCATTTCTAAAGCCAAATCCGTCTGCATCTGTAACACGGATTCTTCCGTTATAATCTTCAGTTCTGCTATTTATAGAGCAGTTTTCCTTAGCTTCAAATGAATTTTTCCATACATTGGTCAGAACAATTGAATCTGCTTTGTCATTTGATGTATAAACATTTACATTATCAATAATGAAATGCTGTACAACGCCCGCATTAACTGTCAGTGATGCATTATTTCCTCTGATTTCTGTCTCTGTGCCCATAATATCAACATTGCTGATAGTCATGGAATCTGCTGCATCCGTAGTTGACACTACAATATTGCCGTTTAAAACAGCTCCCTTAAAATCAACATCAACTGCACGGTTGATATTAATGATAAGATTCTTTCCGAAGACTGCCCGCGCTGCCTCAAACTGTTTTTCATTTCCAGCGGCTGTAAGATGATCAAACGCTTCTTTTTGAATTACTACTTTACGGTACTGGTCATTATCAAGAGCTGACCTTAATTTTTCATAGTATTCTGTCCAGGTTTTAATTCCGTCAGTGCCGTATTTTTCAGAAACATCATTACCCCATACAGCGTCGGTTCCTTCGGTTACATAGTTCACATTATCTTTTCTGCCAGGAATTTTAACAGCGTCTGGCGATGAATAATCAGTAGCAGAAACAGTATATTCACCGACATTATATGGAAGCTGGTTCATTCCGCTTCCGGAAAGAACTTCACCTGTACCCTGGGCTACCACGCCGTTAATGCTGAGCTGTGTTCTCAGTGTATCTACTGTATACTGGGTATAAAGAAGGTTGCTTCCTGTAGGAAGGACAATTGTAACAGAATCTACTGTATTATCATGATCATCATACCCTTTAATATTGGCCTGGATGCTTGCTCCCTGAGGAAGAGGCTGGTTATTCAGTGCATAGTTATTCTCGTTTAATGCTGATGCAAGATCTACCGCTTTGTTAAATTTAACAAATACGTAGCTTCCGCGCTGAGGATTTGTTGCTACATTACCCATGTTAGCTTCATTGTATGTTTCGCTCTGGGAAACGGCTGCCCATACAACCTTGAAATCTGTAACAGCTGTTGTTTCATCAACTGTAATAACCTGGCCGTCTGTAGCAAGTGTTGAGCCGTAGTCATCAGATACAGATCCAACTACAAGTCTCCAGTCTCCGCCGCTTAATCTGCTTTCAGGTTCCACATTGATAACCTTGTCTTCTGCATCGATGAAAGCATTCTCGTCAACAATACCTTCCACAATTACAGCCGGATTATTTACATTTACGAAACGTGCAAATGCAACCGGAACACCCTGGTTTTCGCGAAGTTTAGCTTCACTTGATGCGCTGACGCCTGCCTGCTGTCTCTGGGACGGTGTAAGGCCTTCCTTGTTTGCAGTAGATGAAATCTTAACAGGCTCGGAGAGCTCAACATTCCATGAATGCTGCAGTGTGCCGTTGTTTGCAACAGCCTGTGTCACGCTTGTAATTGTCGGGCTTGTCAGGTCTGCCCCGCTCATGATTTCACCGCCGCCTGTAACTTTTGCATCAGAAGCATTCAGCTCAATGTTGATTTCATCATTGCGCAGATTATTTGATACATTTACCAGCTTGCCGGCATCTACATGCAGACGGAGGCGTTTATTGTAATAATCGGTTCTTGTGCTGTTAAAATTATACACATCGGACCAGTCGCGTCTTACTTCCACAAGATATTTTGTGTCTTCAAGGCGTGATACGGCAACCGGGTTCTGTCCTGTTGTTGTTTCAGCAGATGCGCCGTTTGAAATTGTCTTCCATGCACCGTTTACATACTCCTGCAGCTGCAGAACGCTTGCATTATCAGCACTGTTTAAGGTTTTGAATCTGTCAGACGGGCTGTCTACAACCTTGAATGCAGTGTTGAAATTCAGCTCATACTGTTCCGGAGACTGGATATTTACTGTAAATTCAGGTTTTTCTGCATTTTCAGTTACTGTGAACGGAAGCACCTGTGTGCTGACGCTGTTTCTTGCCTGGTCTGTTTTGGCTGCCCAGTCGCCGACATTTCTGACGGTCAGCATATGGGTTCCTGCTGCAAGCACATGGCCGCTGCCGACAGTAATTGTAACTTTGTGGCGGCTGTCTGTACCTTTTTTGTCTTTCACAGAATAAATCTGTACCTGAAGCTCGCCATCGTTTTTGTTGAAAGATTCAGTAGTATTATCAAAATCCTTTTCTGCCCTCTTTAGGTCTGATGTCTGGCTGTCCGCAATTTCTGTGCCGCGAGGTTTTACTGTAATGCCGTAATCTTCTAACGGCCGGCCGTCAATCAGGTAATTCTGCAGATTATCTGCTACAAACGTATTATTGCCATTTGTATGTGCCTGTGACAGAACTGCCTCTGAGAAAGTAATTTCTATCTTTCTTGTACCGCTTGATTCAACAGCCAGCACAGACGGTTCACGTGCATCTGCCAGTCTGAAGTTTACGGTATTTGTTGTATCTATGCCATTATTTTTTGTTCTTTTATCTTTAAATTTAACGCTTGCATTTGCATTGTCAACCAGTGGTCTGTCTACCAGGATCTCAAGAGCCTTCGGCTCGTTGGCAACCGGAAGGATTGCTACAACCGCACGGCCGTCACCTGTAGTATTTGTAAATGCGCTGTCCAGGCCTGTTCTGATTTCACAGTCAAATTTAGTCAGGTCAGGATATCCGTCCTTCATAAAGTCTTCTGCGTTAACTTCTTTGTCAAAATAT
>CAJTVR010000035.1 GCA_910580075.1 uncultured Eubacterium sp. | reverse complement strand
AATTAACGCCGCAGCAGTTCCGGTGGCTGATGGAAGGGCTGACAATCACCCCGAAAAAACCGGTCAGGCCGGTGGAACCGCCGGAATACATGGGATGACTTTATCTAAATCCATACTGCCCGCTTCATATTTTTTTATTTCCTCTTTAGAAAAAAAGAAGAATTTTATCAACTTTATCCTGTTAATTTGAAAACCTTCCAAATTTTTTCCAAATTTTTTTTGAACCATAATCTTCGCATTTTCTGCGGTTTGTATGAACTCTTCAAAGACATTTCCCATTTTTTCGTGTTCCCTCCTGTCCAGTGCTGTAAATTTCTTCTGTTATGATTTCAGCATCAGCAAACCAATACCGCAGAGAATCCCACGAGTAATTCCAAGCTCTGCCGTTGCTGAACATAATTTTACCACTTCGCAAAAGAAAGGAGTCAATTTTATGGAAAAATTTTTTTCAACTGCAACAACGCCAGACGTTCAATACCAACAAACTCTTGCAGACTCTTACCAAGATGCCAGGCATATCAATCGTATTATTGCAGAATCACAAATTCAGGCTGAAAAGGAAATTCATGTTTACGCTGCAAAGCAGGAAATATCGGCACAACAAAACCTCTATAAAGAGAAACAAAAACTATGGGAACGCATTGTTGAAAATGAAAGATGCCGCAACATCTATGATTCAGTCACGATCACAGCAGAGGGTGAGGTTACTGCGACTGTATGCAACCTCTACGACAATCCGCCCTCTCGTGTCATTACAAATATGCGCAGTCCAAAGCTGACCCATCTGCTTCACCTTAACAATCAAGACGAATCTGCGTACAAGGTAACTGCCAATGTCGCAGACTCAATAGTGACAGTTTATTTTGACTGTCAAATGATCGGCAACGGAAGCTACCTCGTAAAAAGATTTGCTACGCAGGGAATTATTTTTCTTGCAAAAGCAGCATCGCAAAAAAGAGATTACGCTCAGCTTTTGTTCACGGTCTTACTGGCACAAAACCCGCCATGCGTTTATGTTCCAGACAATCCTGGCTGGACAGACTTTCCAGAAACTGGTTTTGCATTTATTTATAAGGAGGAACTCACATGGAACAAATTAAAAGCGAAGTTGAAATAGTAGCAGATTTCTTTCGGCTTTTATCCCTTGCGGCAGAATTATATGAGCCATTAAAAATTTATCAATATGGGCTTACGAAAGGAATCTGTCTGCTATTTGAAGAAGCAGACCAGCTTGATTCACTCATTTTCAACCTTAAGCAGTTGGAAGATGTTGAAATAATCTACAGCCCAAAGACTTCAAAATTAAATCTTCCAAACTATAAGCTTTGCATCTATGCGGCACAAAAATACGATAAGAAAGACGATATTCATAATTTTTTAACATCGCCCAGATATCTGACAGCCGTGATTGTTGGCGGAAGCATCCCGGACAATTTGCCTGATACGTATAAGGTCTTTCTCCCGGCTAATTGTTTTTCCTATTCCGATGCCAGAGACCTGGATAGCGAAATCTCGGACATCAAAGATTTTCTCCGTAGCCATCCAGATTCTATGGAAAATGAACTAGATCTGTTTGAAACTTGCACAGATTTTATGAATGCTTCGGATAAGCCACCACTGTATATCCAGCTACTCATAGCTGCAAAAATGTACTGTTTATGGCACCGCAGCTTTCATTCGGAATATGAAACAAAAAGCAGGCATTCCTTACTTTTACAATCCATCCAAAATATATTCAAACTCACTGAGGAAAACCTGGATACGATTGACTTAAGTTCTACCATAATAAAATTATTTTTAAACTATACAGAAAACAACCCTGAAATACGCTATGCAACTCCCGATGAAGTGGATGAAAAAATGTACCGCCAACTAGAAAGAGACAATTTGATTCTTTTTGACCATTCATTCTATTATGTAAGCGAAACGCTTATGAAAAAAATATGCAGCCCTCTTCTACAATCATTTCGTTGGCTGTATATAAAGGAAAACTTGCGTATATCTGAAATTCTTTACTGTAATTTGTGCCAGGATAAAAACTACACGCGAAAAAAAGCCTTGCCTAACTGCTTGTGCAATGACAGGCGCCCCAGGTTCCTGTGGCTACGCAAAAAATATTTCACTTTTCCTGACAACCTTGCACCCGAAGAAAGGAGACCATACAACCATGAAAATCTATCTCGGAACTCTCGGAACAAATGTCTGCCGGATATCAGATAAGGCGGCAAATTCTTCTATCCTGATAAACGGTATCAGCGGAAGCGGCAAAACAACGCGTATGCTGCAAATCGAACTGCAATCTGTCGCAGATAAAAATATGGTCATTGTAATCGACACAGCAAACAGCCATTCTGATAGCGAGATAAAAAAACTAACAGATTGCAAATATAGATCAAAAATCAACCGGATATCCGCTCTGCTTGATGGGCTTAACCTCCCATTTTTGACCCCGTTCTCACAAAAAAGCAGTTATTCCGAACCTGATTTTTTACACATTTCCTCCATTACCAACGCCTTGTCAAAGCCGCTGAAACTTGGAGCTGCGCAAACAGCCATTCTCCGTGAAAGCATTATTTTCGCAACCAAACGGCTTGAAGATTACGCATCTGATATAGACGCCATTGTAGCCGGACTTACCCGCTTTGGAGAAAAAGGATTGGCTGTATACAATCGATTATGGGAAATACTGAATTGCAAAGCATTTAATCTTCATTCAACAAAAAGTATTTTACCAGGAAAAGTCAATATCCTAGACCTGAACGGCTATAATATTGACACCCAAAAAATACTGGCAGAAATCATCCTTGCTTCGTTTTTCGGGCTGATCCGCTGCGGACAATTCCCTGAAATCGACGCGTATCATATTTTTCTGGACGAATGCCAGCGGTTTTCTTATGATGCAAACGGCTCCATATGCCAACTGCTGCGTGAAGGCAGAAAGTTTCATATCCACTTGCTGCTTGCGACACAGACGTTCTCCACGTTCAGCAAAGACGCGCTTGCTGTCTTAAACCAGGCTGCAACACGTTTGTATTTCCGCCCATCACAAACGGACATTCATAAAATTTCAAAAGCGCTTTCACCAACAGAATGGCAGATCTGGAAAGTACGCCTTGCAAACCTTAAGGTTGGTGAATGCATTGCTTCTGGAATCTTTGACGTAAATGGACAGGAAATAAGCCGGCCACTTTTGCTTCACTGAAAAATATTATTTATGGAGGTTATGCCATGCTTGAATATTATCCTGATGTCCTAAAACCTAGGGATCTTTCCGTTATTTTGCGCATCAGCATGAAGCAAACGTATTCCCTGCTTCATACTGGAGAAATCGAACACCGCAAAATCGGCAGAAAATATTTTTTCTGCAAAACATCACTCATAAAATTCCTCGCCAACACTTGACGCTATACCAGAAGGGCAGATATAATGGAAACAGCTTAATGTCTGCCCGCTACGAAAGGAGAATGAAAATGACGGGCAGTTTACAAAAAAAGAAACTTGCCTCTGGCAAAGAATACTATTATATCAAACTCAGCTATATCGAAAAAGGAACCGGAAAACGAAAAAGCAAAACATTAGGAACAGGGCTTGAGGTAAAAAACAACCGACGCAAAGCTGAGGCCTTTAAAAAGGAGTGTATCGAAAAGTACGCATTCCTTGAAAATATTTCCGAATGCACGCTGGATACAAACATCCTGCTTTGTGATTATTTAGACAAATGGCTTGAGGATAAGAAAATCGACTTAAAAACCTCCACCCACGAAGGCTACAGCTACCGCGTAAAGCGGATCAATGATTATTTCAGCCCAAGGCAAATGAAACTAATTGATCTTATGCCTAAAGATTTAGACCTGTTTTTTAAGTATTGTCTCCAGTATGGCAAAATCAACCAAAAAACAAAGGAAAAAGAACCTTTATCCGTCCGCAGTGTGCGCAGTTATAAAAGCATCCTCCATGCTGCTTTTTCCCAGGCATGTATTGACGGGCTGGTTGTGTCCAATCCCTGTATTGGTGTACCAGTGCATGGCCAGAAAAATACTGATTACAGTGAGGAGATGCTTTTTCTGACAGAAGAGGAAGTCTCCGAACTGCTTCACTTTCTTGCCGAATACCATCCGCGCCTGGTTCCAATTACCTTTATGGGCGCTTACTATGGGCTAAGACGCTCTGAAATCCTTGGCCTAAAATGGGATTCTGTGGATTTTAAAAAACGCCTGATCCACATCCGGCACACAGTTGTAAAGGTAAAAACAGTTGATGCGTCAGACAAGACGAAAACAAAAGAAAGCCGCCGCAGCCTGAACCTATTCCAAACAGCAGAAAACTGTTTGAACTCTTTAAAAGAAGAACAGGAACGAAACCGCAGGTACTTTAAAAGCGAATACAAAAATTCCTCTGGCTATATATTTACATGGGAAGATGGACGCTGTTATAACCCGGATTACATAACAAGGGCTTTCAGCAAAGCTACAAAAGCTTTTGGACGACCGGAAATCACGCTGCACAAGCTCCGGCACACTTGCTGTTCCATACTAATCAATAAAGGATGGGATCTGAAACAGCTCCAATATTGGCTGGGACATGAGGATGCGCAGACAACACTCAATATCTACTCCCACTACAATAAGCAGCGCTTAAACTCCTGTGAAAATGACCTGAGTGAAATATCCATGATGGCGTCAGATTTATTCACACAAAGGAATGTTGGGTAACGAATTGGGTAACGCCCAAAAATCCTGCCGCTTTTCCGCCGCCTACAAAAAATAAAAAGAACCGGAAACCCTTTATCCAAGCGGTTTCCGGTTTCCGGTGCCCCTGCCAAGAGTCGATGCGACAGGATTTGAACCTGCGGCCTCTGCGTCCCGAACGCAGCGCTCTACCAAACTGAGCCACGCATCGATATACAGCCATTCAAATCGACTGGCCTCATTACTTGAACTATGTTACCACAAACCAAATCATTTGTCCAGTAATTTTTCAAATTTTTTCTATATTTTAAATTCAGGGAAAACATCTCCGGCCGGCAGCCCCTGCGCCAGCCCGAATTTCCCGGAATGCCCTGTAAAAACCATCTGTGCACTCCAGACACAGTTTCGGTTTTTACAAGGCTTCACAGATTCTTCTGCTCACACTGTCATACAGGACATTTCGTCACAGTCCCTTTCTTACTCCACAAAATCCATATTTACTTCCTTCTGTTCAATATAAGGTATAAAATCCATCGGAGTCAGATTTTCGTGAATTGACATCATATAATTATGCCAGATATCTCCCGGATAAGCGGAGCCCGTAAGCCCTGGCATCTGCGCCGGCTGGTCATAGCCAACCCAGATACTTGTCGTATAGTAACGTGTATAGCCTGCAAACCAGCCATCCTTATTATCATTCGTTGTTCCTGTCTTTCCTGCTGACGGCATATCGCCAAGCCCCAGTCCTCTGGCTGTACCTTCTGTCATGACAGTCTGAAGCATATCTGTCATCATTCTGGCCGCATTGGATTTATAAATGCGCGTGCCATCTGCTTCATTCTTTTTCGATTTGCGGTCTGTATCTTCCTCCTCTGGTTCTGACGTATAAATCAGACCGCCCTGAGAATCTTCAATCCTGATTATACATGTTGGTTCCCGATAGCATCCGTCATTCTGCAGTGCTGCAAATCCGGAAGCCATTTCCAGAGGAGATACCCCCACTGTAAAACCGCCCAGTGCCGGCGGCAGTCTTTCATCTTCCGGATCAATCCGGGAAAAATTCATTGACTTTAAATAGCTTAAGCCTGTTACCGGGGTCAGTTCATCAAACAGTTTCCATGCGATTGTATTCTTAGACTTTTTTACTGCATGCCGCAGCGTAATAGCTCCTTCAAATACTCCATCTGCATTGGACGGACCGTCGTCAAACGGCTCATCCATGACAATTGTATCCGGCGTATATCCCCGCTCCAAAGCCGGTGTGTAGACAAGCAGCGGTTTGATGGCACTTCCCGGCTGGCGGAAACTCTGGTATGCACGGTTCAGCGTATATCCTTCATAATCCTGTGACCTCCCTCCGACAACTGCTGTTACATACCCTGTCGTATTATCAATTGTTACCCCCGCACCCTGAAATTTATAAATCCCTTCCTCGCTGACGTCCTGATAAGCGCTGAGTCCCGTATCAACTGCTTCCTGAAGTTTTTTCTGCTGCCCGCTATCAATTGAAGTGTAAATCCTATAACCGGAAGTATACAGGCTGCTTTCGCACTCTCTGTACAGCTTTTTATATTCTTTATTATATTTTTTCTCCTCTTTCTCCGAGTCAAAATAGTACTGAAATTCGAACCCCTGCTGTTTCATCAGCGCACGGATTGCACAATAATTTACAAATGTTTCCACATAATTGTTCTTTTTAATTCCCTTCTTTCTTTTGAGCTTTATTTTCTCCTCTTTCGCTTCATCTGCTGATTTTTGGGAAATTACCCCCTGCTCCAGCATGCTGTCAAGCATCCTGTCCCGGCGCGCTAATGTATTCTTTTTGTGATTTACCGGATCGTAAAGCGACGGATTGTTTGGAATTGCACATAAAAATACGGTCTGCGATAAATCCAGCTCATCAATATTTTTACTGAAATATCCCTGAGCTGCAGCCTGAATGCCATAATATCCATTTCCAAAATAAATATTATTCAGGTAAAATTCCATAATCTGGCTTTTGGTATACTTCTTTTCCATATTCTGAGCAATAAAAATTTCTTCCATTTTGCGTTCCCATGTTTTATCCATGCTTAAAAACACTGTACGTGAAAGCTGCTGGGTAATCGTACTGCCGCCCTGAGTCACTTCTCCGTTTCGCAGCATCGCAATTACAGCCCGCAGAATAGCCAGGTAATCTACACCTTTGTGTTTATAAAACTTGCGGTCCTCTGCCGTAATAAATGTATCCATAACAATTTCCGGTATATCCTGGATTTCAATATAATAAGAATCTTTTTCTCCTTTATAAGCCTTCAGCAGCTTTCCCTTCTTATCATATACCAGACCTGTTTCCCCTTTACGGAACAGCTCTGCCTTAGATCTTGCTACAAGTATATCCGCATCTTCTTTCAGCTGTGCAACTGTCTGGGCGTATCCGCCCCCGTAATAGTATCCTAATGCTGCGGCAAGCAGAAGAAAAAGTACCAGCTGCACTTTAAAAAATATCCAAAAATGTCGGTATTTTTTCTTTTTATTCTGTTTTGCCATATCTGTTCCCCTCCATTATATCTTCAGTATGTTCTTAATCTTACTTTTTAATACCATAAAGCATTCCCAGAGCGTGTTTGAAACATCATTCCTGCAAACCAGCACACTTGCGCAAAGCATTTTCAAACACGCTCCAAGCCAATATTTTCATACATTAAAAGTAAGCATTCAGGCGATTTTTATTCCTGTCTTCCATGTATGTATTTTACACATTCTGCCTCCGATTCTCAATAGTACAATGTATCATAAATAACATTTGCGTTTGTTCAGAATTTAGTCACAATTTGCTGTTATCATATGCTATAATTGATTCTGCTTATACAGCCACCATAATTATTAAACAGGAGGAATTGTTTTGAAAAAAAAATTAGCAGTCCTATTACTTGCTGCATGCCTGTTCACTGCCTGCGGCGCTAACTCCAAAATAACAACCGGAAACAAGCCTCTTTCAGATGCCGTATACAGTAACGAACAGGTATCCCTGGCTGCATATACAGGCCTGAAAGCAGAGAAAAAAGACTATATTGTTACAGACGATGCTGTAAATAATGCTATTCATGAAGCCCTGCTTGAATATGCTGAATACAAGCCTGTCAGCCGCGCTTCAAAAAACGGCGACTGGGTATATACTGATTTCAAAGCTTCTATTGACGGCAAGACAGCTGTTTCAGATTCAGATTATGAAATCATACTTGGAGCTGCCGAATTTGGTGAAGAATTTGATAAAAAACTTACCGGAGTATCTATTGGCGACAGTCTGAATTTTTCTCTGGACTATGATTCTGAATATACAGATGTAGAATGGGCTGGAAATACCGTTGACTTTGAAATTAAAATCAATGACATTCATGAAGAAATACTGCCTGACGCTACAGATTCTTTTATCAAAGAAAATACAGAATACAGTTCATATGAAGATTTTACCAATGCAATGCGTAAGTCAGTTACAGATATGTACGCAGAAGAAAGCACAAACGAACTGCAGGAAGAACTTCTCCAGCAGGTGATCGACTCTTCCAGCATTCTTGAGTACACTCAGGAAGAATACGATGCAGCCCGTAATACAATTGAAAGCGGTTATATGAGCTATGTTGATATGTTTGGATTTGAAAGCCTGGACGCCCTTTATGAATCTTTTGAAATGACTGATGAAGATGTCGAAGATGAAATACAGTCCGTACTATACCGTACAATCGTCTTAGATGCAATTGTTCAGAGTGAAAAACTTTCTCTGAGCGATGAAGATTACGAGGACGGCATTGTTTATTATATGGACCAGTACGACTATGACTCTAAAGATGAATTTCTGGATGATTACGGAGAAGATGAGGTACGCAGACAGCTGACAGAAGATATGGTACTAAACTTTCTTGTAAATCATGCTGATGTAACAGAAGTAGAAGCAGAATATGAAGATGAATAATACAGACAGTTAAATTAAATTTTTTCTTAATTATCTTATCAAGACCGGCAGCCGCATTTCATTAAATACAAAGTTTTATTCATGTATTGATGTTGAAATACGGCTGCCAGCGCTTTTATATTAAAGATAATTATAAAATTAATTTTTAGATTTTTTGCCTTTCCTGATTTATCTTATTCAGATTACTGTTCCATCTGCCTTCCAAGAAAGCCTGCCGCTGTCATAGCCAGCTTGCTTTCTGTTTCGCCAATTTTGGTCTTTTCATCTTTATTATAAAGAACGACGGAACCAATCGCATCTCCTTCACAGATAATTGTACTAATTGCCTGAGAAGCAAAATCTCCATTATCATCCAGAGTCACTTTCACAAAATCGCTTTCTTCTTTGCTGGCTATCATGCTGTTTCTATCTTCAATAATGCATTCCAGCTGATGGCTGATCGGTTTGCCTTCAAAATCTTTCTTGCCATTGCCGGAAGCAGCAATTACATGATCCCGGTCTGTTATGCATACAAGCATTCCTGTTGTCTGTGCCAGCGATTCTGCATACTGGCCTGCAAATTCACTTAGTTCACCAATCGGTGAATACTTTTTAAGGATAATTTCCCCTTCACGGTCCGTAAATATTTCCAGCGGATCGCCTTCCCGGATTCGCAGTGTCCTTCTGATTTCTTTCGGTATTACAACTCTTCCTAAATCATCTATACGCCTGACTATTCCTGTTGCCTTCATATGATAAATTCCTCCATATACAGATTTTACTTTATGCCGTTGTAGTATCTGTAAAATACCTTTTTTTATACATCGCACTCCATGTGCTTAATTGGTGTATTTTAATATGGAAATCATTCTCCAGCATCTGTGTCTGAATTTACCATCTGGCAAATCTGCATTCCAGCAGTTTCTATATTAAAGCCGCCAAAATAATAGAAAAGGCAGCCTTAAACTTCCCAAAAATACTATCTTTATTTAAATTTTAATTTTTTTCTTACTATCAAATTATCAGACGGCTCAAAATTTTTCCTCCTGGTATAGATTCCAGTTCTTCTTCACTAAAGCACCGTATCTGCAGAATGACTACTCCATACACAATCACTGCCGCTCCAAACGCAATGATTGAAACAATATACACATTATGAAAAGCAGACCCAAGTTCCTGATAAATTGCAAAGGCAACAATTCCCATAGCCGCCGATGCCAGAAACGGTTTTATAAAAGTGTTGAGAAATTCCCACCGGTATCCCACATTACGCCCTATAGAACGACAGTTTAATGCACTTACTACAAGCGGAAAAAGCACATTACAGATAACCAGTGCATAAATCCCTAAATCTGTAAATGCCAGCAGTATCCCCAGAAGCACAATATGAATTCCCAATGAAACTGCAGAGTGAATCACTGGCAGCTTCATGTAATTATTCCCCTGCAGTATGGAAGTCGTTAATGTTGACAGCGCATAAAAAATGACTGCACTTGAACCGGTCATTAATAGCATAACTGCCTGCGGACGATAAGTCACCAGGCTTGGAAACAGCATCTGCATAAATGGCTCTGCTAACACAGCAAGACCTACTGCTGACGGAAACGCGATAACCATATTTACTTTTATCACCTGAGTAATCTTCTGATGCATGCCTCTCATATCATTCTGCATCCTGGACAATACAATGCTTGGAAGCGTAGACGCCGCCATAGCTGTAGCAATGGCCACCGGCAGATTTATCAGCTGGTTATACTGCGTATTATATACACCCTGCAAAGAAGCAACAACCTGATCCGTAAAACCTTTATGCTCCATCAGCTGGCCAAACATAATATCATCAATGGTATATCCGATCTGATAAATTGTCTGACTCAGTATAACCGGAATAATCGTTAAAAACAAAGCCTTATAGATCTGTGCTCCAGACTCCAGCTGTTCCTTCGGATTGGGTCTGTGCCGGTACCGCTTATGATTTGCCACAAACAGATACATAATAAATATGAGTGCAATAAATGCCCCTGCCAGTGTCCCGAGCGTCCCGCCTGCCGCACCATAAGCAGAAGCGTCTTCTCTGCCCGAATACATCCGCATAAACTGCCATGTAGCAAATACACTGACCACTGCATTCACAATCTGTTCCAGTATCTGTGACACAGAAGTGGAGATCATCTCCCCATGACCCTGGAAATATCCCCGGAATACGCCAAGCAGCGCTACAATAAAAGTTGTCGGAGCTAATACACGCAGCGGTTTTTCTATCCCCGGGCGGTTATACAGCTGCTCCAGAACACCAGCTCCAAAATACAGTACATTCATAGCCAAAAGCCCTGCAATCAGCGCATAGACCAGGGCATTCGCAAGCACTCTGCGCATATTCTGGTACTCTCCTTTTGCAAGCCTGGCTGATATCATCTTAGACACTGCCAGAGGCAGACTATAAGATGATATGGTCAGAGCAATCCCATAAATACCAAACGCCACTGAATACAGCCCGTTCCCTTCCTCTCCCATCATATTCCCCATTGGAAGACGGTACGCAAATCCAATTACTTTTGTTATAATGCCTGCCCCGGCCAGTATCCCTCCCTGAAGCAGTACATTTCTTCTTTTTTCAGCCATATAGTCAGATCTCCCGGTCCATTGCTGTAGTTTGCAAACACTCGATTGCGACGGATTTTTGATGATATAATATATCAGTATATCATAGTTTACATATTATTTTAAGGCTTTTTCCAAATTTTGGAATCAAAATCTTATCGTTCTGCTATCCGGAAAATTATATCTGTATTCTGCGCATAAGAACCTGCGCATATACAAAGTATCCATAATCTGCTTTTCTATTATTATGATTTAATATTTTACCAAACACAATAATAATCATATTATCCGCCTTTTTCTATCACCGTTATTGATATCTTCAAATATGATTGACGAAAGCATCTGTTTTCTCTTATAATCTTTCTTGAATTCTGTCAAATACGCAAATACAATTATTTTTGAAAGGAACTACAGCCATGAATATTGTTTTTCTTGATGCCGATACAATCGGCAGAGATATTGATCTAACCTCTTTTTCTAAACTTGGAACTGTGACTTATTATGGATTTTCTACCCCGGAAGAAATGCGTGAACGAATTACAGATGCTGATATCCTGATACTGAACAAAATGAGGGCCGACTCCTATACGCTGGAAAAAGCCTCACACTTAAAGCTGATCTGTGTGACTGCAACCGGCACAAATAATCTGGATAAGGACTATTTAGCCAGACGCGGCATTGAATGGCGCAACGTAGCCGGGTATTCTACAGAATGTGTGACTCAGCATACCTTTGCCATGCTGTTTTACTTATTTGAAAAACTTCCTTATTATGATAATTATGTAAAAAGCGGAGCATATATAGACAATACGACGTTTACACATTTTTCCAATGTATTTCATGAAATAAGCGGTATGACATGGGGTATTATCGGACTCGGTGCAATCGGCCAGAGAGTTGCACAAATCGCATCCCTGTTTGGATGCCGTGTTATTTACTATTCTTCTTCTGGTAAAAATAACCAGCCCGCTTATGAACGTGTTTCTTTTGATGAACTGCTGTCACAGTCAGATATCATCTCTGTCCATGCACCGCTGACAGACCGGACAGAAGGGCTGATGAACCGTGAGGCATTTAAAAAGATGAAAAAAAGTGCATACTTTTTAAATCTGGGCCGCGGGCCGATTGTTGTAGAACAGGATCTTGCTGATGCATTAAATGCAGATGAACTGGCAGCTGCCGCTCTGGATGTATTATGTTCAGAGCCAATGCGTGCTGACAATCCGCTCTTAACAGTCAAAGACAGCCGGAAGCTGCTGATTACACCTCACATTGCCTGGGCAGGTATTGAGACACGCAGCCGCCTGATGGATATCATATGGCATCAGATCGAGGAATTTCAGAATTCTTATCTTTCTCCAAGTATCCAGTCGAGTCCGGTATGATATGATTTGTGTCCCAGAAACTGGCACAGCTGGTTCATCAGCTTTTCGTACTGGCCGCCGTATGGATCTGCCTCATACAGGCAGTTTAGATTTTTCAAAGCCTTCTGGTAATACAGGGAGGCTTTTTTTATGATCTGCGGAACACTGTCTGTACACACTTCTTCCGGTTTCCATGGATGTTTCCACCGCCTGTGCTCCAGATTCAGCGGATCTTTACAGCACTGCATATCATCGCTAGGAATCACCGGAGATATATGAAGCCGGCCTGTGAAAAGCCGTTCCGCCGTTGCTAAGACCTGGCGCTTATAATTATACGGATTATATGTCAGCCTGGTCCCAATCTGCATAGATCTGACTCCTGCAGATAAAAATCTTTGACTCAGCGCCAGTTCCGGAAACACCATATTATATGCATAAAACAACACGTTCGAAACTGTTTCCCGTGTTTTTGCATCAAAAGCAATCGCTTTCCAGTAAGGAAATCCTGATGGACAGCACTTCGCATACCGCATCAGCAGTGCGGCATCAATATCTGTTTCCAGTCCGATATGATGCGCATATCCTTTTTTCTTAAGTTCCTCTCCACTGCCAGTCCGTCCGTAAACATACGGATGCATATGCAGATCCAGTACATAATGCCCAATAAAGCCAGCCGAATATGCCTGTGCAGCCTGCTGTTCTTCTTCTGTCAGAAAAATTTCCCGCGCTTCAATCAGGCATTTCAGAAAATCGCCCGTCCATCTTGTATGCACAATTGATCCCGGTCTGATTTTCCTCAGCTGGGACGCCAGATGATAGAAAAAAATATCTGGTCCCTGCAGCCCCAGCTGAAATACCGTTTTATACCGTTCGATACTTTGCAGTACTGTTCCGCATACATATTCATTCCTCAGCTTTCTTATATTGTTTACTCCAAATAAATAATGTGTTGTAAAACCCGGCATTTGTCTCTTCCTCTTAATTTCAGTCTCGCTTTAATAAATCCTTTTTATTTTTCTTTTTGATCTTCTGCTTTTAACCTATTTTTCTTCAGATTCTTTTTTAAATCTATTTTTAATTTTTCTTCTGTAATCTCTTTTTTAGTTTCTTCTTTAAGCCTCTTTTTTGAAGTCTCTTCTGTAATCTCTTTTTTTCAGCTTCTTCTTTATACCTCTTTTTCTTCAGCTTCTTCTTTAAACTTCTTTAATAGGTTTCACAAACAGTTTTACCCCCTTAATTTCTACTGCAACAGCTGTCTCTCCGGCTTCAATCACAATCCCGTCGTCTACGCTTCTTGCCGTCCATTCTAGTCCATTGCATACAGCAGTACCTGTTTGTGCCCGGTTATCGATACGTCTGGTGACCTGAACTTCTCTTCCTATCACATCTTCATAATTAGTTTTGACATTATGAGGTTTCACATATTTTAATACAAACGGCCTGGTAAAAAATAATAGAATAAGCGATACTGCAAAAAAGGAGACCGTCTGCAAGACTGGGGAAAGCCCAGCCAGTGCAGCCAGCAGCGCTGTAAACGCCCCGCCAGCAAACCATATACTCGTAAGTCCGACTGTAATAATTTCTACAACAATAAAGACAATCATAAATGCCAGCCATATAAATACCGGCGACCTTAAAATTTCATTCATATGTTACCCACCCCTTCCATCCTGGACGGATTTGCGTCTGTTCTTCATTGTATGCACAGCCTATAAAAGTCATTCTGCATCATTGTCTGTGGCTTCCTGATACAGACAGCCTTATCCGTTTCTACTATTGTAACAGGATTATGGTGAAAACACAATGTTTCCTGGAAGAAAACATCCTGTTAAATGCTGGTACATGGTAACATTTCAAACTGTGAATTATACAGATCCGCATAAAATCCATGATTTTCCAGCAGCTGTTCGTGACTGCCCTGTTCGATAATATCTCCATCCTTCATCACCAGGATCAGATCTGCGTTCTTAATTGTAGACAGCCTGTGCGCAATAATAAAACTAGTTCTGCCTTTCATCAGGTTATCCATTGCTTTCTGTATACGGATTTCAGTCCGGGTATCTACGGAAGACGTCGCTTCATCCAGGATCAGCACACGGTTATCTGCAAGAATCGCTCTTGCGATTGTCAGAAGCTGTTTCTGTCCCTGTGATACATTGCTGGCATCTTCATTCAGCTCCATTTCATAACCGCCTGGCAGTGTCTGAATAAAGTGGTGTGCATGAGCTGCTTTTGCCGCTGCGATAACTTCATCATCTGTTGCATCCAGACGCCCGTAGCGGATATTTTCCATAATCGTTCCTTTAAACAGCCATGTATCCTGCAAAACCATTCCAAAGCAGTCGCGCAGTTCCCTTCGGTTAAAGTCTCTGATATCATGTCCATCCAGCTGAATGCTTCCCTCGTTCACATCATAAAAACGCATCAGCAGTTTTACCATCGTTGTCTTTCCGGCTCCTGTCGGGCCGACAATCGCAATCTTCTGTCCTGGTTTAACTTCTGCACTAAAGTCTTTGATAATGATCTGGTTTTCATGATATCCAAAACGGATATGGCTGAACTTTACCTCGCCCCGGATACTGCTGAATGTAACCGGATTCTGTACGGTCTGTGATTCTTCTTCCTCTTCCAGAAATTCAAACACCCGCTCAGCAGCCGCTGTCATAGACTGTACCTGATTGATAATCTGTGCTATCTGCTGGATTGGCTGTGTAAACTGCTTGACATACTGGATAAATGCCTGAATATCACCAATTCCTATGATTTCCCGGACTGCAAGAATACCGCCTGCAATTGCTACTCCTGCATATCCGATATTCCCTACAAATGTCATAACTGGCTGCATCAGGCCGGACAAAAACTGCGATTTCCAGGCTGATTCATATAATACATCATTTGTTTCCAGAAATTTCTGTACTGTTTCCTCTTCTTTATTAAATGCCTGAATGACCAGATGTCCGCTGTACGTTTCTTCTACCTGCCCATTGATATAGCCCAGATATTCCTGCTGCGTACGGAAATATTTCTGAGAAAACTTAATCACAGCTGATATCAGTGCTGCTGATACCGGAAGAATCACCAGCGCAATCAGTGTCATCAGCGGTGAAATGGAAATCATCATTGCCAGTGTTCCGATGAGCGTCGCAAAAGATGTAATAATCTGTGTCACACTCTGATTCAGGCCCATGCCAAGCGTATCTACATCATTCGTAATCCTCGAAAGCACTTCGCCATATGTAAGGCTTTCAAAGTATTTCATCGGCATGCGGTTGATCTTTTCAGAAATTTCCTTTCGGATTCTGTAGCAGATTTTCTGCGACACAGATGTCATAACCCATCCCTGAAAAAAGCTGACAACAGAGCTGAACAGATAAAGTACCAGTGTAAACAGCAGCACTTTCGCAATATAATCAAAATCAATTCCTCCGGTTCCAGCCACTTTGCGCATCAGCCCGTCAAACAGTGCATTCGTGGCATTTGCCATTACTTTTGGCCCTGCTACCGAAAATATAGTCGATACTGTTGCAAGAATCATAACAAATAAAATCGCAATTTTATATCTTCCCATATATGCAAGCAGCTTTTGGAATGATCCTTTAAAGTCTTTTGCTTTTTCCCCGCTTCCCATAGGACCGTGTCCCATCGGGCCATGTCCATGTCTGCGCGGCTGTGCTTTATACTCCTTATCCTGATCCATTAAGCAAACGCCTCCTTCCCGTCCGCCTGGGCAAGTTCTTTTTCAGACAGCTGTGAATGTGCAATCTGCTGATAAACTTCGCATTGTTTCAGCAGCTGGCTGTGTGTTCCCCTGCCAGCAATTTTTCCGTCATCCAGCACTAAAATCTGATCTGCATGCAGTATTGTACTGATTCTCTGTGCCACTATAATTACCGTGCTGTCTTTCACCTGGCTGCTCAAGGCTTCCCTCAGTTTTGCATCTGTCTTCATATCCAGCGCTGAAAAACTGTCGTCAAATACAAATATTCGAGGTTTCTTTACAATCGCCCGCGCTATCGCAAGACGCTGTTTCTGTCCGCCGGATACATTGCTGCCGCCCTGCGCGGTATGGCTTTCATACTTCTGGTCTTTTTCTTCAATAAATTCTGCTGCCTGTGCGATTTCTGCTGCCTGTTTTATTTCATTTTCACTGGCATCCGGCCTTCCAAAACGCAGATTCGAAGCTATCGTGCCGGAAAACAGAACTGCCTTCTGCGGCACAAAGCCGATGCCATCTCTCAGCTGCTTTTTCGAAATTTCCCGGATATCGACACCGTCTAAAGTAATCTCACCGGAAGTAATATCATAAAATCTCGGAATCAGATTGACAAGCGTCGATTTTCCGCATCCCGTACTTCCGATAATCGCCGTTGTCTTTCCCGGTTCTGCTGTAAAATCAATATCTTTCAGCACATCTTCATTTGCTCCCGGATAACGGAAATTTACATGGGAGAACTTTAAAACTCCCTTTTGCTGTGTCAGCTGTTTTGGCTGCACCGGATCATGAATACTCGTCTGCGTATGAAGTACTTCATCGATACGTTCCGCTGCAACTCCCGCTCTCGGCAGCATAATCGACATCATTGTCAGCATCAGAAACGACATGACAATCTGCATGGAATATGTAATAAATGCCGTCATTGCTCCTACCTGCATGCTGCCGCTGTCAATCCTTTGTGCAGACACCCATACAATCAGAAGCGTAACACAGTACATAATCAGCATCATGCCTGGCATCATAAACGTCATAACACGATTTGTAAACAGCTGGGTCTTTGTCAGTCTGCGGTTTGCCTGTTCAAGCCGCTCTTCTTCCTTCTTTTCCCGACCAAATGCCCGGATCACTGGTAATCCTGTCAGAATTTCCCTGGATACAAGGTTCAGTTCATCTACCAGTTTCTGCATCATTTTAAATTTCGGCATTGCAGTACTCATCAGCAGCAGCACAAATCCAAGAATCAGCATAACTGCCAGTATAATAATCCAGCCCATATGTGCACCTGTCTGTATGACCTTATAGATACCCCCGATTCCCAGAACCGGTGCATACAGTACGATGCGCAGCAGCATAACAGTCACCATCTGAATCTGCTGGATATCGTTTGTGCTCCTTGTAATTAAAGAAGCTGTCGAAAAACGATCCATCTCTGCATTTGAAAACCCGGCTACTTTCGAAAATATATTTTTCCTTAAATCGCGTCCTATGCCGGCTCCTGCTTTTGCAGACAAATATCCCGTGCCGACTGATACACATAACATCAGCAGCGCCATCAAAAACATTTTGCCGCCCTGTTTCCATAAATAATTCATCTGTACAGCATCGGTCTCAACCCCGGCTGCTCTGCTGCACGAAACTGCATAGGAAATCCCCATGGATAACAGTGTGCTGTTTCCCATTGATTCCGCCATCTGCTGAAGCGGCTCTCTTGACTGCAGCAGCTGATCTTGTGTCATCTGTCCTGCATCTGCCATCTGCTGCAGCATAGGGCGCACATCGACATAAAAAGCATTGTTTCCGTCTTCATCTTCAGCTTCATATATGTTCAAATCCATCTTCATCATCTGGCAGATTTCTTCTGCTGACATATCCCAAATCTGCTTTGGCAGCTCTGCTTTCATTTCTTCCGGCATGCTCTGTGCAATCATATCTTTAAATTCGTTTTCCTGCATATTAGCCATCTGCTGGTTTAAAATGACAGGTAACAGCAGCGTTTCATCCAGTTCCTCTAATTTTTGCTCGTCTGTAATCCGCAGTGTATAAGTATCCTGTGTACTTTCATAGCTGTCTTCCCACTGCTGCCTTTCTTCCGGAGTCATAAACAGCTCTGCCAGCTGAAACTCTTCCTCTGTTATTTTTTCAGGCAGAATATGTGCTGTTCCCTGATTCTGGATACCTGTATCAATCATATCTGACGTATACTGCGGCAGTGACAAGTCACAGTATGCCTGCACCATCAGCAGCACAAAAATAACGAGCACTGTTTTCCAGTATGGAATCATATTTTTAAAAATGTTTATCATAATCTTATTCACCCTTTCTTTTCGTCAGATTCATTCTCTTTATAGTCCGCCTCTTTCCTGTATTTTCTCAGCTCAATTTCCTTTTCCATGACTTCCTGCAGTTTCTGAAAATACTTAATAAGCCTATGCATATTTTCTGTGCCCATGCTGCCGAATACTGATTCCTGAAATTCTTCCAGTATCTGCTCTGCTTCTGCCAGCCTGTCCGCTCCCTGTTCTGTCAGGCTGACTGATATATTTCTGCGGTCTTTTTTATTTACGGTACGAATAATAAATCCTCGTTCTTCTAAAGAATTCATTGTCCTTGAAACTGCCGGAGCCGGTATCTTTAAATGTTTTACGATATCTGATATTCTGATTTCTGACTGCTTGTCTGATTCTTTTCCACTCTCATTCATACAGCAGCTGACTGCTTTTAAAATTGCAAATTCACCGTGCGTCAGATTCGGAAGAATAGAAGAAACATTGAGTTTGCGAAAAGATTCAAATGTGCGAAATAATTCCCTGTTCTCCTGTTTCATATTTGTATGCCTTCCTTTCATTTATGATTATCAACTATTTTATATATAGAATACCCGAACGCCGGGCGGAGAAACTTTTTCCTTTTTCTGTTCCGCCTGCGAACAGTAAGAAATTCTAAATTTTCTGCTTCAGGTCTGTGGCAGCGGACGGACCGGTGCCTGATGCCCTGACGTTTTGGCATGCTTGATGTTCTGGCACTGGCAGGCACCTTTTGGGGCTTCTAAGTTTTCTCAGCGCCAGGCAGTGTGCCCCAAATCCTGGATATCAGGCAGAAAATTAAGAATTTCTAACTGTTCTTTGGAGTCACAGAAAAAGGAAAAAGTTTCTCCGCCCGGCTGATACCGGCTGAATTTATGTATATTTGTCCGGCAGCTGTTTTCCTGATGCTTTCCGAAGCCCGGCCTCCTAACGTGTTCCGAAGCTTTGCGCCCTAGTGTTATTCCTCCGCAGCCAGCCTGACCATCTATTGCTTCATAGACAGAATAATATTTTTCTATAAAAATAATTTTGCAATATAATATTTAACACTGTTAAATATTTGGATTTGTTAGAAAATTATAGCATGACTGACATAAATGTGTCAATTATATTTTCATGAATAATTTGTGTCCAGATTACAAGTTCAGTAACAGTCCCGATAACTTATTGATATCTGCTTCGTATTCAGTTTTTGGAAATTGCTTTTAAATGGGCTGAATACCTGCAGCCATTACATTTTCATGCGGGACTGCTGCATTAAAAAATAATATAACTGGTTGAAATCGTCTTATGAACTATGCCTTGTATATATTTTGCCTGGTGCGACGTTCCCTGTCTGAGCTGTTACCAGATACTTTTCAGAGCCTTGCACATCTGTCTGTCTGATTATTCTGCTGCAAGTTTTTGAACAAATAAAAAGACCGCTGCATAAAAAGATATTTCACGCTTTCAGCATGACTGTCTTTTTATACAGCAGTCTTCATTCTGTATCATGTAACTTCAGTTGATTTAGAAAATTTCCATATATAGCTTCTAATAATTATCTATTTGACAATTTCTCTATAGAAAATTTCTATTATTATATAAATATTTTATATTATATAAGTTCCAAAATATTCATACGCTAACATTAAAAAGCTGTTTCTTACGAAAGTACTGCACCTTTTCCCGTGCTGCTTCCTTATCACTTATTTTTTAAAGCTGTTTCTTATGAAAGTACGACACCTTTTCTTGCGCTATAGCTTCCATATATCTTACGTCCCATAGAATCCAGCTTGTAAGCACGTACTCTGACATAATAGCTTTCACCTGATTTCAGGTTTTTAAATGTTTTTGTCGTATAGTATGTAGATACTTTCTTAACCCCGGATGAAAAACTGCTGTCCGTAGAATAAGCAATCTCATAACCTTCTGCTCCGTTTACAGATTTCAGCCTGACTTTCATGCTGCCTTTTTCCGGTTTGGAAATCGTCGGTGCGGAAGCTCTCGAAGGTTTGGTAACTCTTGTCCACTGTGCATACAATACGCTGTCTCTGTTTGGAATGGTTGATTTTGTAATCTTTGTACCGCCGGATGGCTTGGTATACCAGCCCTTAAATGTGTAATTTGCACGCTGGACAGTCGGAAGCGCGTCGAGTTCATCGCCTACAGCAATCGATATCTTCTGGTAATTTAAGTTTGTTCCGCCGTTTGGATGGAAGAACAGTTCGTAATATACCGGATTTGTATTTACATTAGAGCCTGTAGATCCGTCTGTATTAATGTAAATCGTCTGTGAAATTCCATTGTATGTTACAACTACCTGATTCGTTCCTGCGCTGAGTGTCTGTTTCGATATTGTATAATTGTATACTCTTTCTGAAGTACCGTTTGCATAGTTTACATATACAGTCAGACCGTCTGCAATATTAGCGCCTGCATATCTTCCTCCGCTGTAAGTCACGGACAGAGATGATGTATAAGATGTTCCTCTTGTTCTCCAGTATGCATAATAAGTTCTGTTTGAGTTAATAACCGTTGTATTTGTGAGCATTGTTCCGGTTCCGTTCTGTCCCGTATACCATCCAAGAAAATCTGAATTTGCTTTTACAGGAACAGGAAGCGTAGAAATTGTCTGCTGCTCATGAACAACAATCGGATCTATTGTGCTGCCGCCCTGACTGTCAAAGTAGGTTGTATATGTAATTCTCGGCTGGTCGAGATTAAAGAACTGAACGGTATATACAATCGGAGTGCCTGCGCCGGAAATAGTAACACGGAAGGAATCCCCGTTTTTATAGCTTCCAAGACTCTGCGCTGACGGACGGAATATGATGCATCCTGTCTGTCCGCTGGCTGTGTTATTGACATAAAAGTCTCCATCAGAAGCACCTGATGAAAAATTCCATGTCTTATAATCTGAATATCTTAAAAGAGATACTTTCACATTTGCCATATTGACCGTACGTCCCAGACTGATGCTCCATGGCGAATCTGTAGAAAAATATTCAATCGGCATATTCATTGCAGGCCATACAACACCTGTTTCATTTCCCAGTGTATTGCTTGTATCTTTTACATAAGCTGTATGGAATGTGCCTCTGATCCCGTTTACAGAACCAAATCCTGTCTGTCCCATCCGCGGATTTAGAATCCATCTGCGCTGTTCCATATATGCTGTATTTGAACGGTTAGAATCATTCATCCATGAAGAAATCATTGTTTCATTCAGCGTATTGCTGCTGTATGCTGCCCAGGCGCTGTTGCAGTTTGTGATTCCAGTCTGCGCTGTCTGATACAGATTGTTATCCATTGCATACGGACGGCTTGTAACATAATTGTTAGACAGCTGTCCGTTTACATACTGAAGCAGCGCTGCTGCCTGCGCATATTCCGAATAACGGCTTGAAACAGTTACGTTATTTGAAAGCCCTGCAATATAACGAATCTGGTTTAACATGTTTAATGCGGACTGCTGCGTGCTGTCTGTCAGCCTTCCCGGATTGTACGGCGATTCTGTATATGGATTTATTACAAAAGTAACGTTGTCCGTTAAAGATGCCTGAGTTCTTGCTACATAGTCCCTGATTTCCTGCTGTGTGCGGTATCTTACGCCTAAGCCCTGGGACTGTGCCTGCGCCTGTATCTGATTTCTGCCAGATAATACAGCTGCTGTCATGACAAAAAATAACAAAAATGTGATAATATAATGTTTCTTTTTACAAGATAATTTCATGTTGTCTCCTTTCCAGATACTGTTACCTTATTTTCGTTACAGGCCGTTTTTTTGTACTGTAACATATGTTTCCGCTCCCGTCTGTTCCTTAACTGCTGACCTTTATTCTACCCTTTTGGCTACGACTACAAGACGTCCGTTTGGCAGTGAATATTCACAGGTAGACAGCATTAACAGCTTGTCTGACGGCTGCAGCCCGATTCCCGTATCATAAAGCTGGTTTTCTTTGATTAAATCCATGCACTGCTGAAATTCGCTGCTGTCATGATAGTTATAAAACCGGTAATAACGAAAACCTTCTTCTTCCTGATACAAAATTCTTGTAATCATGACTGCTGCTATCTGATAGGTTCCTGTTTCATAGACCGTATCAAACTGAATGGTCTGATGATTCTTAAAAAATTCTTCATCCTTATAATTCTCCAGTATCCCGAAATTCAGTCCGCTGCTCATGTTATGTCCATAAATGACTGTATTGTCATCCTGCGGATAGCAGCTGCTCTTACTCTCTACAAATAAAGACCCCGCCTCTGATTTTGTACCATCATAATGCCGGTGGAGATAATAATACCGTTCGCCGCGTTTCGCATCATCTGACTGCATAACCGGATGATCGATCTGTGTGCCTGGAATTTTCAGCCAGCCGAATAAATCCGGATAGTTTTGATAAAACGTCTGATACTGGGGCAGTATATCCGGTATCTGCTGCCCGGATCCGGTATCTGCTGTATTTTTATCTAAAATATGCGGCACGTTTTTACCCGGTGCCTGGATATCTGTCTCCCATGCAGCTGTGTTTTCCTCTTTTGCGGATGCTTTTCCGCTGTTTTTCAGATCCATGGACGTTTTGCCGCCTGCGCTGCCTTCTGGCTGCCCGGATGCCTGGATACTGTCTGAATACCCGGATATTTTACCGCCTGCGCTGTCTTCCGCCTGTCCGGATGCCTGAATGCTGTCCGGATACCCGGACGTTCCGCCCGGATCTGTCTGCCCGGATGTTTTCTCACCGGCAGCCTGTCCGTCTGCAGCAGTATCTGCCTGGCTGAAATCATTCGTTCCTGCATTGTTTTCTGCCGTGCCTGTCCCGGTTTCCTGTTGTCCGGATGTTCCGGTGCCAGCACTGTTCTGGTACTTCCCAGATGCTTTATCTTCACTGTTTCCTGTCAGATCCTCCCAGCCAGCTGTCAGATTCTGACTTTGTAATTTTTCATCATTTTTTACAATCTCCTGATCAGTATACACTGTCTGCATCACTTCCTCTGCCGCAGATGCAGCACCTGACATCAGGTTTTGCAGTTTCAGCCTGCCCGGCCCGTTTTTTGACTGCATGTACAGCCAGAGTACTGCTGCCCCGGCTGAAATACAGACTACCAGTGTCCAGGCTATTTTTGCTTTCAGTGATGATCTTCTTATCACTTTCGGTTTTGGCTGTATTTCTGGCGGTTCTGTTACTGGCTCTGCTTCCTCTTCATCTTCCTCCTTTTTTCCATAGCGTTGCTGCAGCACATTAATAAATGCATCTCCAAGCCAGCTGGAAAAATAATATTTCTCATCCTGTACGAGGAGTGAAACTGTCGTTTTTGCTTTTTCTTCATCTTCCCACCTGCAGGAAGCACAGATTTTTTGTATTTTTCGAATATCCTGCTGAAGCATTCTCTGCTCTTCGCTTAAATCCAGATCCAGCTTTGCTGCCAGCTGGTCCGTAAAAGCTTTGCCGAATTTTGTACTAAAATAAGTGGCTGTAGCTGAAGCTAGTTCCTGATACTGGCTTTTCCAGTAAATTTCATGCTGCCCCTGTCCGTCCTGTATCAGCTCCATCATCAGCCGGACGTCTTTTTGGAGTTTTGGCCAGTCAGGTTTGTTACCAGCGTCTATACAACTGCACATCAGATCTAAAAATTTTATCCCAAGCTCTCCAGCGAATTCCAGGTCTTTCTGCCGGGACAGCTTTCTGCAGTATTTCTCCAGCTGACGCTCATTCATACGCCAGCATTCAGCTATCATTCGTTCAATATTTTGCAAATCAATCCATTCTAAATTCCACTTCATAGCTTTCCTTTGCTTTTTTATTGATTTTTAATATAAATATCGACAACCTGCTTATTAATGTTTACTGCTTCCCTAATTATACCAATAATAATGCAGGAACTCAAGTGTTTAAACCCGATTCGCACAGATAAAACAAACTTAGATAACCGTTTGACAAATAAAAATTCTAAATAATTATCAGGAACATATTTACAGAAAACCCCGTCATCAGTTATGATAACAAAATCAGCACAGAAAGGAACCAGACCATATGAAACTATTATACGCCGAAGATGAACCGGCCATGTCAGAAGCTGTAACAGACATTCTGACCTATCATAAATATTCTGTAGACACCGTTTATGACGGAGAAGAAGCGCTTGCGTATACACGTACAGAACAGTATGACGGGATTATTCTGGATATTATGATGCCAAAGCTAAACGGACTTGAGGTATTAAAGCAGCTTCGCAGGGAAGGCAGCCGTACACCTGTGCTGCTGTTAACTGCAAAATCAGATATTGAAGACCGTATCGAAGGGCTGGATATGGGAGCAGATGACTATCTCCCGAAACCTTTTGACATGGGAGAACTGTTAGCCAGGATCCGGGCCATGTTAAGACGCCGTGAATCTTTTACACCAGGTATTTTAAAGTGCGGAGATATTTCCCTGAATCTAAGCAGCTATGAACTGAGCGGAAACGGCCAGAGTTTCGTACTCCCTAAGCTGGAATACCAGCTGATGGAAATACTGATGCTGAATCAGGGCATGCACCTGTCGTCTGCGGATTTGCTTGTAAAAATATGGGGTTATGATACAGATGCCGGAATCGGTATTGTCTGGGTATATATTTCTTATCTGCGCAAGCGTCTGGCAGCATTAAAATCCCGTGTTATCATTAAGGCAAAGAGAAATATCGGTTATATGCTTTACGATGGAAAGGTATAAGTCAGACCTATGATTAAAACATTACAGAAAAAATTTATATATTCAGCCATGGCAGCTGTCACCGTACTGCTGCTGGTTCTGATCAGCGGCATTAATATCACAAACAGCTGGATAAACATACGGCAGACAGACCGCCACCTTGCCATGCTCTCAGATACAGAAACACATATCCTAAAACAGGAAAAGCCGGAATTTCCCGCTGACCGTTTTTTTGACAAGCCTTCCGATAAACCGGAGCGAAAAAATCTGTTCAATCCTCCGATCGATAAAGATACTGCCATGTCCCTGCGTTTTTTTGTCGTACACCTTGGAGCAGACAACAGTATCCTGAATACAAATGTGAGCCGGATATCCTCCGTAACAGAAGACGAAGCATCAGAATATGCGCACAAGGCACTGGAAAAGCAGAAGAAAACAGGTTATATCAGTAACTTTAAGTTCAAAATTACAGACCAGGACAAAACAGACGGTGTATTTAAAATTATCGTATTTCTGGATGCCTCCAGGCAGTCTGACCAGATATCTGCCGTACTGGCTTTATCGGCAGCGGCTGCTCTGGTCTGCTGGTTTTTCATGCTGCTGCCTGTGATTTTGTTATCACGCAAAGCAATCCGCCCGATTGCCCGGAATATACAGAGACAGAAACAGTTTGTTACAGATGCCGGACATGAAATCAAAACACCTTTAGCCGTCATTCAGGCAAATATCGATGCAATGGAGCTGATAAATGGTGAAAATAAATGGAGCCGCAATATCAGATCCCAGACTGTGCGGCTGAACGGTCTTATGCAGAATCTTCTGACACTGGCTAAAATGGATGAAGAAAATCAGAATCTTCAGATGACTGTTTTTTCATTCAGTGAACTGTGTGATACTGCACTTCAGCCTTTTTATGAACCGGCAGCGCTGCGGCAGATTACAATACAGGCCCGGATCCAGCCAGATTTATTCATTCAGGCAAACCAGGAATACATGCAGCGGCTTCTGTCTGTATTATTTGATAATGCAGTCAAATATGCAGATTCCAAAGGAACGGTTACTGTCACTTTGCAGACATCCGCCGGAAAAATTCTGCTTCATGTGGAAAATACATGCAGCAGACTGCCACAGGATGATGCTGAAAAGCTGTTTGACCGTTTTTACCGTGCAGACAGCGCCCGTACGCAGAAAAACGGCGGCTATGGCATCGGCCTGTCAGCTGCATATGCGATTGTAAAAGCACATAAAGGAACCATTTCTGCGAAATATGCAGGCGGAAATACGGTTATTTTTACAGTGGAACTTTATGCAAAAGAGGTCTCATCATAGAATTAGTTTCAGATTTTTAAATTTCACCTTTTTTTCACAGCTTTTCTTTCATTTTCTAAGTTTCATTTAAGTTTCATGATGTAAAATCCAGATATGCCAGACACATAGATGATATACTTAATACCGTATCTTTTCATTACGAAACCGGCAGCCAGCCGGATTCTGTATCAGATGTACGGTCTGCTTCTTCAGTCATTTTTCCTCCTTTTGGCAGCGGAACAAAATGATTCTCCCCTCCAGTCAGAAATCAAAGCACTGCACTGTCTGAATTCTGACTGGAAAAAGCACGAATTTGTTATAGCAGTCATGCACACAGTGCATCTGATACAGAATCCAGCTGACCGCTGACAGATGCCGCACAATTCCATACACATCTATGTCATGCAGATTCATGATGAGATATCTTTTACAGAATCTGCAGCCATATCATAAAGAAAGGAGATAAAACTATGCATATGCGCCATGAATGGAAACATGAGATAAATATGGCAGATATTCTGCAGCTGCGCCAGCGTCTGCGGGCTGTAATGAAACCGGATGAACATGCGGTAAACGGAAGTTACCGGATTCGGAGTCTTTATTTTGACAACGCTGCCGACCAGGTTTTGCTGGAAAAAATAAACGGTATCCGATGCCGTGAAAAATTCCGTATCCGCTACTATAATGGCGATACTTCCAGAATCCAGCTTGAGAAAAAAAGCAAATATGGCGGACTTGGTAACAAACAGAGCGCATTTCTGACCACGGAAGAAGCACGGGCCGCAGCATCTGACCGCTGGAACTGGTGCATGAACAATCCTCAGGAACTGGTACATGAATTTTATACGAAAATGAAGTTCCAGGGACTCCGGCCAAAAACAATTGTCGACTATACGAGAGAAGCTTTTGTATATGCGCCGGGAAATGTGCGGGTAACACTGGATACAGATATCCGTACCGGTCTAAACTGCACAGACTATTTAAATCCAGACTGTATCACCATCCCGGCGGGAAGCCAGACTGCTGTTTTAGAAGTAAAATGGGATGCTTTCCTGCCAGATCTTATTAAAGATGCTGTACAGCTGCAGGGACGGCGGACTGCTGCATTTTCCAAATACCAGATCTGCCGGATATACGGCTGACAGAAGAATGGTATTCAGGATCCGGCTGTCATATAAAGAACTGCTGCATTTTCGTAACGATTCATTTTATTCATTATCTGCATGAAATACAGAATCATGCAAGTGAAAATCGAAAGGAGACTGATATGACTTTTAATGATATTTTTAAATCAGGTTTTTTAGAAAATATTTCCAGCGTCAGCATTCTGGATATGTCCGTGGCGCTGCTTTTAGCTTTTGGATTAGGAATGTTTATTTTTTTCGTTTATAAAAAGACTTTTTCCGGTGTTATGTATTCTTCCAGTTTCGGTGTAACACTAATCGCCATGACAATGATTACAACGATTGTAATCCTGGCAGTAACCTCAAATGTGGTACTCTCCCTCGGCATGGTCGGTGCTTTATCCATCGTCCGTTTCCGTACAGCCATAAAAGAACCTCTGGATATCGCATTTTTATTCTGGTCAATTACAGCAGGAATTACTTTGGCAGCGGGAATGATTCTTCTTGCAGTGGCAGGAAGTATTGTGACAGGCATTATGCTGCTTTTATTTGTCAACCGGAAATCCTGTTTGAATCCGTATATTGTTGTTATCAGCTGCCGCGATTACGAAAGCGAACGTGCGGCAAAAGAATTCCTGAATCAGCAGGTACGCAAATGTGTGATAAAAAGCAAATCTGCTCAAAAAGGAGCTGTTGAATTAAATGCAGAAATCCGCATGAAAGATGAAAATACAGATTTTATTAATATTCTGTCTGAAATGAACGGAATAAACAGCGCAGTACTTGTAAGCTATAACGGCGATTATATGGGTTAGCACACTGACTGCAGGACTTTTTTATATGCTGCAGCGGCAGCGCATGATTATGTGCGTACCCGTCTGCCAGCAGGAAAGGCAGGTGAACTATTATGGCTGCAGGCCGGCACATTGACAAAATCTGCTGTATGGTACTTGCTTTCGTCATTGCCCTGACTGTAATATTTGTAAATGCAGAGCAGTTTGGAGTTACCGCAATGACATCACAGCCGGGATATGAGCAGAGGCTTTTTGATACATCCAGAGTGCATACTATTGATATTATTATGGACGACTGGGACAGTTTTCTGGAAACATGTGAAAATGAGGAATATGAACTGTGCACGCTGGTCATTGACAACGAAGCATACAAAAATACAGGCATCCGGGCAAAAGGCAACACATCCCTGAGCATGGTATCAGAATACGGCAATAACCGCTACAGCTTCAAGGCAGAATTTGACCATTATGACAATACGAAAACATATTACGGTCTGGACAAACTCAGCCTGAACAATATTATCCAGGACAACACCTATATGAAAGATTATCTGTCTTATCAGATGATGAATTTTGCAGGAGCCAGCGCGCCTTTATGCAGTTATGTATATCTGACAGTCAATGGAGAAGACTGGGGACTTTATCTGGCTGTAGAAGGTGTGGAAGAAAGTTTCTTAGACCGTAATTATGGCAGTGATTACGGAGAATTATATAAACCCGACAGCATGAATATGGGCGGCGGCCGCGGAAACGGAGGCGGTTTTCATATGAACCGCTTTGAGGAAAACGGGGCAGATCAAAATGATGCAGATTCCTCCCAGAATCAGGACCGTACTGAAAAACCTGGCAGTACTGAATTTCCCGAAGGTTCTGAAAGACCTGGCAATGCCCCGTTTCCTGATGACAGCTCGTTTCCAGAAGGAATGAACCCGCCAGATTTTCCTGACTTTGAAGAAATCCAGAAATCCGGCAGCAGAAGCATGCGGCAGGGGCCGGGAAATGCTATGGGAAGCAGTGATGTATCCCTGATTTATTCAGATGATGAGTTTGACAGTTACCGTAATATTTTTGAAAATGCCAAAACGGATATTACAGATTCTGACAAAAAGCGTCTGATTGCAGCACTAAAATCACTGAACGAAGGTTCTGATATTGAAAACTGTGTCGATACCGAAGCAGTAATCCGCTACTTTGTCGCACACAATTTTGTCTGCAATTTTGACAGTTATACAGGGTCTATGATTCATAATTATTATTTATACGAAAAAGACGGACAGATGTCCATGATACCATGGGACTATAATCTGGCATTTGGAGGATTTCAGTCACAGACAGATGCTGAAGGTCTGGTTAATTATCCCATTGATTCTCCCGTTTCCGGAGGCGAAACAGAATCCCGGCCAATGCTGGCATGGATTTTCAATGACGATGCTTATACCGAATCATATCACCAGCATTTTTCAGAATTTATCGCTGAGTACTTTGAAAGCGGATATTTCTCAGAAATGATAGATACCGTTACTCAGATGATAGCACCATATGTAGAAAAAGATCCGACTAAATTCTGTACGTACGAAGAATTTCAAACCGGCGCAGATACATTAAAAGAATTCTGCCTTCTTCGTGCACAAAGCATCCGCGGACAGCTGAATGGAACGATTCCGTCAACAGCGGACGGACAGGAAGCGGATAGTTCCTCACTGATAAATGCAGACTCTGTTACAATTGCTGATATGGGGTCTATGGGCCGTGGCGGGAGACCGGGCCGGACAGAAAAAGAAAAGCAGTCATCATAAAGGGTAAAAGGAAATGAAACAGCCGGAGGATACGCTCTCCCTCCGGCCTCTTTTCTTTCAATTACAATCACTTATCTATGTTCATTCAGCATACAGTTCATGATTTCTGCATCATACTTTCCATAATACAGCTCATGATTTCTCTTTTTCATCTGCATCATACTTTCAATATAAGCTCATGATATCCGCTTTCCGTCTTCATCGAACTTTCGATGCAGCTCGCGCTCCGTAGCCATTACAGGCAGTATAAGCACAGCCACCTGGACAATCATCAGCCATACGCATCCAGTCCCTATTTCATCTTCATCCCTGCCATATAGCAAAACCATGCAGATTACTGTCAGTGGAATCAGAAAAAATCCTGCCTTCTGCCACAGCTTTCCAAAATAACGGTGCGCGTAATCCCATGTATCCATATTCAGTTTAGACATTTTCGTCCTGTAACCATAGACAGAATTTATCTGTGCCGGCGGTCTTTTTTGAAACAGTTTTCCAAAACATGCCATTAAAACCGGAACTATCATGCTGCTTGCTGTCATGTATATCCAAAACCACATATTCATTCCCCCTGTCTGTAAATCTCCCATTTTTATAATCAATTTGGAAAGGTCTGTTCTTTTTAATCCCCAGACGAATAAGTATCCAGTATCTTTTTGTATGTCTTATATACAGAATAAAACCCTGCAGTGCACTCAGCAGCGAACAGTATTAAAGAAACCTTCACAGAAAACAATCCTGCCAATCCAGTTAACAAAAATGCAGCCGCACAGCGTCCATATAATTTTGCCATTTCTGCATTGTATGCTGGAACGTTTTTTACTTTACTGGCTAATGAAGTATCTCCAGCCCAGAAACTGACAGGTGTCATGCTGTCCTTTCCAAAACATGCCATAATCGCAAAAGGCACTGCACACAGCAAAAACGCTGTCATTGTAACAATTCCTTCCATCATAATTTCCCGCACTCCTTTCCGTTACAGACCCCGGGGGGTTCATTTATATATCCGGTATTTTTTCTCAATTCCTGTATAAACCGCCATCAGTGCAATTGTCCATGCCATTGTTCCAAGAACTAAAAATACAATCCATGCAGAATTCTGCCCTGACAGCATCGGCAGTCCTATAATATCAAATGCAAATGCAAAACTAATCCACATTTTTGCAACCGCCCGGTTATACTTTTCCACATGATGCACTTCGATTTTATGTGCTATGTTCCAAAAACTGACGGGCTTTTGTGCCTTCCATGCATAAATCCCAAAAAAGTAAAATACTATACTCATAAACAGCCATCCAGCATACATAATAAATCCCTCCTATCATTTAATATACAGCCCTGAAAGTTTCATATCTTTGTCAAAAAGAAGTGTATAAGTCACAGCAATATTTTCATAAGCTGCATTCATCTGCACAACAGCCCGTATGTTTCCCTGCTGCTTTTGTTCAGCCATATAAAATTTTCCAAATCCCTGAAATTCTCCCCAGTTATCTCCGGCCATTTTTTTTGCTGCATCTACAATTTCTTTCGTAAGCACTTTCTGCATATAAATATCAGAACCAGCCAGAAGTGTATCGTAGTCTTCCGCGTCAAGCAGCCTTATGACCTCTTTGCTTTTTTCTTCCACAGTCTTCTCATTAAAAAGCCCGCTGCTTCCAAATTTCTTCGTAACTGGCAGAAACCATGCTGCCGCGATTGCTGCTGCCGCCAGAACTGTCAAAATACAGACAGCAATTTTTATCCTGACACCCCTTTTATACTTTTTCACCTCCTCCTGCAGCATATTCTGATTAAATTCTTCTGCAGCGGCAATCGGCTCCCCCATGCGCAGCATTACTTTTTCTAGTGATTCACCTCTCTCCATTTCACTTTCTATATCAGATAAAAGCTGTTTTCGGATTTCATTCCGTTTTTTTCCTGTACATTTCACTTTTTTTACAATCTGTTTTACATAAGTCTCTGCTGTCATAATTTAGTCCTCCATAATCTGCCGGATGCCGCAGCTCATTTCCATCCATAAATTTGAAATCTCATCCAGCGCTTCCCGTCCTTTGTCTGTAATCTGATAATATTTCCTGGCAATCTGTTTTCCTTGCGGACTGCACCAGCTGCTTTTTACGTATGCATCATCCTCCAGACGGTATAAAATGGGATATAATGTTCCTTCTTTTAATATAAACAGTTCTCCGCTCTTTTCTTTTAATTCACTGATGAGCTGATAACCATATTTTTTGTCTTTTTCCAGCAGCTTTAAAACAAGCATATCCAAAACGCCTTTTTTCATCTGCCTGATATATTTATCATTCACTTTCTATTCCTTTATACTTAGTAATACTAAATATAATATATTACTGAATGTCACTTTTGTCAAGTAACAGTCAATCATTTATTCTGATATCTTTGAAGAACTCCTGGAAGGCTGAAAACCAGATACCAGTAACGAAAAAAATATTCAGACACTCCAAAAAGGGCTGCCGCATAAAGCAGTCAGCTGAAGAATATGGCACAGCTGGTACGTTACCGCTTCCATATTCTGTCCGCTTTTTGCTTAATGCGGCAGCCCCTCTGTATCTATGACTGCCGGAGTTCTTCCTGAACCATCTTAAACGCAGCTGCATCATTTGCTCTGAACTGCACACCTGTTTTTTCTTTCCCTGTATCAGCTTGAACGGAATACCACATCATCTGCTCCGGGCCGCCTGCCTGTTTCTCTGTTCTCTCTCCCTGGCTCTCACCTGCTTCGTTCCCTTCCCTGTATCAGCTTAAACGCAGCTGCATCATTTGCTCTGGGCTGCACGTCTGTTTCCCGTTTTGCCTTCTTCCGTCAGCTGCCTTTATCTGCTTACAATCCGGTAATATACCTTCGCCGTTATTACGTAAATACCTGTATACATACCTGCAAAAACCAGATACACTATCACTGTACACAATACATACAGCCTCACATTTACGAAATTCAAAATCGCCAGAATCTCTGACATAAGTTTAAATGACGCTGCCGTATGAATCCCAGCGACTGCAAGCGGCAGAAAAAATACCATCAGCACCTGCGAACGAATGGATGCTTTTACTTCTCTAAGTTCCATCCCGACTTTCTGCATAATCGCAAACCGTTCTTTATCATCATAGCCTTCTGAAATCTGTTTGTAATATATAATCAGCACCGTAGCCATGATAAATAAAGTACTTAGAAATACTCCGATAAAAAAGAACCCGCCATAAAGACTTGCAAAAGACATTCTTTCCTCTTCTCTGGATTCTGCAATTGCATTAAATCCCTGAATCTTCATTTGTTCAGACAGTTCATAATAAAATTCTTTCTGTTCCCCGCTATCGTCATCACAGTCAAATCCATATAATAATTTGATATTACTGCAATGACTTCCATATGCTTCTTTCTGTTTTTCATATAATTCATTCAGTATCGTTTGATCCTGTACAACAATATACTGGGAATTTGATATATCTGCAGCAGCCATTCCATTTCCAATAAAATGTTCCAGCCGTTGCTTCACCACATACTGTTTTCCAAACAGATTCAGCACAGATTCCTTATAAGGTACGCGGTTGGAATAAATCAAAATTTCATTTTCTTCCAGCGTTTTGTTCTCCCCCTCTATGGCGTTATAATCTGAAAGAGACAGAAATATCAGTACATGCATGTCATCAATTGCTGAAATAGATGCATCACGTTCTATGAGAAACGTATCCCCATTTTTAAAAGCTGAAAATCCAAGATACGTATACTGCATTTCATTCGAAACATGCAGATTTTTTTCTTTTTGTATCTTGTGAACCAGATCGATTAATTCTTTGTTTCGTTCTTCCTTATTTTCATACGAAATGATTGAAAGTTCAGAAGGATAACGTGTTTTTAACATATCATCTATTCCGATTACCATAGAGCTGGTTGAAGACACCGTAACCAGTACCATCGACGATAAAATACAGATATTTGCAAGTCCTGCTGCATTCTGCTTCATACGGTAAATCATCCCTGAAACACTTGTAAAATGTTTTGTCTTATAATAAAATTTCTTATTTTTCCTAAGCAGCTTCAAAACTGCAATGCTTCCCGCTGTAAACAGCAGATATGTGCCTATAATGACTAATATAACCGCAATAAAAAATGCAAATATAGAAGCCAGCGGATTTTCTACTGTAAGAGCAATGTAATAACCGCTTCCGACACACAGCACACCTGTCACAGCGATCAGCCATTTTGTTTGCGGCTCTTTCTCACCTGCATTTCCTGCACGCAGAAGATCTATCGGATTTGAAATATGAATCTGCCTGACAGAATTCAGCAGAATGAGCAGAAATATTCCTGCAAATAATTCTACCGTTACGAGAATCGTTTTCGCATCAACAAAAAACCCAAGTACAATATCAGCACCCACCAGTTTTCCAATAAGCAGAAACATTACTTTATCTAATGCAATGCCCATACCGATACCGGCTGCAATGCTTAGAATCATAACATACAGTGTTTCCCATCCAAGCACTGCTGCCAGGTGTCTTTTTTCCAGGCCGAGAATGTTAAAAACGCCAAATTCTTTTTTACGCCTTTTGACTAAAAAGCTATTCGTGTAAAACAGAAAAATAAATGCAAACAGCGCAACAATCCAGCTGCCAAGCGTCATAGTAAAAGCAATTGTATCACCGCCAATCATTTCATCAATGCCTGGATTCAGCGACAGTGATTTTACAATATAAAACATTGAAACCGTCAGAATACAGGTAAGTATATAAGGAATATATGTTTTGCTGTTCTTTTTAATATTGCTTAAGGCAAGTTTTGGATAAAATGTTTTTTTCATCTTTTGTCACCGCCTGTCGCAAGAAGTGTCAGTATATCAGAAATCTTCTGATATAACTGTTCATTTGTACTGTTTCCTCTGTAAATCTGATGAAATACTTCACCGTCTTTAATAAATAATACACGCCCTGCATGACTCGCTGCCTTGGCTGAATGCGTTACCATCAGAATCGTCTGGCCCTCGCTGTTTATATCTTTAAAAATACGAAGCAGCCCGTCAGCCGAACGCGAATCCAGAGCTCCTGTCGGCTCATCTGCCAGTACCAGCCTGGGGTTTGTGATCAGAGCACGTGCCACTGCTGCCCTCTGTTTCTGCCCGCCGGATACTTCATATGGATATTTTTCCAGGATTTGCGATATTTCCAGTTTATGTGCAATCGGCAGCAGGCGGCCCCGCATTTCTTCATACGTCTGCCCGCTTAGCACCAGCGGCAGAAAAATATTATCCTGTAACGAAAATGTATCCAGCAGATTAAAATCCTGAAATACAAAACCCAGATTATTTCTGCGGAATGCTGTCATTTCTCTTTCCCTGACTTTTGCCATGCTTTTTCCATCCAGGAGCACCTGTCCTCCCGTTGGCCTGTCTAAGGCAGCAAGTATATTTAAAAGAGTTGTTTTCCCGGAACCGGATTCTCCCATAATTGCTACATATTCGCCTTCCTCTACAGAAAAAGATACATTTGATAATGCCTGCACCTGATTAGAACCAAAACGGGTTGTATAAATCTTTTTCAGACACTGAGCTTCTAAAATTGCCATATGATAAACCTCCCTGAATCATTTCTTTATTGTACCCATATCATAACAAAGCAGCCGGAAGCCTGACATCGAATCAGGTGACATTCCGGCCGTTTAATGTGACATTTTTGTAAGGAGCTTTCCTTTGCATAGTGTTGAAAGATATAGATGACCCGGACGCCGGGAAGAGACACGTTTTCCTTTTTCTGTGACTCCGGAGAACTGTTAGAAATTCTTAATTTTCTGCTCCATATCCAGGATTTGGGGCGCACTGTCTGCCGCCGAAACCTGGAAGCCCCAAAAGGTGTCTGCCAGTGCCACTGCATAACCCATGCCAGAACGCCAGGGCATCAGGCACCGGTCCGTCCGCTGCCACAGCCTTGAAGCAGAAAATTTAGAAGTTCTTACAGTTCGAAGGCGGAACAGAAAAAGGAAAAAGTTTCTCCGCCCGGCGTTCGGGTAACATTATGAAAAAACCTCCAGTTCTTCCCGTTTTAGATTTATAGAAAATACCGTCCCCTTACCAGCCTCCGATTCAGCGCTGATCTCATGACAAAGCTTTTCTGCTGCCATATGGCAAAGATACAGTCCAAGTCCTGTTGATTTTTTATCAGCCCTTCCGTTATATCCGGTAAAGCCTTTTTCAAAAATACGTGGTATGTCTTCCGATGCAATTCCAATTCCTGTATCAGCAATCTTTAATACCAGCTCTGGTGTCACTGTAATCGTTACAGTACCTTCTTCCTTTGTGTATTTGACTGCATTTGACAAAATCTGCTCTATCATAAACAGCAGCCATTTCTCATCTGTCAGCACAGTACATTCTGGCGGTTCATAAGACAGGCGGATGCGTTTTCTTACAAAGATAGACGCATATTTATGAATGGCTTCTCGTATGATGTCGTCCAGTTTATATTCCTGAATAACAAAATCCGATGTCTCGCTGCCAAGCCGCAGATAACTTAACACCATTTCTACATACTGCTCTATGCGAAACAGCTGTGACAGCAGCTCCCTGTGTTCGTCTGTATCTTCTGACTGCAGTGTCATGCGCATAACCGATATCGGCGTTTTAATCTGATGCACCCATGTTGTATAATAATCCAGGCTTTCCTGGCGTTCTCTCTGCCACTGTGTCATATTGCCGGCACAGATATATTCTAATTCACGAACCATTTCCTGATAGTCAGCTTCTGCCAGCGTATCCGCCGCCGGCAGCGTCTGACCTGGTATCTGTATATTTTTTAAAATTTCCAGCCTTTGTTTATGCTTCCTTTTATAAAAAAATATATGAAGAAACAAAACGACAGAAGTTACTATAATACACAGCCCGGCCGCATACAGCACTGCCTCCGTCTCCAGATTATAAAGAGAAAAAACAAATGCAAAAATACCTATATAAATCAGAAACATAAGCGCTGTATACCTGTACTGTCTGAAATACATCCAGACTATCTTTCCTTCCTGCTTCTTATCAAAGTTTTCTTTCTGTATTTGTATCTCATTCAGACTCTCTGCCTTTTTAACTTTCTGTCCCGGTTTCATCCCTCTGCACCTTTGTTCCTGATCTGCTTTTTATATCTGTGTCTCAATAGACTTTCCTCCTTTTTAGCTTTCTGTCCCGGTTTCATCCCTCTGCACCTTTGTTCCTGATCTGCTTTTTATATCTGTGTCTCAATAGACTTTCCTTCTTTTTAGCTTTCTGTCCCGGTTTCATCTCTCTGCACCTTTGTTCCTGATCTGCTTTTTATATCTGTGTCTCAATAGACTTCCTCCTTTTTAGCTTTCTGTCCCCATTTCATCTCTCTGCACTTTAGTTCCTGTACTGTACTTTTTGTACCTGTGTCTTATTTTCCGTGTCTCATTCTCCTCCTTTTACTCTACAATATACCCGCTTCCTATCTTCGTCTTTATGAAATCTTTCAGTCCTGCCTGTTCCAGTTTTTTTCTGAGCCTTGTTACATTGACTGTCAGTGTATTTTCTTCCACATAGGAGTCCATCTGCCATAGTTTTGTCATCAGCGTATCCCGGCTGACTACTTTTCCCTTATTTTCCAGCAGCATCTGAAGAATTCTAAAATCATTTTTGGTCAGTTCAATCCTCCTCCCCTGATATGTCAGAGAAGCATCATTTAGATTCAGTACAGCTCCCTTGTGTTCAAGCACAGGTATTTTTCCGCCCATATCATATGCCCTGCGCAGCACAGCCTGCAATTTTGCCATTAATACATTTAAATCTACCGGTTTTGGGATAAAATCATCGCCACCCATATTCATAGCCATTACAATATTCATATTATCAGAAGCAGATGAAAGAAAAATAACTGGAACATTTGAAATTTTACGTATTTCCGTGCACCAGTAATAGCCGTTATAAAAAGGCAGCATGATATCTACCAGAACCAGATGCGGATCACATTTTACAAACTCAGGAATCACATTCTGAAAATCTTCAACACAGATTCCATGATTTCCCCAGGATTCAATCTGCTTTTTTATCGTTTCTGCCATTGTCTGGTCGTCTTCAATAATCATAATCCGATACATTATTCCACCTCAGTGTCTATGCCAGAGCGTATCTGAAAAATTATTTCCGCAATCTGCACTTCACGCTTTATGGAGAATTCATCCCGAATTTAATCTGCATATTATGAAAATCAAGGGATAAAATCTTCACAAACTTTAAAACACATCCTGCTGAAATCATATACAGCACGCTTCAGTAATCTGCATTATTATATATTCTTAAAGATCATTTGTCAGTAATCTGCATTATTTATATCCTTAAAGATCATTTAGTAATCTGCATTATTATATATCCTTAAAGATCATTTGTCGATAGAGTGATTACCTCTTTCCAAAAACAAAAATCAGGACTGCAGTACTGTTAAAATTCCAGTAATCCAGATGAATGCTGCCCACGCTGCCGCAAACAAAACTGATGTCAGACCAAAGCTGTGATTCAGAAAAGACATCAGCTGCTGAAGAAAAAAGCCAGCCGTACATATTTTGATACAGAAACGATTCAGATATCCAAAACGTACTTTTCTGATCTCTGCTTTTGCTACCGGCATATATTTTAATTTTTTATAAACTGAAACACTCTTTCCCCCTTCCCATGCTTTCAGATAAATCTGCATATACTGGTATACCCCTGTCATGCACAGTATACATCCGGCACATACAATACTGATCATTACCTCTGACAGCTCTACAGGAATCATCATAAACAAAAGACCCAGGCCGCAAAGCATAAATGATCCCGCTTTTCCATTGAAAAAACTGCTTTCACATGCCTGTTCCAGCTGCCTGTCAAATTTTTTAATTTTATCTATATTCTGCATCTGTGCACCCTTTCCTAATTATTTTTCAAGCGTTCCGGTTTCATGTTCAGAAAGAATCTTACCCTGATCAATTTCAATTACATAATCCATATGTCTGTCGATATCTTCCTGTAAATGTGTACTGAGCAGTACAGAACAGTGTTCATTTATCATTAAATCATGCAGGATATGGAAAAACTCCTTTTTAAATACAGTATCCATTCCGGCTGTGGCTTCGTCCAGCAGATATAACTGAGTTTCATGAGATATGGCAAACGCCAGCTGATATTTTATATATTCGCCTCTGGACATATCTTTCAGATACCTGTATACCGAAAGTTCCATTTTATCCATGTATTCTTTAAATTTATCCATTGAAAATTCATCATACAGGCACTGCAGCATTTCTACATTTTCCATCGCCGACAGCTCCATGAAAAATTTCTGTTCATCAGATACAAATCCGATTCTGTTCATTCTTTTCATCCGGTTCTGACTCCATTCTATGCCATCTGCCAGGATATTTCCTTCATACCGGGCATTCTGATCCAGTAACAGGTGGAATAATGTTGTCTTTCCGGCCCCATTCCGCCCAGTCAGCGCAGTGATATATCCTTCCCTGATTGTAAAAGATAAATTCTGCAGACAAAACCTCTTTCTTCTAAACGTTACGTTCTGAAATTCGACATTCAATGTAATTTCCTCCGCTGCTTTTCCTATTTATTCTTTCAAGTCTCTTCCGCTGCCTTTCTGCTTCACGCTTTCTATTTTCTCTTTCATTCTTTCTTTTTTCTTTTAATTAGCACTTCCTGTTTTCTGTTTCAATTTTGCCTTCCACCATTGTTCTTTTGTCATGGATAATTCTTTCTTTTGTCGTTCATTATTTTCTGTTTCATACTTTCTGTTTTCTGCTTCAATTTTCGCACTACTATCTCCCTATTCATTCAGCAGTTCTTTTATCATGGACAGTTCTTTCTGCTTTCGTTTATTATTTTTCTATTTCACTCCTTCTGTTTTCTGCTTCAATTTTCGCACTACTATCTCCCTATTCATTCAGCAGTTCTTTTGTCATGGACAGTTCTTTCTGTTTTCGTTTATTATTTTTCTATTTCACTCCTTCTGTTTTCTGTTTCAATTTCATCTTTTGCACTACCATCTCCCTATTCATTCAGCAGTTCTTTTGTCATGGATAATATTTCGCTTTTTTTCATTCCTGCTTTTTTACACTCTTCTAACAGCTCGATCATCTTCTTTTCCAGCATCATATACTGCTTTTCTTTCAGATAGTCAGTATTCGTATCACACACATAAAACCCCTTTCCGGCTACTGACCGAATCAGATTTTCTTTTTCCAGCTCTTCATAAGCCCGTTTTGTAGTAATGACGCTGACTTCCAGACTGCCTGCCAGCATACGGATAGACGGAAGCGCTTCCCCGGCTTTTAGCTCATGATTTAAAATTGCATTTTTCAACTGATTTACAATCTGCTCATAAATTGCAAGACTGCTGTTTGTACTGATTACAATATTCATTCAGCCATGTTCCTTTCCCCGCTGTCTTCAGTTTCGTTTATTTTGTTTTCTTAGAATAAACTCCGCACAATTCATAATTCATACCATATTTCATCACAGGTTTGTAGCAGACCAGACATATGACTGTGTTTAACAGCAGCTCTGTCAGTAACAGAATCACAACATCCCGCCTGAGGGAATGGGCAGCTGATTCTGCATAGATGCCTGCAGCCGATGCCTGTTTATCGGCTGATGCCAGAAAAACCATTGCCAGACAGGCAGCAATCTGGGAAACGGCCGACAGCAGTGTATACAGGATCCTGAAGCCATAATCCGCTTTTTCCTTTGTTTCTGCTATCTGCATACTGAGCAACGGATGATGCATATTCGTTCCCATAACATAAATCAGGACCAGCAGTGCTGCGATCAGCAGTTCCGATGTAGAAATATAATCTGTAATGAAAGCAGGCATGCTAAGCAATATATATACAGCCATAGAAATTCCGACACGTACGCCATATGCAGTTATCATATATCTTTTTCTGTCCCTGTCAGACATCGGGCATAGAAACATCAGCTTATGTATCTGGTTTGGATACATGCGTGACAGAAAAAAACCAGTCAGCATTGGCAGAATTCCTATTGAATATTTTATAATATCAGTTTTTGTTACTATCGCCATATACAAAAAAATCCATACAGAATAAATGATGATCACTTGTATTGTTGATATGAAAGCAGTAAAAAATCTTCCTCTGTAGTCATCCAGTACAAATTTTATCATAATTTCTCACCTCACATCTAAAACATATTTGAAAAATGTTCTGGTTTTCCGCTTTTAATTAAATAGTACATAATATCTTCAAGTGAAGGAATTTCAACTTTCAGCGCATTGTCATAAGAGTCAATTTTCCTGTGTCTGACAAGAGCTGAAACCCCGCAGCTGTTTTTTTCCTTGTATACGATTCGTTCCTCTTTGAGCAGATTTATTTTATATTCTTCTCCTTTCACTATCCGGAATTTATCTGCCAGAGTCTCTTTATCTGTTGAAAAAACCAATTTTCCCTGATGCAGAAATGTGATATAGTCAGCAGCCCGATTCAGCTCAGACAGCTGATGTGTCGACAGAATGACACTGCCTTCACCGCTGCTGGCAAACTGTGTAATAATGTGCTGAAACTGCTCCCGAAACTCTGGATCAAAATTTGCTGCAGGCTCATCCAGAACTAACAGTTTTGCATGATGTGATAAAGCAAATGCAAACTGAAACTTCAGTTTTTCTCCTTTTGACAGATGTTTCCATTTCTTTCGGACATCCAGTGAAAACTGCTTCAAATACTGAAGTATCATATCTTTATTATAATTCTTATAAAATCTTCCAAACAGATTTGCATTTTGTATCAGACTGATATCTGGCAGAAATAAATTTTCATCTGCAAGCACAGAGCCTGTTTCATTTCTTATCAGCTGCTCATCCTCGGAATACTCCCGGTCAAAAAGAGTCAGCCTCCCATGATCCGGCTGATATAAACCCAGGATTAAATTCAAAAGAGTCGTCTTTCCGGCTCCATTCCCGCCAATCAGACCCATAATGTAACCTTTTGGCAGTTCAAAAGAAATATCCTGTAAATTAAAATCATTCAGACGTTTTTCTACCCGTTCCAGCTTTATCATTGCGTCTTCTCCTTTCCAAGCAGTGTATATCAAACTCTTGACATATCTGTATATGTACTGTATATAAATATATATACAGTACATATACAGATATGTCAAGAGTTTTATGAGTAACTGGTACATTGGAGAGGTAAATTAATTGAGAATGTTTGTATATGTTTGTCTCTTTCTGTGAACATAGAGTATTTACTAATTTTACAAATAAAAAAACCTTATAGACACTTTACGAAAAGTATCTATAAGGCTAAATGAGACACGGGGGATTCGAACCCCCGACAACTTGATTAAAAGTCAAGTGCTCTACCAACTGAGCTAGTATCCCGTATATTCTGTTTTTCGTAGTACTCGCTTACGAACGATTAATATGATACCATGAAAATATCAGTCTGTCAATCCTTTTTTTACAAACTTTTATAAATTTGTATCATTTCAGACAGGCTGATCTGTTAGATGCAAAAACTCAAGAAAAATTGCCATGCAGTCATAGTGCTATCTGACATATGCACAGGTCAGGCAAGCCAGACATGGCCTCCGCCGCCGTGCCAGACATAGCCTCCGCCGCTACCCTGAATCATCCAGGATACCTCTGAGTACGCCCGTCTTTATATCCTTGCATGACCTTCTTATTCATCTTTACCATAGAAAATATCTGATAAAGTGCTTGGTTAAATGGTTTATTTAAGAGAACTAATAAATTAATTTACAATATGTAAGGTATTTTGTAGAATAATAAGAACAGGCAGCATCCACGTTTTATTTTGGCTAGATAAAGACGGAGGCGGTTGAGTCACGTCAGAACAGTGATGTTCTGTTGATCTTATAAATACCCTTGCTAAGAAAGGAGGGTGATATAAGAAGTGACATTTTGTGAATTACTGATTTTTACATTAGTAACTGGCACAGTAAGCAGTGTTATATCAGCATACATAGTCAGATTTCTGGATAGAAAACGCAAAAATAACCGCTATGAGAAATAAAGCGGTTACTTTTGATTTAATATTATTTTATTAGCCATAACCAGCTAAATTATGACTCAGCCGTCTAGCGGATGCTGTTTGTTTAATAACTCTTTTCTGTTTATTATCTTATACCAATCAATGTGTGTTGTCAATAACATTATTCTCATATAGTTCCTTATAAACCGATATAATCCCATATAACTCAATAAATTACTTAATATGCCGCGCTATTTATTCACGTAATTAGGTCTAATTATTCTAGAACATCTGCTATCTGCATAGCATAGATATCTATTTATTGGAACTAATGATCTTAAAAAAAATCCTTATAACTACCGCAAATGCAATAGCTACAAGGATTTTCTCATATTAATGCCCAGTTCCGGAATCGAACCAGAGACACGAGGATTTTCAGTCCTCTGCTCTACCAACTGAGCTAACTGGGCATGAGTTGCGGGGACAGGATTTGAACCTATGACCTTCGGGTTATGAGCCCGACGAGCTTCCA
>CAJTVR010000034.1:39611-44267 GCA_910580075.1 uncultured Eubacterium sp. | reverse complement strand
CCTTTTGATTTCTTCGGCTCTCCTGATCTCTTCTGCCCTTTTGATTTCTTCGGCTCTCCTGATCTCTTCTGCCCTTTTGATTTCTTCGGCTTTCCTAATCTCTTCTGCCCTTTTTAACTCTTCAGCTCTCCTTATTTCTTCATCCCTTTTAATTTCTTCAGCTTCTGCCTTTTTGATTTCATTTTCCGCATTTCCAGTCCTTTTTATGCCTCCCCGGATCACGGAATTTTGTTTCGGCATCTCTTCCAATTTTCTTAAAGAAGATTCTATGACCCCTTCATCCTCCAGAGGCTCCATATTTATCATCATATCATCTTCCATCATGCCTTCTTCCTGCTTTGGCTTGTCTTCTTCCTTTTCAAATGGAATGCCGGCTTTACGGAAATATTCTTCGTTAATTTTAATCTCAGGTTTGATGATATGTCTTTCTTCCTTATCCAGACCTTTTGCCTTTCTGCCTTTTTTGTCTTTCCGTTCCCGCTCAATCTCCCGGTTGCGGTCTTCAATCAGCCGCAGATACTTATTTGTATCTGCCAGAAGCTGCAGCTGGCTCTTCAGTTCCAGGTGATTTTCACGGATCGTTTCCTCCTGCTGCTTCATATCCTTCTGAAACCTGCGATACAGCCTGCCTATCGTAGCATCAGCCTCTTCTACCATGCTGTGAAGGTGATTTAAAGCCTCTTCAGTATAGAGAACCGATGCCGCATAAATATCTTCCGCCTGGTGATTCGCATCCTGAATAATCTTTTCACCTTCTCTTCTGTTCACACGCAGTGCGCGGTCTCTGCTCTGCTGTGTCAGCTCATATTCATCCATAATTTCATAGACGCTTGCATTCAGACGGTCAATCAGGTCAAACATAAGGTTTTTACTGACAATAATCCGCTCTGCATCATAAGCCTCACTTCTGGAAATCATGATATGTATATCCCTTAACACATTTTCAAGTCTGTCCTGTGAACTCATGCATACCCCTTCTTTCTGACCCAGCTGCTGCAGCTTAGTCTGATTCCGATTTCAAAAGCCTTTCTGCATCTAATCCAGATACCGGATCAAATCCCGGTCTGTTTCTACAAGTCCTAGAAAAATCGGACTCTCTCCTGTTTCTTCCAGATATTCAGCTGCCTTGTCAGCACTTTCCTCCGATACAATCATAAGCATTCCGATTCCCATGTTAAATGTCTGGCGCATCTGCTGAATATCAATATTTCCATCATTATGAAGCATCTGGTATAAAGGCGGCATGTTATCCATTTTGCGCTTTACCACAGCTCCGTTTTTTTCCCTTAAAAGCAGATGCATTGCCCGGTCAAGTCCTCCATGTGCAACCTGTACACAGGATTTAATTTCAATATCTCCTGCCAGCAGATGATCGATACATGCCCGGTACATCTTTGTAGGGCGGAGCAGCTGTTCACCCAGAGTAGATCCCAGCATGTCATAATAGACTTCCATTGTCCCTTTAGACAAAAACAGCTGTTTTTTGGCCAGCACATATCCGTTATTATGCAGCCCGTCTGAGGGAAGGCCGATAATTACATCACCGTCAGCAAGTCTGGCGTTTCCTATTTTTTTCTTCCGGTCCACAATTCCGACAATAAATCCAGCCAGTTCATACTGGTCAAACGCATACTTATCAGGCAGTTCTACAATTTCGCTTCCCGCAAACTGAATTTCAGCTTTTCTGCATCCCTCCGAAATTCCTTCTTCAATAATCCTAATTTTATCTGCCTTAGGCCTGACGCAGGATATATTTGCATAAAAGAACAGCGGCTCGGCACCGAGCGCAGCCATGTCATTGACACATGCTGCCACACAGTCATATCCGATTTTATCCATCTGCTCCATCTCTGATGCAATATACAGCTTGCCGCTCAGGCCGTTAGTCTTAGACACAAGAGCCGGCTGGCTCATTGTCCGAAAACGATCCAGCAAAATTTCATTTTCTAATTCTTTTAAACCAAATTTTTCCCTCAAATTCCTGCCCTGCTTTCTTTCTTCATTTCCAGATTCAAAATATTAATATCAGATAACAGCCAGATCATTATACCCCGTCAGCCTGCGGCAGGATACCTGGCTTCTAACAATTCCGTATTCTCATGTACATTACCGGCACCAGCCAGGCTTTCGGTTAACTGTTACCATAATTGACCATTACGGGCAGATAATTCTTGTATTTTAATCCGGTATGAAACTGCCGGAATTCATATTTCGCAAAACGGCTTTTTGTTACTATATTTCTAACAGTTCATACTGATCGCTGCCAAGCCCGATTTTTACTGCATGTTCAATGCATGACTTCCACTCTGTGTCAGGATGTGTCATATGGAAATGATCATGTCCCTCTCCGTGAGCGGAATCTTTCTTCATATTATCGCTTAATACGCTTCCTTCTATTACCGGCATCCTGTTTACAGCATCGGCACACGCCACATCCAGAGCAACCGGATCAAAGGATGCAAACATTCCCACATCCGGAATAATCGGAATATCATTTTCTGCATGACAGTCACAGTTTGGCGACACATCACAGACTAATGAGACATGGAAATTCGGTCTTTCCCTGCACACTGCCAGACTGTACTCTGCCATTTTGCAGTTCAGGCTCTTCACGGAACTTCCTGAACTCGGCTGAATCACATCTTTCGGACATACTGCCAGACATCTGCCGCATCCGGCACATTTATCATGATCAATGCGTGCTTTTTTATTTTCAATGACAGGAGCTCCATGCGCACAGATACGCAGGCAGCTGCCGCATCCGATACATCCGTCTGTATCCTGCACATATGGTTTTCCGTCATTATGCATCTCCATCTTTCCTGCCCTGGACCCGCATCCCATTCCAATATTTTTTAATGCACCGCCAAACCCGGCCATCTCATGTCCTTTAAAATGTGTCAGGGACAGAAATACATCTGCATCCATAACCGCAGACCCGATTTTTGCTTCTTTAACATACTCACCATTTACTGGCACAAGCGTTTCGTCTGTTCCTTTCAGACCGTCTCCGATTAATACATGGCAGCCAGCCGCATATGGCGTAAATCCGTTCAGATATGCTGTTTCCAGATGATCCAGCGCATTTTTACGGCTGCCCACATACAGCGTATTGCAGTCTGTCAGAAACGGCCTGCCGCCGCATTCCTTTACAAGATCTGCCATGACCTTTGCATAATTAGGCCGTAAAAATGCCAGATTGCCATATTCGCCAAAGTGAATCTTGATTGCCGTGTATTTGTCTGTAAAATCAATATCCTTCATCCCCGCCGTTATCATCAGCCTGCGAAGTTTCTGAAGAAGATTTTCATTCGCCGTTGCTTTAAATGTAGTAAAATACACTTTCGATTTTCCCATATCGTCTCCTTTTTATCCAGTTATCTATTGAAATAATGAATCCTGCGCTTATAACGACTTATTCTATCACATTTTGGAAATTTACAAAACCACTAATACAAAGAAATATTATAAATCTTTTGTAAATTTGGCTTTTTCTACAGAATTCGTGACGCAGTGTTTTTCTGGGCCATTACAAATTCTCATATGTCTTTCACGATTACTTATATTTTTAGCTTGAAGCCAGTACGCATATGTGCTATAATCCAGCCATAGCATATTTTCTTCATGCAAGGCATTCCTGCCCGCATGCCGGAATGAAATTTCCCGTTTTTAAGACAAGTGAAAAACCAAAACCATATAAGATTATTAAAGATAAAAGTTTCTCACAATCTTTAACAGGTAATAAAAACTTACAGCGGAAAAAGGTGAACCCTGGCTGTTATTCTGGTTTGAATCCAATGCTGTACATATGCGTTACACGATTACCTCCCTTATTAACATCTTTACGATATTTTACTATTCATTAAAATAGATTCTATAGTACATATGAGGAGATGAGGGTTATACAATGAGAGAAGACTATGTTTTAAAAAGAGTTACACAGCTTTGTGAGGAGAGGAACTGGTCACTTTACCGTCTGTCAAAGGAATCTGATATCAGCTATTCTACTTTGAGCAATACATTTAACCGCAGCAATGTTCCTTCTGTTTCTACTCTTATACGGATCTGTGAAGGCTTCGGAATCACACTGTCTGAATTTTTTAATGAAAATGGTGCAGTGACAAAACAGCTGACCGTTTCCGATCAGCAGCTGATTACAGATTTTCACCGCCTTCCCCGCGATGATAAACATCTTGTGAATGCTTACATGCAGGGACTGCTGAAAATTACTGACGAACCAAAAGATGAGGAAGAAGGGTTAACGTAAAGGACCGAATCGTGACCTCCCAAAAGCCGGGGATTGTGCCGCAAAAAAACAGGCACAATTCCTGGCTGATTTTCGTACACTTCTATAAGGGGGTATATGTACGCAGCAAGACGGAAAAACTGTCATTTAGAAAAAAGCAGAAAACGCCAGGGACAGCAATAGTCCGTGGCGTTTTCGTAACGGCTGCCGTTCCAGCAATTCCATATACTTCTGCCGTTCTGTCTGTAGAATTCCCAGCACAGACACAGTCTGTTCAGCGGGCATACCCGTATTCTTTATAAGATTTCAGCCGGCAGGATACCACTGAAGACAGCAGATCACAATCACTGGCTGGTCCGGCAGCTTTCTGCTTCTGCAAGCAGCCTGTTCCTGTATGACGGGTCCTCTGT
>CAJTVR010000034.1:0-39511 GCA_910580075.1 uncultured Eubacterium sp. | reverse complement strand
TCTATTCCCTTCTCTATTCCCCTGTTCTCCACACGGTCCAGTACCTCACACATAGTCGTCGCTCTCCTTTCCATCTCAGGGCTGTATGCATTTTCAAACCGGCTGTCGCGTGTCATGACCGCCATCAGCTGGAGCAGCTCGTGCACATGCCTGATTGTGACTTCCGATGCCTTATAGTCCCTGTTTTTCCGCATCTGCACGAAATAATCCGCCACGATTTTAAAATCGCTGCTGAACATCTGCACCTGCTCGTCGCTCAGGTATGCGACCTCAAACAGGTTCATCCGGTAGTCATTCACGTACGGCTTTAATTCTTCCGGTACCTCCAGGCACTCCGACAGCCTTACCGGCGTTTTCCAGTGCCTGTCATGCCCGAAATACAGCACCAGCGTCACCACCGGATACCTCGGCGCTTTCCTTCCCGTTTTTTTCTTCATTTCCTTATCCGTCAGAAGCTGCGCCCGGTATGCCGCGCCGTCGTAGGAAAACAGCCTCAGCGGCATGTCGCGGTCCACTGCCGTCTGGTTTTCCAGCCCGTACAGTGCTATGCGCACCAGCCCCTTCTTCCAGTACTTTGCTGCATCCCGCTCCTGCGCGTGCAGCTTCCCGTCCGCCTTATAGCTGGAATGCGGGCTTTCCTCCTCCAGCTCCTCCTCCTTCACGAATTTCCTGCCCTGGAACAGCAGCACATTCACTATATCTGCAAATACGTCATTGTAAGCCTCCAGCGTCTTTTCTGCAGTATCTTTTTCCGCCATCGTTCCCTTCCTTTCCGCTGTCTTCCTCCTGTTTCCTCCCTGAAATACATTCCGGAAAAGACGCTGCCGGTCTGCGCGCTTCGCCGGTTTTCTTTTCCTGTGTTCTTCCGCCTGGTCCGTCCCCGGCCGTTCCTTCCCTGAAACACATTCCGGGAATCTTATGATTATGGAAACCCTTTTCTCTAAGATTATTATACAGCAGAAAAGCATTTTCCTCAATCTGTTTTCCTTGGGCATTTTCTATTCATTCAGCCTCTCTGCATATTCCTTCAGTTCCAGCACTGGCACAATCGGTCAGGGATCTGAACAAAAGCGGATGTGCCTTGAACTCTGCAGAAGTCTGGAGAATGTGCCAGCGGCGGAAAGAGGCGGGCTTTTTCTGGACATTACACAATCATATCATGTAACATATCCCGATTAAAATCCGCATATAATATATAACACCACATCGAAATTTTTTTTAAACATCCCGGATATACTAAAAAATACTATTGCAATCAAGCCAAATATATGATATATTATAAAAACGAAATGGGCAGCTGCTTGCAAAATGGCAGATCTCCCATGCAGGTTACAGCCGTATCCAAGCCGCTAATAGCTCTTTTTTTGGGTATGGCACAAAAAGTCAGGCTGGAATTCGATATGATTTCAGCCTGATTTTTTATCTATATCAGTTTTGAAAATTATAGGCTTTTCATTTGTGCAGAAAATAACAGCCCTTTATGCACCAGCGTATACGTCATGGATTTGCCGATGCAGCGCTTAAGCATATCCATGACTTTTTTTGCTTTATGGAAGTTCGGCATACTGCGAAATGGAAAGCCTGCAGAATAAAAGATTTAACTCCAGCAGATGAAATGATGACTTATGCTGTAAAACATAAAACCGTAAAACTCTAAAGAATAAGCAGCATTCTTAAAGATACAAAACGCAGCAGAGCAATGCAGGGCACAGGAAAGCCTGAACTGCTAAATCATGATAAATCAGCTATACAGCAAGCAGATATACGAAACAGACCGCCTTATATATGGCATTGACGAATCTAAAATATCATCATCATATCCCGCAATGGGCATTATGAATATTAATAAATGGGGAGTTGTCAAATGGCAGCTTCTTTGTTTTATGCCATATAATGGCAGGATAAGATCATCTATCATTAATGAATCATTAGATTATACAATTAAATTGTGTATATAATTTAATTGGTATATAAATCAATAGTATATTAATGAATCAGAATAGGTGTGAAAGCATCCAGAATAGATTTTTAGATAGTTTATCTGGTTAATGGCAGTGGGTATTAGGATAGAATGAAAAACGGCTGTATAGGGAAAATATCGAGTTGAATTAAATATATAGATTATATGACGTATGTTTAAGAATTATGAAGTGCCAGTAATCCCATTCACGTATTTTTCCAGTTTTATCAGCTTCTTCATACACCGTCTTCAAGTTTTTCAAATTTATTGATTCATTCTTCTTCAAATACTTTTAATTACAGAGGACACCTTGCTTTGTGCAGATTTTGCTGTGCTTATTGCTTGGTCACAAATCAGTGTTCTTTATTCATTTGACTCAAATGAAATTTTACACCAGCATCAGCTTAACAGCACTCATATTAACCTCATTTTTTCTCTAGTCAAAAGATATAATACTTATCAGACATAAATCCCCATTTCTCCTCTCAATCAGTCACCAATAAAGCCTCTGTTGTATTTCCCCATTTTCTGATACTTCAGATAATAAATCAGCTGCTGTATTTCCATTTCCTTTTCCTTTTTAAATTTCCACAGATGATAATACGGCCTCTCACTCTATTTATCTGGAATATTTACCGTAACCAGTTCCAGGTAAGTCATTGGATTTCATTTTCAGGCAGACTGATGCTTTGGCTGCAGTCTGATGAGATTCTGTTCGTCAGAATCCATAGATTTGTCTTCTGCTTTCTTGAGATTTCTTCTCACGTTAGATAACTCTGGATGTATTTTTCCTACCAACAAGACTCGTTACTGATTTTTCAGAGATTAGACTGCACTCATACTGGAAATATTAAAAAATACGGATGTCTAAAAGACACCCGTATTTATGAATTTCTTAATTATTCAAAGCAATATGAACATTATTCAGCTGGTAAAGCAACTGGACTTGGATAATAGAAAGTTCCAATGACAGCTGCATCACTATATGTCTTAATTACTTTTCCATCTTTATCAAGCTGCTTGCATCCTTTTGCTACACGTACAACTACCTGAACATTAAATGTAGCAGAACTTGCAAATGCTTCGCCACTTGGATTTGTTACTGCTATTACTTTACCATTGTCCTTCATAGGTATCCATTCCTCGGAACCTGAAAGCAGCTGGTTACCATTACGTACTTCTACTTTATATTCAAGTTCATAAGAATATGAACTGCCTGATGTAAATACTGAGTACCCTGGATTCTTCGTAAGAGTAACAGGTAACTTAATACCATAAATAGCACCAGCTGATGTTGTAATTGAAGAACCAGAAGCAACTGCTACAGTATATGCCTTACTTGAAGTATTAATAGAAGGTGCATCTGTTACAGTTGAGCTTCCGCCACCTGTTGAACCACCGCCTGACGGATAAGTAGGTGTTGTAGTATTTACAGATGTAGCTGTAGAAGTACCTACCGGAGCAGTTGTCTTGGAGCCATCATTTCTTGTTACTTCAATAGCTTTAGAAGTTCTGTTAGTAATAGCTACAGAAATACCAGCTACCTGAAGTCTTAATGTACTGCCTGTTGCATTCTTTTCGAATACTACAGAAACTTTAGCGCTTGTTGTAACATTTGCAGGTACGTCTGTTGTAACAACAGAATCTGTAGCGCCAGATTCAATTGAGATATCAATTGCAGGAGCGCCTTCAGCCTTTGTACCGCTGATGTTTAATGAAACTTTAGCACTTACAGTTACGCCATTTAATGTACCGCCGTTTAAAGCAACTTTGCCAGCACCTGCTGCTGCAAAAGCAATACGGTTAACTACAGCACCGCTTTCAATCTTGAAGCTTGCATTTGATGAACGTACATTAAATGTATTGTTTTTACCTCTTTCAGTCCATGTTTCAGGTTTGATGTTATCAATCTGAATAGACTTGAATGTAGCGCTGTTGTCAATGTCTGACTGTGGAGCATCTACTACAAGGTCAACATTAGAGTATGTTCCCTGTGGAATTGTAAAGTTTACTGCACCTGCCGGCTTAATTGTAATCTTTGTAAGATTAGCATTGTTTAATGCTTCTGTCAGAGCTTCCGGTGTAGTTACTGTTACTTCCGTCTGTGTTGGCGGTGTTACAACCTGCTGTGCCGGAACAACTTTAACACGGCATCTCAGAGTCTTTGTGTTGTTTCTCTTTCTTTCAGTTGTTCTTACATGAACTCTGATTGTTGCACGTCCTTCGCTCTTGCCTTTGATCATTACATGTTTTGTTGTCTTTCCATAGACAGTAGCGACTGGCTTATTTGTGGTTTCTACTTTTCTGATCTTCCAGTTGATCGTGTTGTTTTTCAGCGTCATTTCATATTTCTGGCCAACTTTTAATGTTTTAAAAGTAGTCTTTAAAGAAACGAAAGGCGCTGCTGCGGATGCAGTCACTGGATTGGCTGTTGGTAAAAATGAACAAGCCATAGCGATCGACAACGAAACCGCAAATACCTTTTTAATGAGATTCTTCTTCATCATCATCCTCCTCACATATTTTACCCACTTCGGGCATTTTTATCGTTGCGATATCATTATACTCTTTTTTTTATTTTATTACAACAATTTTTTTTCTTTTTTTGCCGGATTTCATAAATTTATGCATACATACGGTTTTTTTTCATAATCTTATTTGTAAACTGTGAAACAGTCACTATTATTTTTGATTTGCCGGCTCAATATTGATAGATTTGCCTTTAATCTTTGTCTTGGACATAGCTTTTAGCACTTCTTTGCCATACTCTCTCGGAACTTCTACGAATGTATATTTATCATACATATCTATAGCCCCTACCAGATCACCGGATATTCCGGCTTCTCCGGCTATTGCCCCGAGTATGTCGCCCGGACGTACTTTCTGGTTTTTACCAATGTTGATAAACAGACGCACCATTCCTTCTTCAGCACCGGTGTCCCCAAAATCAAATAAATCATCGCGGGATTTTTCTTCGTCTTCGTATCCATACAGCACCTGGCGCAGAAATGCAGCTGCAATATCCATTGCTGTATAATCTGCTTCGTTGATTTTATTTTCTATTAAATCAATCATATGGGACAAATCATATTCTTCCATGATATGTTCCAGCTGTTCCATGATTTTTTCAGTTTTAATGACAGTTACATCATCCATGGAAGGGAGCTTCTGCAGCAGAATTTTTGTCTTGCAGTAGCGCTCGATTTCTTTCAGCTTGTAGACTTCTTTTCCTTTTACAAAGGAAAATGCCATTCCTGTACGGCCTGCACGGCCAGTCCGCCCGATACGGTGTACATAATATTCATCGTCCTGTGGAAGGTCGTAGTTAAAAACAGCTTCTACGTCATCCACGTCGATACCTCTTGCCGCAACGTCTGTAGCAATGAGAATCTCCGTCTTTCCAGAGCGGAAATTTTTCATAACACGGTCACGCTGTGCCTGTTTCATGTCTCCGTGAAGCCCTTCTGCAAAATAGCCGCGGTCAGAAAGTTCTTTTGTCAGCTCATCTACACACCGCTTTGTATTACAAAAAATCAGGGAAAGTTTCGGATTGTAATAATCCAGAAGACGCGTCAGCATATCTACCTTGTCCCGGCGCTTTGCATCGTAATAATACTGTTCGATGCTTGGAACGGTCAGTTCCTTTTTAACAATTTTAATTGTTACTGCATCACGCTGGTATTTTCTCGTAATATCCAGAATCGGTTTCGGCATTGTAGCAGAAAACAGAACAGTCTGGCGTTCCTCCTCCGGTATATACTCCAGAATCGTTTCAATATCTTCACGAAATCCCATATCCAGCATTTCATCGGCTTCGTCTAATACTACGGTATTTACCATTTCACACCGGATTGTCTTTCTGCGCAAATGGTCCATAATACGGCCCGGCGTACCTACGATGATCTGACATCCAACCTTTAAAGAACGTATCTGCTTTGTGATTTCCTGACCGCCGTATACAGGCAGTACTTTAATACCATGCATATATTTGCTTAATTTACGCAGCTCGTCTGCTACCTGGATTGCCAGCTCCCTTGTCGGAGATAAAATAAGTACCTGAGTCTTTTTATTGGACGGATCTACTTTCTGCAGCGCAGGAATACCAAAGGCGGCGGTCTTGCCAGTTCCAGTCTGTGCCTGACCGATGATATCTTTTCCCTCTATCATAACCGGGATAGCCTGGCTCTGTATCGGAGTGGCTTCTTCAAATCCCATTTCTTTTATTCCGCGCATAATTGCCGGAAATAATTCTAATTCATCAAACTTCATGTTTACTCCTTCTATTTGTTACCTGCAACGTTCTCCATAATAGCAAACCATGGAAGAAATGTCAAACACTGATTTTAAGATCTGACAAAATTTTTTCCAGACTACCGCTGTGAATCAAACGTTCTTTCTGCAGACGGGTTAATTTCTTAATCTCTGCTTCCCGTTTCATGGCATCTGACTTTGTATCTGATATTTCCAGATAACGCAGTTTTACAGGGCCCCTTCCCCGGGTAAATTTTGCTCCCCTGCCGCTGTTATGCTCCCTGAGCCGCTTTTCGATACAGTTTGTCCATCCTGTATACAGCCTGCCATCGCTGCATTCTATTATATAAGTATAATTTCTTAATTCCATATCAGACTCCGGATATTAAAAAATATGTAAGGAGTCCCGCAGGACTCCTTTTGCGTCTATGCAATCGACCAATTTGTGTACAAATGACAGATTTAAGGCCCCTGCAAGTTCTCCTGTCCAGTACACAGGGTATTCCACTCATCATTCCTGTATATCTGCCGGCATTATCTGCATGTATTGGTTCATATGATAGAAGATTGGTCGTTACATAATCATTATATGCTTTTTCCCGGTTTCTGCCAATGACTTTATTGGATATACTGCATCGGATTTACCGGTTCACCGTCTTTTTGCAGTTCAAAATACAGGTTGCTGCCTTCTACAGAATAATACTTCGTAGGTTCCGCAATGTACCCAATCGCATTTCCTGCCTCCACTGCTGCACCTTCTTTATACAGTACTTCTTTCAGCTGCCCGTAGACTGCGCTGTATCCGTCGCCCAGATCCATAGTTACTGTTACACCTGTTTCTTCGTTTGTACTGATATCTGTAATCTTTCCGGTAGCTGCTGCATTAACCGGATCATTGACTTTTCCGGCAATAATAATTGCTGGGTTATATTTATACTGTTCAAGCGTTGCAAAATAAACTGTCTGATCCATGCTGTAATTTAAAATCACATCACCCTGTAACGGCCAGCCTAAATCAGATTCCGGTGAAAAATGCAGTTCTGCTTTTGCTTTCGCAGCTGTATCCTTCGCTTTTTTCTCCTGTGACTGGTCTGTCTGGGATTCCTGGTCATCCGCATTTGTCTGGTCTGTATTCCGTGTGTCTTCCTGCGGTTTGTTCTCTTCCTGTGTATCTGTACCGCTCTGTGTTCCGTTTTCATCCTGTTCAGATGTCTGTTCTCCGGTCTGTGATTCCGGCTTTATAATAGAAGAAACACTCTCCGTATCTTCCTGCGTATCTTTTGTCATATCTGCAAACGGATTGGTTTCCTGCTGTTCCAAAGCCGCTAATTCCTCGCGTTCTCTTTCTGCCGCTTCGGACAGCTCTGCTTCTTTCTGCGCCATTTCCTCTTCCAGACGTTCATCTGTTATTTTGTTTGATACATAAATGCCTGTCATTCCCGCAATTGCAGCAAATAATACCAGAGAGGCAATTGCATATTGTTTTTGCTGGAAAAATCTTCGGATTCTATTTCTTTTCATTTTACACCATCCACCTTCTTCATATTTTAGAAATAGTGTTACCTGAAAATAGATAAGTATGCAGGAATTTTCTAAATTTTTTGCAGCAGAGTATGCAAAAGCGTATAATCCGAACGCTGGGAAGAGACACTTTTTCCAGCTGGTACTGAATGAATTTAAGTGTCTGCCTGATACACAGGATTTTTTTTGGCACGCTGGCAGCTCATGAAAGTACCTGGCAAGCCACAAAACACACCTGTCCAGCGCTACAGCAGAAAGCATGCCGCAATGCCAGGGCATCAGGTGCCGGTCTGTCCGATACCTCTGTTTTGAAACAGAATACTTAGAACCTCCTGCTTTTTGCAAGCGGAACATCAGAAGGAATCAGTTCTCCATACGGTGTCCAGGAAGACTAAAATTCCTTCTGTACTGCTGTAATAACTGATTTGTTACTGCAAAAACTGGGAATAATCATAAATAATTCCACAAGACAAAGCGTTTCTCCGCCCGGACCTGCTTCATACTGCTCTAAGGACACCTGCATGCAGGTTGCTTCACACACTCAGATAAGGTATAATATGTACCAGCGTAAAATACAGATCTATTACTTATAACGATCACAAATATCAACAGCACATCTGACCATATAGGAGGTATACAGTTATGGGACATCTGACTACAAGAGACGCATACAAAAATCTGGAAGAACGTATTAACTGGTTTACACAGGGCGCTCCTCCAACCGAATCGCTGTACAAAATCCTTCAGGTACTATATACAGAAAAAGAAGCAAAATGGGCTGCACTGCTGCCTGTCCGGCCTTTTACGCTGAAAAAAGCGGCCAAAATCTGGGGAACTACGGAAGCAAAAGCTGAAAAGTTCCTGGATCATCTTTGCGACAAAGCCCTTCTGGTGGATTCAGAATATCACGGGCAGCGCCAGTTTGTCATGCCTCCGCCAATGGCAGGTTTTATAGAATTTGCCCTGATGCGCACAAGGGGCGACATTGACCAGAAATATCTGAGCACCCTCTATTACCAGTACATGAATGTAGAAGAAGATTTTATCAAAGACCTGTTTTTTGTTACTGAAACAAGACTCGGGCGTGTATTTGTACAGGAACCGGTGCTGGAAAACAGCAAAACAAATTATATCCTGGATTATGAACGCGCGACACATATAATAGAAGAATCCGAATATATCGGACTGGGCACCTGTTACTGCAGACACAAAATGTACCATGCCGGGCATCCCTGTGAAATCAATGCTCCATGGGACGTATGCCTGACCTTTGATAATGTAGCACGTTCTCTTGCCGAACATGGCGGATATGCACGGCTGATTTCTAAAGAAGAAGCAAAAGACGCACTGGAACGTTCTTATGAAAGCAATCTTGTCCAGATTGGAGAAAATGTCAGAGAACATCCGTCATTTATCTGCAACTGCTGCGGATGCTGCTGCGAGGCACTTCAGGCGGCCAGACATTTCAGTCCGATGCAGCCGGTCGCTACAACAAACTATATCCCGGAAATAAACATGGACAAATGCATCGGATGCGGAAAATGTGCCAGAGTCTGTCCGATACTGGCTATTTCCATGCAGCAGACACAGGCTGGCCCAGCACCTGATACAGATTCTGAGACTTTTGAAAATACGCCGGCCAGTGCTGCAGACAAAAGCCAGAATGCTGTACATGCGTCAGGCAAAAAGAAATATGCTGTCATCAATACCGAAATCTGTCTCGGATGCGGCGTCTGTGCCAGAAACTGCCCGTCAGGAGCTATAACACTGAAACGCCGGCCGGTACAGGTCGTTACGCCTGTTAACAGCACGCACCGTTTTGTGCTGCAGGCAATTGAAAAAGGAACACTGCAAAACCTCATTTTTGATAATCAGGCTTTTGCAAACCACCGGGCTATGGCTGCGGTATTTGGTACGATCTTAAAGCTGCCGCCGCTGAAACAGGCGCTTGCCAGTAAACAGTTCAAATCCATTTACCTGGACAGGCTGCTGTCCATGCAGAAGAAAAACCGGAAATAAATTCTTTTTTACCCGCAGGCATTATGACCTGCCTGCGGGCGTCAGAAAATCCAAAAAATTTTCTTTCACAGTGATTAATTGTGATATTCCCAGGCTCTGTTTTGTTATTATAGTGAAAGGCCTTTCAAAATCATACATTCCGTTTAAAGGAGGTGGGATGTGCTCTCCGAACAATTATATACAGAATATGTCAGGCAGTATACGGATTCCATGCTCCGCATTGCCGTCAACTACTGCAGACAGCTGTCTGACGCAGAAGATATCGTACAGGATGCTTTTCTAAAACTTTATGAAACCGATACTCCGTTTAAGGACAGCGAACATGTAAAGCGCTGGCTCATCCGCGTCACCATTAACACCTGCAAAAACCATCTGTCATCTGCCTGGCGGCGCAAAATACAGCCTATGGGATTCCAGGAACTGGAGCTGGCAGCGGAACATTCATCAGGATCAGATTCTTCCTGGATGTCCGAATTTGGGGAAGCATCTGCTTTATTCGAAGCGGTAGCCGCGCTTCCGGAAAAATACCGCAGTACCGTGCATTTATACTACTTTGAATCATATTCGGTCAGAGACATTGCGCAGATTCTGCAAAAGAAAGAATCAGCCATTCAGACAAGGCTGATGCGCGCAAGAAAAATGCTGAAACAGCAGCTGAAAGGAGCGTGGCACGATGAATCCTGACACAGACAAAAACCGAAACTACTATCAGAGCATGTACAATCAGATTCATGCATCAGACGAATTCAAAGAAAGGCTTATTCATATGAAATCAAATACAGAACACTCCTATATACAGCTCCCGAATGGTACAGGAATATCCGATCCATTTACAGACAGAAGCATGCAGCACAAAAAACGCAGATTTACCTGGAAAACAGCTGCAGCAGCTATCCTTCTCGCAATTGCTCTTCCAACAGGCGCTCTGGCAGCCAGCCATTATTTCGGACTTGCCGGATTCTTTTCCGAGTCCGGCCATACGCTCTCAGAAGACGCCGACAGGCTTATTGAAACTAAAATCGAGCAGTCAGTCCCATCCGGCACCAGCCAGGATCTGCCTGTCACTTTTTCGGTAAAAGAAGCATTATGCGACAGCGGAGAAATCAATATTGTCATAGAAGCAAAGGCCGCTGAAACTGGAAAATACTTCCTGGTACCAGACTGGGCTACAGATCCGGACACAGACCCTGTATCAGATATCCTTGAAACCCAGGAAGATAAAACCATTGCAGAATACGCCAGGGAAAAAGGACTGGAACTGATGTTTGTTAACAGCGGATTTCACCCGGACAGCTCCTTTAAATCTTCGTCGTCCGCTTATACCTGCAAATCTATAAAGGATGATATGCTTGCAATGTATATATCTGCCGACCGCACAAATGCAGATACCGCACTGGATGTAGTCATGACCTATACCATGCAGTCCGAATCAGACCGCAAGGCCGGCATGGATGTAATTAAATCAACCGCTTCCTTTACACTGCAGGACCAAAGCACGTTGGAAACAACTGTCTATCAGGCAGAAGGCAGCGGCAGTGTCCCGGAAATAAACGCTGTAGTCACAAACGTAACCATGTCGCAGACCGAAATACACACTTATGTGGATATTTATTATGAAAATCCGGCTGCACAGCTGGAAACAGACGGATTAGGATTCTGTATCAAAGACAGCAGCACCGGACAGGAATGGAATTTCTCATCCGGCAGCGGAATTGAACAGACCGGTGACAATACATTCCACACCCGCCTTGTCTACGACCGCTCAGACCTGCCTCAGCAGTGTATATTGGAAATCAAGAATATATATGAAGAAAATATACGTGGGCAGATTACACTGATTCAGGCTGAATAAGCCGCCTGTCAGACAAGGAGCTGCTGCATTAAGTAAAACATGTGCAGGATATAGTTTTAATGAACAATTCAAACATCTATATCTTGTTTCATCTTTCTCAATGCTACAGCTCCTTATTTCATTTCTCTATAAATAATCCTGTTTTTTCCGTTCATTCTATTTCATGTCTGGATGTCTGACAGTTAAAAGCTGTTTTTTCAAAAGCCTGCAGCAGCTGTTTCTGCTGGCTGGCAGTCTGTTGGTTTTAAGCCAGTTTTTTCAAAAACCTGCAGCAGCTGTTTCTGCTGGCTGGCAGTCCGGCAATTATGAGTCAGATTTTTCTGAATCTTGCGGCAGATATTCTGCGATCTGGCAGTCTTTCAGCTATGAGTCAGATTTTCTGATGCCTGCAGCAGCTGTTCTGCAAGCTGGGCAAGCTGAAGCGAAGTCTGTGCTGTGTCAAGCATTGCCTGCGAACAGCTCCTGATGCTGTCCTGAATTTCGACTGTCGACTGAATCGAATGGATACTCTGCGCAGTCTCGTATGCAAGTTTTCCAACCTCACCGGCAACAACGGCAAATCCTTTTCCCATATCGCCGGCCCGGGCTGCTTCGATAGAGGCATTCAGAGCAAGCAGGTTGGTTTCGTCTGATATTTCGGAAATCACATCCGTAAGTGTACGTATTTCTCCGACCACTTTCCCGGCTTCCAGGCTCTGCCTGATCTTTTCCTGCTGGATTTTATAAATTCCCTGGCTTTCTGTTATTGCTTTGCGTGCTTCATTCTGCGCCTGGTATGCCTTTTCCTTGTATTCTTCAGCAGAATCTGCCGAAGAACCGATAATTTCTATACGTGCTGATACTTCCTGTGTCGTAGCGCACAGCTCCTCGCTCGAAGCATTTACCTCAGATACATTATCTGCAAGAACCGTCATAAGCTCCTGCATCTGTCCAGTTGCCTTATCCAGATCACTGCATGCCGCGCCAAACTCATCCTGGCGTTTCAAAGCAATCCGGTGCTTCAGATTTCCCCTGGCCAGCTCTGAAGCATGATTCTGAATGGCACGCAGCGGTTTTCGAAAAGTACCGGCAATAATAACAGCCATAAAAGCCCCTGCAGCAAGTGCAGGAACCGTTGCGATAACCAGCTTATCCCTCAGGTCATTAATCCCCGCAAATGCTTCCTCTGACGGATAGGCAAGCGCCAGTGACCAGCCTGTATCTCCAATCGGTGCATAAGCACACAGATAATCAATGCCGTCATAAATATATTCATCCGTACCGCTTTCCCCGTTTTTCATGCATTCCTGTACACGAAGGTAATCTTTGTATTCATCTTTGCCAGCATAAAGCTCAGAGTCATTCTGGTAATTCTGCACAGCCGTAATATCCCTGTCAGCAATACTTTCAAGACCCGCCAGCCAGAAAAATAAAACATAAATGATACATTATATACCTGACACTGCCCAGATGATTACCTGCGCCTTCTATGTACACGGCAGAAATACCTGCTGTGCCGCATAAGAATATTTTACTACAAAAAGAATAATTTATCAATCTTCTGCATGAAATTATTCTGGAAATACGCAGACTTCCTGTATCAATTCATCCTTCGTATAAACAGTCACAGATATTTCGTTTTCCAAACACGCTCTGGCATACATTGTCATTAAGAATATATTTCTTTCATTTAAAAATAAGGAGCTGCCGCACTAAGCAAAATCTATACAGGATATAGTGTAAAATATTTTACGCAAACTATATCTTGTTTGATTTTCTTAATGCGGCAGCCCCTTGCATCTTAATTTACATAAGCCGTCTTATCTGGCTGCCTGTTTCGCCGTTAACTGTTTGTACTGCTGATTAAACAGTCCATTGAATAACTTGTTAAACAGTGCATTGAATTCTGGATTAAATATATCTGCAAACTCTTTTCCAAGTTCATCCCCATACTGTTTTTTCAGCTGTTTTTTCAATTTTGCCTTCACCTGCGGCTTTAATTCCGTTTTCAGCTGTTTTCTCAGTTTTCCTTTTGACGTCAGTTTTAATTCTGATTTCAGCTGTTTTTTCAGTTCCGGTTTCAGCTGTACCTTGATCTGCTTCTTTAGATCAGTTTTTATCTGCTTCTTAAATTTTGTTTTCAGCTGTTTCAGACTGCTGGCAGTACTTTCAGAATCGTCAGAATTGTCAGGTTCAGTGACTGTATTGCCAGTACCGTCTGTATTACCTGATGAATCGTCTGTGGTATTGCTGCCTGTACTGTCTGTGTCAGTGGAGCTGTCAGGTGTTTCTGGTGTTTCCGGTTTGCTTGTATTTGTATTACCAGTACCGCCTGTACTTCCTGAACCGCTGCCTGTACTTCCTGAACCCCAGGAACTGCCGCCGGAACCCCAGGAACCGCCAGAGCTGCCGCCGGAAGAACCTCCCGTACTGCCGGAACCACCCGAAGAGCCGCCGGAACTGCCGCCTGTTGCAGGAATGCTTTCGGTCTGCCGGTAAGAACATGCTGTGCAGTCTCTATGTCTGCTTCCGCTCTGGGAAGATGTCGCATCTACATCAGTTACCCAGCTCCCATAGGTGTGTGCTGCATAGCCGCTTTTGTCCTTGTTATTAGTTACTGTACATCCTGCTGCGGTACATTCGTGCCAATGATAGCTGTCGTCATGATTCCATTCTGTAGCTGCCCAGCTGTGTACATGGCCATTGCTGTTCATACCGTCACCTGGGTCATCTGGATCTGGGGCGAATGGATCAGGAAATGGAATATCAAATTCTATTTTATTCCGATGTTCACCTAAAGCTGTCATTCCTTCCATATTATTCCATTGATCCTCGCTGCCAGCAAAGTATATTTTATTTAACCTTTCACATCCTGAAAATGGCTGTCCCCCATCTATTCTAACTGCCTGAATTCCTGCTGGAATATGCAGTTCAGTAAGATACTCACAATGCAGAAACATTCCAGAGCTGATACAATCTGCTTTATCTGGCAGAGTCACATATTGCAGATTTCTGCATTCTGTAAATAAATTATCACCCAACGTAACAGCGCCTTTATTGCCTGGCATAAATCTGATTTTATTTACATTTGTACATCCTGAAAATGCTGCAGCACCTACTGACTCAATACTAGGTGGAAAATCAATATGCTTCAGACCGGTACAAGCCTGGAAAGCACTTTCTCCAATAGTTGCTAATTCCCCCTCTTTAGGAAGAGTAGCCGAAAGCAGCGCTGAACAATTGTAGAAAGCATCGTTTCCAATAGCTTTAACACTGTTAGGTATACTTATTACCGAAAGACTAGCAGAGTTATAAAAAGCATAATTCCCTATACTGGTAACACCCTGTTCTATCACTACAGTAGCAATACTTTTTCCGCTTTCTTCCCACTTCGGCCGGTCATTTGATAAAAAATCCCTCATAGCTCCGCTGCCAGAAATCGTAAGAGTTCCTCTGTTTGTCAGTGTCCATGTAAGATTTTCGCCTTCGGTACCTTGTTCAATTACTTCTTCAACTGCATCAGCACCTGATGTATCAAAATTTTCCGGATAACGTGTAACTATGAAATCGGCTTTATTAACCTCATCTTTGCTTAATGCACGGCCCCAGTGGACAGACTTATTATAATTGCCTTCGGCAATAATCACGCCTACCGCCGTTTTCTGCAGTACAATTACACTGTGACTGTTCCCATTTATGCGCAGTATATCACCCGGCCTGACAAGACTAAATTTATCAGCTTCATTAACCACTCTTGCCTGTAAAGTACCAAAAGCAGCATCACTTAATATAAAAGCAAATGCAGCACAGCCCACACCTTTGTTTACATTGCCCAGTATTTTGCCGCCCTTCCATTCGTAATGAGGATCTTTGCTCTTTGTACCATACGGTTCAAAGTTCGTCCATGTCATTCCCTCAGGATAGACTGTCTTCAAGGAAGTCAGCTTTTCATACACCGCCGAATAGCTCAAATCTACACCATCCTCTGCGATAGTAGAATTAGCCGGTACCTTATCCGGTTCTGGCTTCCCGCCGTCAGGCTCAGCTTCATTAACCGCTGGCGGAGTAACCGGATCTGATGCCATTACAACAGGCCGGCTGTCCGCTACAGGCAGTCCTGATATCTCTGTCATAACTGGCTGAACCGCCTGCCCGCTCTGACCCGATTCTTCAGTAATAACCGGTACATTCCATTCAGATTCTTCAGACATAACCGGCTGGCTGTCCGTACGAACCGATGCAGCTGCCACTGTAGTTCCCATAGCAGATGACAGCATAGCAAATACTGTCATAATTGAAACTGCTTTTTTTGTACGTTTCCATTTCTTAGGATACATACCAATACCTCCTCATAATTGAAATTTCCCTGGCTCCTGCTCTGGAGCCCTCTTAAATATCGTTTTCTTAAGAGAACCGCTGTATTTTATCAGGTTAAATAAATAAAACATTTTTCTCATCAGTATAACTATTACATATTTCATACCATTATGCCATTTTTATCCCCAAAACGAAAAAAATCTATGGCCAGTAATATTTTTATCCCGCCTGGTTCCCTTAAGTAATCTGGTTAATAGTATATCACCAAAACCTGTTTTTAACAATCAAATTATTCCAGCAAATCTACAATTTTTCAAGATCTGGCAGTCACGACTGCTTCTTCCGAAAATAATTCATAATATCAGTCAGGCTAACCGTAATATTTCATATTCTGATAAAATTTCCTTCATATTATTTCAGTCTGTCATCAAAATAGTTTAACTCTAAATCGTAAAAAGCAGTATATTCAGCTGTATAGTCATTCTCATTGTCATAAATCCTAATCCACACCGAAATATAATCTAATGGCGGATCATAAGAAAAACTTCTGCTCCATGATACTCCTTCGTTTTCAAAGAAATATGTATTAAGAACCTGATTAATATCTGCGTGGAACATTTCATTGAATTGCTGCTGGTCTGTTTTGTAAAAATTATTCAGACTTATTATGAGGTTTTCTTTCGTTTTATTAAAAAGTATATCAGGCTGAATTGGAAATTTCATTGTAAACGGATGCCTCCTCTCTGGCAGATTTGTGCAATTGCTGCCGATGTTTATTCAAAATCAAAAATGTACAGCAACAGCCCGAACCCTCCCCTTTTTCTCATCCTTCTATGTTTTTCTTCCAATACATTCTCAGAATTACCCTCTCTGCGCCCCTTTTACTTTAAAGTTACATTACATATTTTTCTATTTTACATTGATGCTTTTTACTTTTCTTTCCATAGTTAATCCCAAAAAGCAAAACATTTCCTTTATACTCTTTTAGTGCGGCTATATACTTTTTATTTTTAATCTGGTTGATCGCCCCTTCTGCAGTTTTATCCCATTTCAACTCCAAAATCAAAGCCGGTTTTAATGAAGTACGTTTAGGAACCAAAACAATATCACAAAAGCCATGGGTGCCGGCAGTTCCCTTATAAGAACATAGTCTTTACACGCACTATAATATGCCAGGGCAATCACGCTGCTCAGCGAAATCTCGTTATTGCAGACCAGACTGGATGTATTTTGCATATGAACTTCCTGTATCATTTCTTCCACAGCTTTTTCATCCATTTCTAATGCTGCCCTGAGCAATGCTTCTGACGCATTTACTGCCTTTATCACTTCATCCCATCCATCATTTTTAATTGCCCGCAGAAAGACACTTCTCACTTCCTCATTTGGGATAAATCCTTCTTTTGTTTTATAATCATAGGCTAAATATCCCATATGAATCAGCAATGTAATAACATCATCGGCTGAATTAAATGAAGTGATATCATTTTGGAAAGACTCTACATCGACGGGGCATCTTAACCCTCCCAGCATGTCCACAATCAATTGTCTTAATCCCTTAAAATCCATTGCAATATATGTCAGCAGAGACTCATATGTTTCTGTTCCAGACCAGTAATTTCCAAATTCTCTGCTGTCCAGCGCCTCAATTATAGAATTAGGACTGTAAATATGTCCAATCCTGTCAAAATAATACCCATCATACCATATTTGCATTTCCTTAAATGACATATCATATTCTTTGCACAGAGCTTTTACTTCTGATTCTGTAAAGCCAGTATACTCTGCCATCTGCCTAGCACTGACCATTGTATGTTCTCTGAAATTAGGAAGAATCTCTTTTCATTTCCTCAAGCGCATTTCCATACATCCATTGAATATCCAAGAGGAGCACATTATATTTATTTAATGCTTTTCAAATGATTCATTCTGCTTTATCTTAAGTCCGTCAAACAATCTTTCTGAATGGCATCCCTTACTACAATATGCTGCAGGCATTGTTACAGCCATCGTTTTTCCAAACCTTCTCGGCCTGCTGGAACAAATAAACGGCCTGTCCTTTCCGATTCGGCTGTTTGTATATTTTATAAGCTCTGACTTGTCCACGTACAATTCAGAATTGACAGAAACCGCAAACGGTTCGTTTCCTGGATTTAAGTAAATTCCCATACCTGTATGCTCCTTATTTTTGACTCTCTTTATTTATCCCTGAACAGCCTTCATGATCCTCTATTACAAATTTTTCTATGTCGATCACTTCACTCTTTGTCTGATTGTAATATTTTTCTTAAGAAATCTCAATACCTTTGAATGAACCGGCTCCACAATCGCAGACGGATTCACACTCCCGTACTAACTCCGATAGGCAATCATATTTACAGGAATCAGCTGCAGCGACAAAATATTCAAAATCAAAAACGTACGCATCTCATTACTGGCCATCCCTTTCTGCACAGCATAAACTTTTCTCGTTTTTCTCATCCTTCCATGTTTCACATTAGATGTATTCTCAAAATTTCCTTCTCTTCGCAAAAAACGCATTTCAACTGAAAGCCGAAATGCGTTCTAAATTAACATGCACTCTCAAATACTTACACATGTGCATAATATTCTCCTTTAGCAGCCTCTACTGCCGTTTTTCTTGAAAATATAATGTTCTTACTTTCTATCCATTACCTTACAAAATAGAATAGCCACCAATGTACTAACCATCGTCGCCACAATCGCCGGCCCCACAATCGCCGGACCAATAATCCCCGCTGGGTTTACACTCCCGTACTGGCTCCGGTACGGTTGTGTCAAGCTAAGACTAAAAAATTGTTCTCCTATTTGCCTAATTAGTTTCCATTATCATAACAGCATTCCGGATCTTCACGTAAAAGCGCTTCATCTTTTGTAGATACTAAGTATCGAAATTTATAATATTTTAGGCTGGTGAATAATAATATAAATATGCTTGTCCTTCATCTTTTCTTCATAAATGCTCTTAAAATTACAAGGGTTATCAATCAATTTTTCTTTATCATATATGAAAAAATAAATATTCTTTGCGCTATAATGTACCATATCCGCTTCTATTTCCTCGACCAGCTTCTTCAATACCATTCCTTTTCTCGTACACTTTACTTCAATAGTATTTTCCGAATCCAACAAAATATCCGTCCTGACTGTACCATATCCCGTATCCTCATTTACCTCTGCTCTTGCCATTGGATAGAGTGGTTTAAGATATGCATACAACAAATGTTGGACATCGTACTCATTTTTTATTCTTAATCCTTCTAACTGTTCTTTTTGAATCCCTCCTCTTTTATGAAGTCTCCTTTCAAAAAGATTTTCCAAAAAAGATAAAATCTTTTCCAGTATATCCAAAAGCAGTCTGCCGTTTTCATTTACATTCATAATCTCATTCATGTACTCTATCACTCTCTTTTTGGCTTCAAGCATCTTTTCTTTTGTATCTTTATCAGAATATTCATTCGGGAGATAGTAGGCCCTTCTTTCCAAATCAATTAAATATTGCGAATCCATTCCTGTTCTTTTCATCTGCTCTTTTAAAGCGCTTATCGCGGCTTGAAATGACTGACTGTCCTTTGCACACACCAATCTTTCCATAGCTTGTTGTATACTACCAGAATTACTAAACATCTTTATTTCCGCCCCCTCCCCAGCGTAAATAGAACAAAAATAAAGGGTCTAAAATATACAATACTCCTTCCTTCCAATCAAGAACTTTGAATATATCCTCCCGGCCATCCAATAATTCCTGTAGCTTAACCAAACTTTCTTTTATAGCTTGCGGAGTAGGTTTTTTACAATCATCAGCAATCAAACAATAAATACGCTCTTTAACATCCTCAAATTCCAATTTCATAATAGGTGGATTTTCTGCAATGGATTTTACAATCAATTCATAAAGGTCATAATCCTTCCCATTACCTGCTCGAAATCTGTTTCTGCTTTTTCCTCTCATGTTTGGACCCTTTTGCATCAGGGATACCACATCACCATATTCAAAATTTGCAGTTGTATATTGATATGCAATTTTCAAAATTTCCGGTTTTACACACCAAGCATCTCTACCTGACATTTCCAAAATCGTACAGATATTTAAGCAGATGTACTGCATCAACTGCGGAGAAGATAAACTTTCTACTGCAATCTGTGTTGCAACATTATCTTCAATCTGTATGCCCAGTTTTTCAAATCCTACTTTTGCAATTTCCTTTAGATCATTTACTTCCCATGATTCCATATTGATCATGCTTAATCGTCCTGAAAGGTCTGCGTTCCTGCGGATTGCTTCATCTGCCCTGTGGGGCAAAGAAACAACAATTGCCTTAAATCCTCTTCGGATTGCATCTTTAAGTTGCCGTGCAATCTGCATCCGTTTCTCTTCCGGCGCGTAATGGAAATCATCGATAACCAAAACCAGATTTTCTTTTTTGTAGTATTCTATAATTTTATCTTTTGTCAAAGAATAGGTTTCTTTTTTCGAATATTTATCTCTGGTATCAGCAATCATTTTCTCTGAAGAAAACTCTCCTTCATAAGCCAAACCAACTTTTGCGGCAACCACTTTCCAAAAATCTGTCTCTAAACTAAAATCTGCTCCTGAGACTTCCACAATCTTTTCAAATCCTATAACCTTTTCACATAAAATCGTTTTTCCCATTTTAGAAGGGCCTACCAAAGAAGTCAAAAAGCCAGACACCTTTATTGCCTGCATTAAACGAAATTCATATGGCAGATCTGAAACTGCAGATTTACGTGATATATAAGTATATTCAGGAAATGCACCTGGTCTGAACACATCTTCCGCCTTTAATCCCATCATCAGTTTCTCCTTTTCCATTTTTATCTATTATACCACTTATATATTATAATTAAACCTTTTTTATCCAATTTAATACATTTTTATTAGTTTTATATACTATAAATCATTTTTATCACAAAAACGGAGAGCTTTCACACTCCCCGTTTTCCTTCCATCACCTTACAATACACCACCGCCACCCCCGTACTCACCGCCGTTGCCACAATCGCCGGACCAATAACCCCCGCTGGGTTTACACTCCCGTACTGGCTCCGGTATGCAATCATATTCACTGGTATCAACTGCAATGACGAAATATTCAATATCAAAAATGTACACATCTCATTACTGGCAACTCGCTCTCGCTTTCCGCCTGCGCTTTTGCCATCGCCAAGGTAAGCCAGATCCCCTCTCTTCTCCTCCAGCTTCGCCAATTCCTCCATGGCTTTCAGTCCAGCCGGCGTAGCCGCCCACCCGAGCCCGAACACATTTGCAATAAAATTCTCCGCAATATACTGATTAGCCGCATGCCCCTTCGGAATCCGCGGAAATAAAAATCTCAAAAACGGTTTCAGACACCTCACCGCTCCCTTAATAATTCCCGTATTTTCCGCAATCCGCATAAGCCCGACCCACAGCGACATCACCCCTGTCATCGTCACGCACAGCGTCACAGCCTCCTTAGAAGAATCTACTGCTGCCTGTGTCACTTCAGGCAGCGTTCCGTTCAAAGCCGCATAAACAATTCCGGCAGTAATCATAAAGCCCCACAGATAATTCATAAATTTCACCCGATTTTACATTTCTACAATATATGCAGGAATCTGCCCGCAAAGACAAACATTTTGTATCTGAAAGATACTCTTCCTGCCCTGCTGTATCAATCCCATAAACGGTGATTCTTTTTTCTGGCTGCATGCACACGCATCCTATTGACTATTCATCCTGTCAATGATAAATTTTACATAAATATCCACACACAAGCGCTTTTAAAAAGGAGATTTCCACATGAACGATCCGCAGTTATCCACTTTAAAAGAAAACTGTTCGCACGGCACCAAATCATTTCCCTTCGCCGCATACAAAACCCGCCCTTCTTCAACAGGAACCCTGGTCAGGCCGCACTGGCATGACGAAGCTGAAATCATCTGCTTTTTTGGAGGAGATTACCGTCTGGAAATCAATATGGAGCCATTTTTTATCAGATCTAAGTGCCTGTATTTTATTAACTCAGGTGAACTGCACAGCATAATTACAGAAAAAAGCGGAAGTCCCGAAGAAGCTGCCATTGTATTTTCCCCGCAGATGTTAAGTTTTTATTCATATGATGCTGCACAGACACAGCTGATTCACCCGTTATGCAGCTCAAAATTACGCTTTCCGCGCTGCCTTGCACCAGAACATCCGGCATTTTCCGATATTTACCAGTCGTTTACAGACATGATCCAGATGTATATACCGCCAGATACAGACATGAAAAATCCCGGTATACAGCCGTCTATGGACAATCTGGCCATTCAGCTGTCTGTAAAATCTTCCCTGCTGCGCATCCTTGCTGTGTTATCGGCCCACAGCCTGTTTATTCCTTCTGAAAAAAATAATAATAAGCAGGTAGAAGAAATTAAAACTGCTATTAACTATATCCGTGAAAACTATAGAGAAAAAATATACGTCCGTGACCTGGCATCCCTGTTAAATCTGAACGAACAGTACTTCAGCCGTTTTTTCAAAAAAGCAATCGGACGCTCTCCCATGGAATATGTAAATGAATACCGCATCCGCCAGTCCATGCAGCTGTTAAAAGAAACAGACCATTCCGTCACGGAGATCTGTCTGGAATGCGGATTTAACAACCTCGGAAATTTTCTCCGGGAATTCCGTAAATACAGCGGCACCACGCCCTTGCAATATAAAAAGTCATAATAACGTATTTTTTTGTCCAGTAAATGTAAGACAAATATGTATCATGCGATTATAATGAAGAAAATGTATATGGAGGCGTGACTATGACAAAAAAATGGTGGCATGACAAAGTTGTTTATCAGATTTATCCAAAAAGTTTTTATGATTCAAACGGAGACGGCATCGGGGATATTCCCGGTATTATCCAGAAACTGGACTACCTGCAGGATTTGGGAATTGATATGCTGTGGCTGTCTCCATGCTATACCTCTCCGCTGGCTGATGAAGGCTATGACATCTCTGACTATTATAATATAGACCCGCGGTTTGGCACAATGGAAGACATGGACCGGTTAATTGCCGAGGCTAAAAAAAGAAACATGTACATTCTGATGGATCTGGTAGTCAACCACTGTTCCGACGAACACGAATGGTTCCAGAAAGCCTGTGAAGATCCGGACGGGACATATGGGAATTTCTTTTATTTAAGGGACAAATCAGATAAAGAACCTCCTGCAAACTGGCGCTCCTATTTCGGCGGCCCGGTATGGGAAGATCTTCCTGGTACAGATAAACAGTACCTGCATGTCTTTCATAAAAAGCAGCCGGATTTAAACTGGGAAAATCCAAAACTTCGCGAAGAAGTATACAAAAACATCTGCTGGTGGCTGGATAAAGGTCTGGGCGGCTTCCGTATTGACGCGATTATCAACATCAAAAAAGCCCTGCCTTTCCGCAGCTATGAACCTGACCGTGAAGACGGCCTGTGCGGTATTGGAACTATGTTAAAAGAAGCAGAAGGCATCGGTACATTTTTAAGTGAAATGCGGGACCGCACATTTCAAAAATATGATGCCTTTACTGTAGGAGAAGTATTTGACGAAAAACCGGAAGAAATCAAAGATTTTATTGGAGAAAACGGTTATTTTTCAAGCATGTTCGATTTTAATGCGACAGTATTCGGCAGTGGTGAAAACGGATGGTATGACGCACGCCCAATTACTCCTGATGATTATAAAAAATGCTGTTTTGAATCACAGGCCAGAACAGGCAGTATCGGATTTTTATCCAATATTATCGAAAACCACGACGAACCGCGCGGAGCCAGCCGCTACATTCCTGAAAAAGACTGCTGCCCGCAGAGCAAAAAACTGCTTGCTGCCTTATATTTCATGCTGCGCGGCATCCCGTTTATTTACCAGGGCCAGGAGCTTGGAATGGAAAATGCACCGTTTACTTCCATTGATGAAATAGACGATATTTCCACAATAAATGAATACCAGACAGCCTTAAAAGCAGGATTTTCTCCTGAAAAAGCTATGCAGGCTGTTTCAAAATTCAGCCGCGACAACGCAAGGACACCTATGCAGTGGTCTAAAGATAAAAATGCAGGATTTACCACCGGAACGCCATGGCTGAAGCTAAACCCGAACTATCCTGTCATAAATGCAGCTGCACAGCAGGACGACCCGGATTCCGTCCTCAGCTTTTACAAAAAATTAATCGCACTCCGCAAAAACCCGGAATATAAAGATACCCTTGTATACGGCTCGCTTGAACCTCTCTGGGAAAATCAGCATAACCTGATGGCCTATTACCGTAAAGGAGCTAAGACACTGCTGGTCATAGGCAATTTCCAGCAGGAAACACAGACTGTTATCCTTCCGCAGGGTAATTATAAACTGCTGCTGAACAGCGATTCCATATTAAATATAGAAGACAGCCGGCTTACACTCCGGGGATACCAGGTACTTATTCTTGCCGAAAACGAAACAGCCGGAGCAGACATGAAAAAAACTTCTTCCATACATGAATGTTAAAATTTTGCCCAGTATCCCGCTTCAGGCTTTTTGGTTTCATATATATCCTGAAACCAGGCTTCAGGCAGTATCATCAGTTACAGACTATGAACCTCATCATCACATTTAATAATGAAAGGATTGGTATATAAATATGAAAAAAACTTGGTGGAAAGAAGCTGTCATATACCAGATATACCCGCGCAGCTTTATGGACAGCAACGCAGACGGAATCGGAGATCTTCAGGGAATTATCAGCAGACTGGATTATTTAAAATATCTCGGCATCGATGTGATCTGGCTGTCTCCCGTATATGAATCTCCAAATGACGACAACGGATACGATATCAGCAATTATAAAGCAATCATGCAGGAATTTGGAACCATGCAGGATTTTGATGAGCTGCTGAATCAGGCTCATGCACGCGGAATCCGCATTGTCATGGACCTTGTTGTAAACCATACATCCGACGAACATCCATGGTTTATCGAAAGCCGCAAATCAAAGGACAATCCGTTCCGCGACTACTATATCTGGAGAAACGGTAAAGACGAAAAAACTCCTCCAAACAACTGGGGAGCCTGTTTCGGCGGCTCTGCATGGCAGTATGATGCACAGACCGGTATGTATTACCTGCATCTGTTTTCCAAAAAACAGCCGGACTTAAACTGGGATAATCCAAAAGTCCGCAGGGAAATCTTTGATATGATGTCCTGGTGGTGCGACAAAGGCATCGACGGCTTCCGCATGGATGTAATCAGCATGATATCCAAAACAAAAGAAATGCCCGACGGTGAACAAAACGGATTATACGGAGACTTCAGCCCTTACTGTGTCCACGGCCCAAACGTTCACACATACCTCCAGGAAATGAACGATCAGGTATTATCCAGATACGACATTATGACTGTAGGCGAAACAGCCGGAGTCACAGCCGAACTTGCCAGACAGTACGCCGGAGAGGATACCCGCGAACTGAACATGGTATTCCAGTTCGAACATGTAGAGAGCGATGGTAAATACGGGAAATGGACTGACCAGAAAATGCCTCTGTCTGCACTCAGGAAAATCATGTCCCGCTGGCAGACAGAATTATACGGAAAAGCATGGAACAGCCTGTTCTGGAATAACCACGACCAGCCAAGAGCCGTATCCCGCTTTGGAGATGACAGTCCGCAGTACCGTGCTGTATCCGCAAAAATGCTGGCCACATGCCTTCATATGATGCAGGGCACCCCTTATATTTATCAGGGAGAAGAACTCGGCATGGCCAATTATCCATTCCAAAACACGCAGGAATTCCGGGATATTGAAAGCATTCACGCTTACCAGGAATGGTGCGAAGGCGGACATCTTTCCCATGAAGACTTCTGGCCATGCCTGACCTTCAAAAGCCGCGACAATGCACGCACCCCTATGCAGTGGGACGACACCAGAAACGCAGGATTTACATCCGCAGAACCGTGGATATCCGTAAACCCGGACTATAAAGAAATCAATGCCAAAGCAGAAACCAGTGATCCGGATTCCGTTTTCCATTATTATAAAAAATTAATCGCACTTAGAAAAAAATACCCGGTTATTGTATATGGAAAATATGAACTCCTCCTGGAAGACAGTGAACAATTATTTGTATACACAAGGACATATGAGAATGAAAAACTGCTCACTGTCTGCAATTTTTCAAATCAGGAATGCAGTTTCCAGATGCCGGAAGAATTTAGAAATGCTTCCTGTATGATAACAAATATGGATAATTCTGCAGATACATTAACACAAACTTCTGTGGATACTTTCGTTAATCATCATGTATATAATAAAGAAACCGTGGTATTAAGACCATATGAATCTTTCGTACTTTACATAAATATCTGATACCGGACGCCGGGCGGAGACACTTTTTCCTCTTTCTGTGTCTCCGCCTGGCTGTTACTGGATAATTTAAAAAACGGGCTTACTGCTTTGCTTGATACAGGTACATATATTCCAGTGTGGACAGATGATGAGGACATTCTTATTTCATTTCTTGGGGCGGAATTTATCAGGAATAATGTGCAGATGTCAGGCTTTGGCGGGGTTACATATGGAAATCTATATAAAGTAAATATAGATGTAGGAGGTATTTTATACCCCAATATGCATATAATTGCAAATAACAGCATTGATGCTGCTTTTAATTTTATACTAAGCGCTACAATGTTTGATGGACTGCTTTACCAGATAGATACGGTTCATCATGTATTGAATATAGATGTACCGGATACAGAGAGTATTGTTCGGAACCTTAGGATTGAAAACAGGGATGGACAGCAATTTGTTTTGTGCAATGGGAGTGATACAGTTAAAAGTTCTCCTGTTCTATTTCCATAAAAGATACATATATTTGAAACAAGACTATCATCTAAGTAAATATGCATACGCCCATCCGCAGCATATTTACTTTGGAGAATTATGCGCCACTTAAAAACTATTTTCAGATCTATTACAAAAAAACAGTCTTCTTCATCCACTCTTGCAGTTTTCATAATATCCGGCCTCCTGCTCACCTTCGGTCTTTACAGGCTGAACGGTTCTTCCATGATCATCAGCACATCTTCTTATGCAAATCATGCAGACACACAGACCGCCGGAAAGAAAACAGATGAAGCCGGATTTAACAGCTGGCTCAAACAGATTTTTCAAAACCAGATAACTGCAAACACGCTGAACCTTCATTTTACACTGGCTGACCCTTCCTCGGCAGAAATTTCGCAGTATCCGGTCACGTTCGGAGAAATATCGGCCAAAAATGAGTCCTCACAGCTGGCATCTCTGGAAAACATGAAAAAAGAACTTCATACCTACGATACTTCCTCCATGTCCATCCAGGCGCAAATGACTTATGACATCTTAGACGACTCCATAAACCGCAGCTTAGAAATGGCTCCTTACTATTATTATAATGAACTGCTCAGTTCAACAAACGGCGTTCAGTCAGAATACCCGATCCTGCTTGCAGAATATGCCTTTCATACAAAGAAAGACATAGAAGATTACCTCCAGCTTCTCTCACAGTACGATACATATTTCAGCCAGATCTGCACCTTTGAAAAAGAAAAAGCAAAACGCGGACTTTTTATGAATCAGAAAGCAGCTGACAATTTAATCACACAATGCCGGGCTTTTATTCCGGAAGATTCGAAAAATTCTTTTTGGGAAACAACTTTTAAAGAACGTCTTGAAAAGACTCCTAAACTCACCGCAAAAGAAAAGAAAAATTATATCAGCAAAAATCATGAACTACTGCAGGATCACGTATATCCTGCTTACCGAAAACTCATTGCCGTCATCAAAGTATTAAAAAAAGAAAACAAAAATTCGCAGGGACTCTGCTATTATAAAAACGGAAAACAATATTATCAGATGCTCGTAAAAGACAAGACCGGTTCAGACCGCTCAATTCCGGAACTTCAAAAAATGACTGAAGCACAGAGAGATAAAAACCTTACTGAACTGGCCAGAATGGTTTCCAGCTCCACTAAATCTGCCTCTTCTTCATCCATAGAGCGGCAGAATCATGCATTAGAAACCGCACCTGCAGCATCCTATAGTATTATTCCATACAAAACACCTGAAGAAATGCTGGAACATTTGAAAATACAAATCCAGTCTGCATTTCCAGAAGCACCAAAAGCAGATTATACAGTGAAAAAAGTCAATGAAAAACTGCAGGATTTCTTATCTCCTGCCTTTTATCTGACAGCACCAATCGACCATTTTACAGAAAACTGCATCTACATCAACCCTGGAAACAACTACAATGGCATTGAATTATTTACAACGCTTGCCCATGAAGGATACCCGGGGCATTTGTACCAGACAGTTTATTCATACTCTGTGAATCTGTCTCCAATCCGCTACATACTCTATCACGGAGGCTACACAGAAGGCTGGGCTACATATGTTGAAATGCTTTCTTATGATTACGCAGGATTAGATCAAAACACAGCACATGCCCTGATGTTAAATCAGGATGCAACCTTAAGCCTGTATGCCGACATTGATATGGGCATTCACTATGACGGCTGGTCACTTGCAGATACCGCTGACTTTTTAGGCGGCTACGGCATTACCCAGACTTCTGTCATTTCCAATATTTATCAGGCCATTATCGAAAATCCTGCGAATTACCTGAAATACTATATTGGATACCTGGGATTTTTAGATTTGAAAGAACAGGCAAAATCATATTACAAAAACGACTATTCTGAGCTTCTGTTCCACACTGCTGTACTGAATATGGGGTCAGCACCGTTTTATATACTGGAAAAATACCTTGTTACATACTATAACGCGGCAAATTAATGCATTTATAATTTTATGCCAGTAAAAAAACTTAATATTCTAAACCCACGCTTTATATAAAGCAATGGTAAATTATATAACTTTCTATATTCACAATGTCATTAACTTAAAGACAGCTGTCTTATAATCTGCATCAAAGAAAAACGTTTTATTCCAAAAACCAGCGTGACAGATTTTAACAGTTTTTAACAGCATAATTAAGTTAATGGCATTGCCATTTTTCCTGTCATCTAATTATCAGGAATTCAATCATCCAGCTCATGATCCAGCAGCATCTGATAAACTTCCCTCTTAGAAATCCCCCTGTCAGCCGCTACCTTCTTCATAGCTTCCTTCCGCGCTGCCCCCTTCTCCTCGTAATACCTCATATGCTCCTCCAGATTCATCTGAAGCCACTCATTTTTTCTCTCATTCTGAATATCCTCATAAGACCTGCCCTCAATTACCAGGACATATTCCCCTCTCGGTTCCTGATCCCAGTAAAATTCCAGCACATCTTCAATCGAAGTCCTCAAAATCTCCTCATGCCGTTTTGTAAGTTCCCTGCATACAGATATCCTGCGGTTTCCAAGCGCCTGATGCAGGTCTTCGAGCGTACGCAGCAGATGATGCGGTGCCTCATATATGATGATAGTCCTTGTTTCATCCTTTAATTCATCCAATAAAATACCACGCTGTTTTTTATCACGCGGCAAAAATGCTTCAAAACAGAAACGCCTGGAAGAAAGCCCGGAAACTGTTACAGCTGTAATACATGCTGCAGCTCCAGGCAGTGAAACAACATCTATTCCTTCTTCGCAGCAGATTCTCACAAGCTCCTCTCCAGGGTCTGAAATCCCGGGCGTTCCTGCATCGGTAATCAGAGCAATATTTTTCCCTTCACGGAGTTTTCCAATCAGCTGGTAAGCCTTTTCAATCTTATTAAACTCATGATAGCTTGTCATCGGTACTTTGATTTCAAAATGGTTCAGCAGCTTAATCGAATTTCTCGTATCCTCAGCCGCTATTAAATCTGCTTCTTTCAAAGTACGCAGCACCCTGAACGTGATATCCTCCAGATTTCCAATCGGAGTCGGACACAAATACAATATTCCTGCCATAAAAATCCTCCTGTTCTTCACACAATCCCGCAGGCATATTTAAAACAGACACGGCCTAAAACCCATACACCTGAAGTATCTCATCTGTATACTTTCCTTCTTCCCGGTAAACAATCAGCGGTTTTTCTACTGTAATGCGCGGCCTTCCTCCGCGCAGGCCCTCGATCAGCATCATATTCGGCTCCCGGTCGGCATAAGGATAGACAAGCCGCATGCGTTTTGGTTCTATCCCGTATGCAGTCATTTTACACATAATCTCTGCCAGCCGGAACGGCCTGTGAACCATATAAAACCTGCCCTTTGGCACAAGCAGCCTGGCACTTTCGCGTAAAATATCATCCAGTGTACAGAGCAGCTCATGACGTGCTGCCGCTTTTGCATCCTGCTCATTCTGCAGGCCGTGTTTTCCGATCATATACGGAGGATTTGTCGTAATCACATCAAAAGAAGATGCTCCAAAATAACTTGAAGCATCTTTTATATCTCCGGTCACAATATCTACTGCAGACTCCAAATGGTTTAATGCAACACTTCTTCTCGCCATATCTGCACTTTCCGGCTGAATTTCCAGCCCGGTAAAATGCTTTCCCTCTGTCTTAGCCTTGAGTAAAATCGGTATAATTCCTGTCCCTGTTCCTAAATCCAGCAGACACTCCCCCGTTTTTACATGTGTAAATCCTGACAGCAGAACCGCATCCATTCCAAAGCAGAATCGCTTCGGGTCCTGAATAATCACATAGCCGTTTCTCTGCAGCTCGTCAATGCGTTCCCCTTCACGAAGATTATTTTCCATCATCTAACTTTGATTTTCCTTCCCTGTCTTCCAAAACAGACAGCTTTTTAATTTCCTCAGCTGAAACTTTAACCCGGTGCCTCTTTGGTTTAAATTTTAATTCACTGACCTTATATTCCCTCAGTTCCTTTTCGCCATTCACATCCACTTTGACTTTGACCAGCTGGCGCAGGACGCTGACACTCTGCACCTCGCCTTTTAATCCGTCATTCGTCGTCACATACTCATTGATTTCAGGCAGGCTTCTGTTTAAATATTCATACGTTTCCTGTTCATTTTTTAAACAGCACATCAGCCTTCCGCAGACGCCTGATATCTTAGTCGGATTCAATGATAAATTCTGCTCTTTTGCCATTTTAATCGAAACAGGCACAAACTCCGACAAATAAGAAGAACAGCACAGCTCTCTGCCGCAAATCCCCATTCCTCCCAGTATTTTAGTCTCATCTCTTACGCCGATCTGCCTTAACTCGATTCTTGTACGGAACACAGACGCCAGATCTTTTACAAGCTCCCTGAAATCAATTCTGCCATCTGCTGTAAAATAAAAAAGCAGCTTATTATTATCAAACGTATATTCAGCCTGTACCAGTTTCATCTCCAGCCCGTGTTTCGCAATTTTTTCCTGGCATATTTTATAAGCGCCTTCCTGCTTGTCCTTATTCCGCTGCTGCTGTTTTTCATCCTCATCTGTAGCAATCCGGATCACCGGCTTCAGAGGCTGCGTTACTTTTTCGTCTTCGACCTCTCTAGGCGGAATCATAACCACGCCAAATTCCACCCCGCGTGCTGTTTCCACAATTACATGCGTTCCAGTCTCCATCTCCATATCTGCAGGATCGAAATAATAAATCTTTCCTGCATTCCGGAACCTGACTCCTACAATTTTTATCATACAGCTTAATTCTCCTTCATTTTCAGCAATAATAACTCAATCACAATATCAAAATTCACATTCGCATTTAATCTGATTTTTGCTTTTTCCAAAGCATCCAGAATTTCCTGGATTCCATGATAAGAACTTCTGCTTGCCTGTTTTTTAATATCATAAGCCTGTTCTTTAAAAATCAGTCCATTAATGTCCATAGTCGCTTTGTACATCAGCACATCGCGGTACCAGATCATCATAATATCAAAATAGTCATTGACCGACAGTTTGTATTCACTAATCTGCTTGACTGCCTCACTCATTTCATACACATCAATATCTTTAATCCGCTTCATCAGCTGTACCGCGGAATCTTTTAACTCATTAAAATACTCCGAAACCGCAAGTTTTGCTGCCTTGCCGACATTTCCGTGCGAAAATGCCGCACATACATCCGCCTGATAATCCGGAATCTGATAATTTTTCATCAGATATTCTTTTATTTTGTCATTTGGAACCGGTTTTAAATCCATTCTGATACAGCGTGATAAAATAGTAGGCAGAAATAAATCTGCATTCGTTGTCAGCAGCAGAATCACTGCATAAGCAGGAGGCTCTTCGATTGTTTTAAGCAAAGCATTCTGAGCCTGCTGGTTTAATTTTTCTGCTTCATCTACAATATAAACTTTATAAGGGCTGGAATATGGCCTGACACCAATATCCCGATTCATCTGTTTTCGAATATCATCCACAGATATCGTATTCGGTTTCTCATGGGAAATATAAATAATGTCCGGCTGGTTATGGCTTGCTGCCTGCTTACAGGAATGACATTCCATACAGCCCTCCGTCCCTTTTTTCTCACACTGCAGCGCTGTAGCAAATGCCTCTGCCAGCATCATTTTACCGGAACCGTCCGGACCGTTTATAATATATGCATGTGATACTTTATCCTGGCTGACCGCATTTTTAAAATGTGTAATCATCTGTTCATGACCAATAATATCTTTATAACCTGCCATATAACATCTCCCCTTTCCCACAGCATGACCAAAATCCTAAATAAAGCTTCAGACACGCCCTCACTGTCATAATTCAGGAATCATCCTGACTGAACTGTTGCACAATACTATTTAAGTAAAGATATCAAGAAGCAGTCCTGCTATTTCGCCGATTTTACTTAATATTTTTATATGATCTTTTTCTTCTTCACAAAGCTCCTGGGCCAGTTCGTCTAAATTACTGTCGACAAGACGTATAATACCATATACCCGGTGTCTTCCTCTCCGGTCCAGGAAATTCTCTCTCGAAAACTTATGGGAACGGTTTACAACCTCATTCAAAAAATCTTTAATCTGCCCCCGGTATTTTTTCATATCCCGGATATCCATATGACGCGCAATCAGCTCTCCCTGCTTTGTAATATCTTTCAGCATCATCTCCAGCTGTTTCTGCAGATCTGCATCTTCAATTGCACTTGTCAGAGCAAATTTAAATCCATCATCTGCATTCTCTACCGGAGCCATTCCTTCCGTCTGCATAACAGGCGCAGCCTGATTTACTTTTATATCCATAACAAATGCCCCATTCTTTCTGCCTAAAAATAATACGGTCTGTTAACATCTGACTTTCAGAAACTTCTGATCTAAAACCGTATCTGCCCTATAAATATAATATATCCTATTTAACTGTTTATACGCAACAGTTAGTATCTTCCGTATCCGATTTTACTGTTTATACGTAATCGTTAGTATCTTCCGTATCATCTGATCTTTCATTCCCTGCAGGTTCAATCCCATCCCCCTGCATTCTCCCAGGATACAGAGAAATTGGTCAGATATCATCTCCCCTGGCACAATGATTGGAATTCCTGGCGGATATAAATAAATATATTCTGCACAAATCCTGCCAGAGCTTTCTTCTAACAATGTTTCTTCTATATTATAATATCCTGTATCAGAAATTTCCAGAACCTTTTCTCTTGGTGCGTAAACTCTTTTTAAAAATAATTCTGTACACGTTTCCCCGGATAAAAGGTTCTGATTCCTGCCCAGTTCTTCTTCAATTTCCCACAGAGCATTTGCCAGCCTCTCAAATCCTTCCTGGGTATCCATCATACTTGTCATAGCCAGTACATACCAGGCAGAATACATCTCTGTCTGCAGATGATAACGGTTTAGCAGACAGTCATAGAGCTGCTTCCCATTCATTGCAGTTCCCAGTGTACTAATCACAATTTTAGACTGGTCTGTATCAAAAACACGGTATGCATGATAATCTTTCCTGGTCAGCACATGAAGATGCTTCAGACCCTCACACTTTTTATAAAACGATGCCAGTCTCTGATGATAAGTATCAAACAATTCTTTCCCCGACTGCACGATCATCTTCACACACAAATCTATGCCTGCCATTAAAAGATACGACGGAGAGCTTGTCTGAAAAATTCCAAGCATTTCCTGTACTTTACTCACATCCATCCTGTCGCTTGCAACATGAAGAACTGCAGTCTGGGTAAACGACGGAAGTGTCTTATGAAGACTTTGAATTACAATATCAGCACCTCTGCTTACTGCAGACTCTGGAAAATAACTGCTGAGGGAAAAATGTGCTCCATGTGCTTCATCTACAATCAGATATGCATGATGTGCATGTACGATATCAGCTATTTTTTCAATATCAGACACAATACCATCATAAGTCGGTGACGTGATCATTACAAACCGGATATTTTTCCTTTTATTAAACAGCCGCTCCAGTTCGTCCGGCCGTATCTGGCCCTGTATCCCGCACTGCATAAATTCCGGATATATGTAATCCGTTTTTAAACCGAATATTTTTACCGCGTTATATGCTGCTTTATGGCAGTTTCTTGCAATAATTACGCTGTCTCCCCGCTTTGCAGCAGCACCGGCAGCACTAAGAATCCCGCATGTACTTCCATTTACAAGATAAAATGACTGCCGGCTTTGATACAGATTAGCAAGACGCTTTTGAGCTTCCATCAAAAGATCCTCTGCATGATGCAGATTATCGAATCCATCTATTTCTGTAATATCTATCTTATAAGGATTACAAAAAGGCAGTGACGCACGTTTATGTCCAGGCATATGAAACGGATAATAGTCTGTATCCGAATAAGCAGCCAGACGTTCATACAAATCTTGATACATTTTTATCTCATTTAATTCCATCTTTTTCATTTTGACACATTCTATTTAACAGTCAATATATCTTCCAATTTCCGGCATCCAGTCTCCGAGATAAATAATGTTTTGACACATATTCTTCCAGATTACTGCAAAAAACTGCTCAAACAGATCAATCACATCTTTCCAAAGCGGTTCTTTTTTCTTCTCATGCCTGAGAAAAGACTTCCATTTCCGTTCCATATAACTGCTTGTCCGGTAAGCCATGAGCAGTTCAAATCTGTGTTCTTCTATTTTTATATTCTTTTTGCCGCATTCTTCATTTAAAATCTCACACACTTTCCTGCCAGACAGCGCTTCCTTTTTCAAAATATCATATATATCCATATAACAGGACAAGTCGCTCAAAAGTTCCAGTTTTACTATAATTTCCAGAAATTTTTCTGATACGGTATATTCACTTGGATAACATTTCACCAAAACCTTTTTACTGTTATTTATAAATAAACGCATTTCTTTTTCGTATGCATTCAGTCTGTCCTGTAAAACCGGCTGCAGTTTTATTTTTACCGGAACTCTGACCGAAGCAATTGCTGCTTTCACGTCTATATAAATAAATTCATAATCAGTCCAGACCTGATAATTCCAGTGAACTGCATTTTTTTTATAATTGCGGAAAAGTTCTGAAAATACTCTGCTGACCTCAGTTTTTTTATACTGAAACTGCTTCGTACTGACCATCATAAAGTACAGGTTTAAATCCACTTTCCTTCTGTAATTTTCCAGATTCATCCTGACACTGTTCTTCATCCAGAAATTGCCGGCATAATCAGATTCGGCAATTTTTAAAATAATTTCTTCGAGCACAGCAGCAGCCAGCAGATTTTCAAATGGGATCCGGAGTTCCTCACTCCTCTGCCTGATAAATGTTTCGTTTAATAACTGATTTATTATAACCACACCCCTATCTGGCTGCGTACTTTTGACAGAACCTTTCTCTCCCTGGCATATGACAGGAGTTTTGCAATATCCTTGTTTTTATCTGAGAGAAAAGCCCGCAGCGCCTGCTGTAAATCCTCGCGCTCCATCCGGTTTTCATATTTCAAAATATCACATATTAAACGCTCCCTGCAGTAAACAGACATTTCCATATTTCCAATCTGCATTTTTTCAACGCCCATCTGCAGCACTTCCGGTTCTGTATAATATGGAAGCACCAGAGGATAATCCAGTTTGAAACGCGATTTTGAAGTATTTTTATCTACAGCAACTGTCCATTTAAACGGTCTGTTTTTCAGATAATGATGACAGTACAGCGCACTCTCCATTGTGAGCACACAGTCCGGAAACAGCGCTGCCATAATATCTTCTTCCCTTTTTTTGTGGAAGTTCATGGCATAATAACCATTTTTCACTTTCTCAATCACGCCATATTCCACAAAATTCTGTATTCTGCGGTAGTCGAGTCCCAGCGTATACAGCTGTGATGTCTTCACAATTCCGTTATTTTTTTCCATAAGTTCCTGTATTGCCTGAATCTGCTTATCACGCTTTTCCTGTCTTGTCAGTTTTATTTCACTCATACTATTTTCCGCTCCATGAATACAATGTCCATTCTGCTACAGGAATAAATATCTATTCCTCTCAAATATATATACACGCTTCCTGAATAAACTTGTTTCATAAATTATCGGTTTCTACGTTTTCTCCCCCTTCTGGAATCCCTGATCACTGTATATTTTTTCTTCTGCTGTTTATGATTTCTATAATTTGCAAGCCTCTGTCTGATGATATAGTACTTATCATAAATCACTTTAAATATAATAATTAATACAACTCCAAATACAATGCCCCCTATTACAATCCCATGCTGCAGAGAAAAATGATCTTTCATGCTTACAAAAAAATCTTTTATGCTTCCGGTAATATTTTCAAACGTCTGTTTCGGATTAAAATTATCGAATACTTTATTTATTTTAAAATTCTTTACACCGCTTACAATACGATCTATAAAATTCCCTTTTGCACTATCTGAACCAGATTTCTGATTCCCCTCATTTTTTGCCGGCTCCCGTTCCTGATCCGGCTGCTGTTTCTGGCCATCCGATGATACTGTGTTATCAGAAGATGCTGATTCACCGGAAGTCACAGTTTCATCAGAAGCCGCAGTCTCTTCAGAAGACGTCTCCTCTGCTTGCGATAAATCTGCCTGTTCATAATCTGACACATCCGACTTATCAATCAAAGTATTCGTCCGCACAATATCTGCAACACCGATTTTACGCTTTCCATAAGTATAAACCAGCTGAGCCAGAGAATTATCCGGCAGATTTTCATAACTGATTTCCATAGATGTTTTATTAAAATTCACAGATTTAGGCAGAATTATTTTTGCCTGCGGGTCAATCTGTGCATATGGATCATTCGTATTCAGCGTATCCAGTTTTTCTTCCTCACTGCTTTCATCTGAGCCAAAGTGTTCAGCCACATTACATAAATTAAAATTTTCAAATCCAAACTCCAGTAACGATCTCGTTTCATTCCAGTAATTCGGAGAAGTTCCTTTTAAAATTACTGTTAAAAGCGTCATCCCTTCCTTCTGTGCATAAGTAACCAGCGTACTTCCTGCCGCAATCGTATAGCCTGTTTTTCCTCCGGTACAGTAATCATATAAATATTCAGCCGTATCTTTCGGATACAGCATTTTATGGTGGTTAACGAGATACGTTGGTTCTCTATGCTTGTTTGTCGGGGGTATCGTATAACGTTTTGTCCCGCAAAGAAGGCGGAACGTCTCATTTTCATAAGCCGCTCTTGCTATAACAGCCATATCCTTAGCTGTCACATAATGATTTTCATCAGGAAGCCCATGCGGATTTGCGAAATTAGTATTTTTACAGCCCAGCTGCTTTGCCCTGTCGTTCATCATTTTGACAAATTTCTGCATTGAGCCCGCAATATGCTCTGCCACCGCATAAGCACATTCATTTGCAGATTCCAGCATAACCGCATACAGACACTGCTCCATTGTCATTTTTTCGCCGACATCCCTTGAAATACCTGAACCTTCTGTTTTATATACAGAATCATGCGAAAATGTCACAACCTCATCCATCCTGCTGTTTTCAACAGCAACCAGAACTGTCAGAATCTTTGTAATACTTGCAGGATAATGTTTTGTATTGATATTTTTTTTATATAAAATAGTTCCAGTATCTACATCCATTAAAATTGCAGCATCCGCCGTAATTTCATCTGACTGTTTTGGCCAGTAATTTTTATTCTTTTTAGCCTGAACTGGTATAACTGACAGAAATAGTATTGAATATAAAACCAGGATACTTAACACTTTCGTTTTTCTCTTCATTTTTCCGTTTCCAATCTTCATTTTAATTATATTGCCTTTACATTCTATATTATAGTGTGGATAAAAGTGATAAGCAACACTTTTTTTAAGTTTTGTCAACTCTTTCCAACAATGATATAATAAATATGTTTCGAAACTGTTATTAAAAATCATCAGCTCAGCAGGACTGGGTAACTAAAAATCTGTATTAACGCAGATATTATCTAATAATAAAGGAGAAAAAAATGAGATTAAGAAATATTCCAAGTGCCGATGATACGATTGCTGAAAGCCAGTATTGCATACAAACTCCTGAATCCTTCCGGGGTTCCTGGCAGTCTGTCTTTCAAAATGATCATCCGCTCCATATTGAAATAGGAATGGGAAAAGGACATTTTATACTTCAGCTCGCACAGCAGAATCCTGATATCAATTACATCGGAATTGAAAAGTATACAAGTGTCCTGTTACGTGCTGTACAAAAAATGGACTCTTTGACCGCGCCTCCTGTAAACCTGCGTTTTATCTGCATGAATGCAGAAAATCTCCTGGAAGTATTTGCAGAAAAAGAAATATCCAGAATTTATCTTAATTTTTCTGATCCATGGCCTAAAAAACGCCATGCCAGACGCCGCCTGACATCCAGAGAATTTCTGAACCTTTACGACCATATTTTAACAGATCATGGCACAATAGAATTCAAAACAGATAACAAACTGCTTTTTGAATTTTCCTTAGAAGAACTCCCGCAGGCCCGCTGGAAACTGGAATCCTGCACAAATGACCTTCACAACAATCCTGAAATGAATGCAGGAAATATAATGACCGAATATGAACAAAAATTTTCTGCTCTCGGAAACCCTATTTACAAATTAACTGCATCCAGATAACCTTCTTTTGGAGCGTGTTTTAAATCTGCTCAAACACGCTCCAAATAGATGCTGTCTTTCATTATTTCTTCTTTAAACCAATTCTTAATTCCAAAATAACTACAGAAATAAAGAATATGCAAAATACTGTCCGCATGGATACCTGAACACTGCCTTACCTGATATCCTGAAAAATCCTGCGCTTCCTTACCTGAATTCTGATAGTTTTACACTGATTCCTGCATTTCTTTTTGTTTTATCCACATATCCTGCATACTTTTACACTGACTCTAATACTGATCTATTTTTGTACATGCAATAAATTTATATTTCTGCATATGATTTATTAATATATTCTTATAACAGAACATGTTACGTATACAAGAATAACTGTACGGGAGGTAAATACTATGTTATTACCATTTAAAAAGAAAGCTATCATTTTTACCTATCATCATCCTAAACTTTCCAAAAAAATATCTGTTTTTCGTTCTTCCATATTAGAAATTAAGAAAATATTAAAATAAAAAAAAGCACCGACCCCGGCACAGCTTATGGCCAAAATCAGTACTTCTGCTGCGCCTTCAGGGACTCGAACCCTGGACAAATAGATTAAGAGTCTACT
>CAJTVR010000033.1 GCA_910580075.1 uncultured Eubacterium sp. | reverse complement strand
GTTGGAGCGAATGAAAGAACTCTGCAAAGAGCGGAACAATCTTTATGAAAAACAGAACGATTTGAAAGGGCAGAAATGGAAGATTGAGAAATTGTTAGAGAAATAAAAGATTGCCGGAGAATGACAATGATCGAAAGTCATTCTCCGGCATTGTTACGTCAAACATATAGCCAATATTTAAATTTATCAGTATTTGTGTTCCGAGCCAGTTACTTAGGCTTTTCAGTGCTAAAAATAACAAGTTTGTTTTGAAAACATTCAACGGAGATATGAGAGCCGATAGGGAAGCCAAAATCTTCTACCCACTTTCCTTGTAAAGAAATTTTAGGAATAGAGGTCGGATGGCCAGAAGCCTCTTGTACTTTTAAATTTCGGGTAGGAATAGGGTGCGTTTCGTAAGAGAAATTTGTACTCAAATTGAAGTGTTGCAGGATAGTAAATATTCTGGCAAGCATGGTATCATGCCCTAGTCTGCAAGGTTCGGTAAAATCAATATGACCTTGCCAGTTCCCTATCTTTTGTAATTCATATAAGAGCAGAGGTTTGTTATATGAAACAAATTCTGCTAACATACAAAGATTATTTAGCTGATAGAGGGAATCCACAATAGAATAAAATTCCCGGTCATTTAGGCTTCTCTTAGAATAAAAATTCTGAAAGTCTGTGTCGCTTGACATCATAAGAAATCGGAAATTTTCGATAAAGCTCCGTTGCTTGTCTTGTGATTCCAGTTTTTCATATTCCCGTCTTATGTATCGGGAAAGATTTTTTTCAATTTCTAAAATGAGTATCACCGCCTTTGCATAATATAGTGGAAGTTTATAAAAATTTAATAATTACACATCACCTCGCTCAAATCACAAATATAATAAAAATATCACATATATCAATGAGATTATACATATAAAAATGTGAAAAGTCAATAGCATACGGTAAGAAATAAGTTAAGAAACACATGATACTTTGATTTTTCACATTTATTCATGTATAATCTTTGAAAAAGCATAACGAGGTGATTGTATGGCTATGGCTTCTAAAATCCGTATTCTTCTAATTGAAAGAAACATGAAGATTAAGGACTTGGCACAAATGCTTGGATATAGTGGAAATAATTTGAGCAATAAATTGAGAGATGATAACTTTTCGGAAAAGGAATTGAGAAAGATAGCGGAGTTGTTGGATTGTGATTTTGACGCTACGTTTACTTTGAGAGATACAGGGAAGATTATATAAATATATAATCTGTAAATGGTATTTTGGAACGGAATGAATGTGTTGAATTTTAAATTTGGTTAAAAATATATATGTAATATATACTTTGGTGTAATGGATTTTGGAGGGAAAATAATGAGAAAATCAATAGATGCTTTGGAATGTATACAGAATAAGAGAAAATTTTATATTGTATCTATGAGTAGTGACGATTTAAAAGAGATGTGTTTTGTGTCAAGAAAAAAAGAAGACCCAATAAAAGGGTTTCAAAGGTTGTTGGATAAAAAACGTGCAAAAAGAATAACTACTTATTTAGATGAGGAAAAAGGAATAATACCATCTGCGATTATTGTTAGTGCGCAAGATAATGCGCAAATACGATATGATTCTAAAAGTGCTAAGTTATCGTTTGAAAAAGCAAGTGAAAGTATGTTAGTAATTGATGGGCAACATAGAATGTATGGCCTTATTGATGCAGTAAATAATTATGAAATTCCAGTTGTAATATTTACTGGCTTAACATCAGCAGAAGAAGTTAGGCTTTTTATTGATATTAATACTACACAAAAAGGTGTACCATCTGCACTTATTTTAGATATAAAAAGTCAAGCTGGTACAGAAACCAAATTAGAAGAACGACAGAGATTATTATTTGAACATCTTGATGAGGATTCTGTATTAAGTGGCTATCTTTTAAGGAATGAGAGTAAGATAGGTAAAATATCTAGAACAGTGTTTAATGCAAGTACAAAAGCAATATATGAATCAGGTCCGGTTGCAACATATAGTGATAATATTATTTATAAAACACTAAAAAATTATTTAGAAGCGGTAGACTATGTGTTCAAAATTTCAGCAAATAAAGAAGCGAGAATAAATAAAACTATACTCTTTAAATCAATTATGGCATTGTTTAACGATGTTTGCGAAAAATGTTTGATAAAGTATAAAGATTTAAAAGTTGAATCTTTTAAAGACTACTTAGATCCATTAAAAGAGCTTAATTATGATGAATATACGGGAACTAATAAGGCAACAGAATCAAAAATCATAAGTGATATGAAAAATTTACTTAAAGAGCCTATGTTAGTTGATGAGGATATGTTTTGATTATGTTAATTTTAGATAAAGGATACAATGAGACAAGAAATAAGTTTGTAAAACCTTTGTCAGATTATTCTGTTCAATATAGACATTTGCGGAATTCTAATATTAGGAATATATTGCTGACAAAAACAAAGAATGTGGAAAAATTAGGAAATAAAGAATATAAATTTTATTTAAACGAATCAGATTTGCTTAAAGGATTATTGGGAGATATTTTACTTTTTTATATAAGAAGTATACTTCAAAAAAATGATTTTGAGCAAGTGACAAAAAACTCAGAATTTTCTGCAAATTGGAATATTGTAACAAATTACTATTTAGCTTTCTTTAATGCGTCACTGTTATTACGTTTGTGTCATAGAGGAAATATTTTTTTCGATAAAGATAACAAAAAAAGTATTGAATACATTATTTCGACTATGATTGGTGAAGTTATTGAAATTGATTCCAATCAATTCTTTTCAATACAAAAGATAGATGGGGAATATGTCTTATTTTTATCTAGATCAGAAGCTAATACACATGAGGTCGTTTGGAAAAAAATACATGGCCTATTAGATGAGATTCTATTATTATCAAATTCAAAAAGTGAGGAAAGAGCATTTTTATTGTCATGTCAATGTATAAATCAGAAATTAGCAGATACATTTCCATCTCAACTTAGAAATAAAGTTAATTATCAACCGATATATGGCATAGAATTTTTGGAGAAAAACTTATTTTCAATTAGGCAAAACGAAAATTGGGTAAAAGAAATTATTGGTTTTGATATAAGTGAAGTTAAAAATAATGATAAAAGGATGGTAAATGTTTATTCTGCATACACTACATATATAGAAAAACTTGCTTATAGATTAATGCAGGATTATTTTGAAATGAAAGGAAGTGGCGACTATATTTTAAGTCAAGTTAATAAATGTCGTGAGAAAAAAATTGAGATAGAAGAAATAGGTTTTGTTTATTAGCTTTGATTTATTATTTAGTGGTTGCAAACATGAAAGTTTTTCTTTGATTATTTGTCAGACATGGTGCTAGCACCATGTAAATAAGGTCGATAAGGAGAATGGTGGTCTTGGTGCCAAAACGGTGCCAAGAAATCATGCAAATAAAAATACGCCACACAAAAACAACGATTTTACGCTGTTTTAAGCAATAAAAAGTATAGAAAATACCACAAAAAACGCTATTCAAATACCGTGAGGGTGGTAGAACAGTTGGTTCTGGCCGTGTAGCTACGATTGTTGAATAATCAGTAAAGAGTTAGATTTTATGGGGCTTTCCGAGAAATCGGGAAGCCCTTTTGACGTATTGAAAAAGGTGGATAGAATAGCGAATAATAGCATCAAATATTAAAATTGATTTTCTAGAACAATACCAGATGTCTTTTACCCCATGGATGGGTGTAAAGCTATCTGGCATTGTTTTTTTCTTAAGTTAATGACATGATGCTGGGGTCAAAACATAGAGTTTTCTATGGCTGAATACTCGTAGAACCTTGAAAATGTAATATTTCACAGTAGATTTGTTATAAGAGGCACCTTTTCTCTAAATGCATTGGCATACTTTTGGTGTGTTTTCTATACTAATACAGGATTTTGGGCATAGTTTCCCAGTCCCTTCCGAAATCCGAAGAGCTTTCTGAAATTCAAAGCTGCTATTTTACTTCCAAAGAAAAATTTCCCTCGCTGCCTTCCTCTTGGAAGGCTGTCCAGATGGTAATTTTTCCGAAGACTGGAAGGAACTGTTTCCACGCCGTTTCTTAACCGTGCCAGACTGCTAAATTCTTCACTCTGCATGTACCGCTGACTTTTTGCCCTGTTAGATGCATTTTTTGAAGTGATAAATGAAGCGGCTTTTTTGTATATCTTTGGACGGCATTGTTCCTGATAAGGACAACCGGCACAATGATTTCTGTCAAATGATACCCTGCATTGTCCTGCTGATTTTGTATAGCTCTGGCTGACTGGAACGTGACCCGCTGCGCATTTCAGCAGACGCGTGCCATCTTCATTAAATTCAAAATCTGCCAGTGCATCAGGGGCTTCTTTGCCGATTAAGGCTGCTGTTACCAGGCGGATATTCTTTTCTTCTGCAAGTGCAATGTTGTCCTGCCCGTCATAACCGCCATCTGTAACCAGAATGATTTCTTCTTCCGGTTTTTCCATTGCCGAAAGAGATTCCTGGAGAAACTGACTGTCTGTATGGGTGTTTTTATCATACTGGTAATCCGTCACAACAGAACCATTTTTGCCAGCCGTTTCCTCAATATTTGCAGAATATCCCCTGTACTGCTTACCCGCCTTGTTTCTGTAAGCGGCATCCGGGTCAGAAGGATTCCGGAGTGCGGACGAATTCATCGTACCGTCTTCCTTTGTCCTCATGCGGCGTTTTTCATTTTCCACAACAGTCTGGTCAGAAAGGCATCTGGTAAAAAGCCGGTACTCCGTCACGTCTTCAAAATCTGTTCCGCACAGATGAAGCAGACAGCCGCTGTCTGTGAGAAGCGTCTGGATAATGGCCCCCATGTCATCATTTCTCTGATGATAGAAAATGCGGTTATAGTCATTCGGGTCGGCATAATGTTTCAGCTGTTCCGGAATGATATCCGGCTGCTTTTTTGTGAGCTAAACAGCCAGCTTTGATATGCAGGTATAAATCAGTTCCATACGGCTCAGAAAACGGATATTTGATTCTATCATAAGGGAATCCATGCGGCGGATGCGCCCGTTTAGCTTCATGATTTTAGCTATTTTGCCACTAAGGTCTTTTACACAGTCATGATATAAGTCCGCCCCGTGAAGTGTTTCATAATCATAGCATCTTTTACGGAAACGGCTCAGGGTTTTATCTGATACAGGCTGTTCCACAAAGCTTGTGGTATGCAGGGCGTACTGGAGATGAAGGTCAAGCATCAGGTTCTCAGCAATTTCATCGTCCGAATAATCAAAAAGCTCTTTGATGATTAACGCACCGATGATTACATTCACAGGTGTATTAGATCTGGAGGCCTTGCCACTATACAGAACAGAAAAACGTTCTTCATCTATTGCTGGAAAAATCTCATCAGCAAAGATTTTTGCCCGGGATTTTTCCAGAGCTTTTTTCTCACGCTCAGTTAGTGCTATAAAGCTGTCGTCGAAGGACAGCTGTTGACAATCATTCGGTTTAAATGCCATAAGAGATACCGCCTTTCTAGAACTATTACCATTATAACTCACAAAAGGGTGGATTGTCTTTATTTACTGTAAAATATTAAATTTTCAATGTTCGGTAGTTGGGCTTTTGACCCCAGCATCATGATATTGTGTAAAATCAGCTTTTCGTCCTTGTTTTTATAACAGTTACTAAAATGCATGTCAAGAACAGTTGGTTCTGCCACCACGGTAAACGCACGTTTTTATAAAGTTGGTCATAAATGAAATATTACTGTTGGAAACTTTTGAAGATTGGGATGCTATACCCATAGGATACTGGCATCTTGCGTATGACAAACAGACATAGATGACCTATGCCTGTTTGTCATGTATGCTGCTGCATTTTTATATACCCGTATCCAGTCCCCCTAACACTTTATATAGGTAATCTTGATCGTAAGCACATTTCTTACGTTTGCTCGCAATCCCCATTTTGCAGCTTTTTTCTTGTTTCAACAGGTTAACTCCGATATGTCTGGCCACATTCATATTTTCGGCAGCATTTCCTGCCCTTATACGGCTCTCATCTTCACGGAAACCGATATCCAGTACCCAATGCAGGCTGTTCTTGATCCCCCAGCGGGCCCTTTTGCTCCTGCCATATCTTTCTGCTGTCATGCCTGCTATGCTATATATAGAATAGCTTATCGTTTGGGTCGTCCTGCCTTTTTCTATCACAGACGCCACACATGCCCCGATACCCCGGAGACCTGCCCAGCCGCTGTGCCCCTGTAGCAGCCAGTCTATGTCATCTGACACATAGTACTCCCTTGTTTCTATCCGGACATGGTCATTGCATATCTCTTTATGGTACAGCCCTATCTGTCTAAGATCTTTTTTTGGCTTTGTAAAGACATCTTTTTCAAAATACAGAGAGATATCTTCCATGAGTACAGGCTGGTTCCCTTTTACCTGGAGGATATAACCCGCTCCTTTTTCAATGATCTTTTCAGCAATGTCCTTCTGTGTCCCCATTGCATCGATCGTAACGATACAGCCTTTTATACATAGGATATCCAACAGTTCAGGTATCGCCTTTATCTCATTTGTCTTTTCATCTACACGCAGCTGCCCGGGGACAAGGGAGCTCTCACAGGCCCATGCACTCACTACATGGATAGGCCTCTGGCTGCCAGCTCCATCCCGGCTGCGGCGTACTGTTTTTCCATCAATGGACACAACGCCGCTGATCGTACCTGCGACAGCACTCGTCCACCGAAAAAAAGCCTCATGGAACTTCTCTGGGGCGATCATCTGGAATACCCGGTTTAAGGTATCGTGTGAAGGGATCCCGCCAGGCAGTTCCAGGAACTGTCCGAGCCATTCCTTGTTTGAACCTGCCCAGTTTTCTATCTCATTCCATGTATCCATGCCGGAGAGGACTGCTGTGATAGTGATTACAATGATATCAAGAAGTTTATGCTTTTGGTTGTACGGGGCTCTCGGATCTGGAACTTTCCGCATACATCCGATCAGGGATATATCTGTTCCTTTTTCCATAACGATCATCTCCTCCATAGATTGATTGAGATGATCATACACGAATGTGCAGAGATTGTCTATCAGATGTATTGAATATAGCATATTTTTTTCTCATTGAAAAGATATAAAAACGTGCGTTTACCGTGGTTCTGCCACCTGTTTTAACGCTGGAATATTGCCTGTTCTGGAAGGTGTCCTTCGTACTCGGTTTGTGGGAGTCCGCTTTTTGGCTGCTTCAAAGGCTGCCGGATACAAGGCTTTTAACAGTGCTGTATCACTTGGAAATACGCTTCTTTGACGATCGAGGTTCCGATACGTCGAATTTAGCGGCTCAATGGCACTGGCTGATGATGTGGAAAATTGTATCGTGCTGTATATTTGCCATCTTATCCTGGGAGTGTTTTGGAAAAAAGATAGGAGAATTCTCCAGCAGCATTTGCAGATTCGAAAGTGTATTGCGTTTTCATTATAGATTATTTATTATAAGTATATAGGAAATATATTCTCATATTTGAGGAGCTTTGTATGGAAAAACTAATAGATTTTGAATCTTACCCGATGAATAAAGCATTAAAAGTATTATTGCAGGATAAATCAACAAAAAAGAATATTATATGGGCAACAGATCCCCCCCCCAATTTAATTGGAATGGAATATTCAGATAGAAGCCAGATTACAATAAATCAGATTATATCTCTGCCGGATGTGATTCAGCCAAGGATCAGTAAATTTTCAGAAGAACAGCAGGAGCGGACAAAAAAGAAAGGGGAAGTATTTACACCGGCGTGGGTGTGTAATTTGATGAATAATTTATGTGATGAGGAATGGTTTGAAAAGAAGGATGTATTTAATCAGCAGGAAGAGAGAAGGTGGATTACTAATAAGGAAAAAATTAAATTTCCTGATACAAAAAACTGGACGCAGTATGTGGATTCAAGGAGATTAGAGATTACATGCGGACAGAATGGTTTCATGTGACGGGTGCAGAATCAAAAGGACATTTCTATGATTTTAAATCCAATCATGGAGTACTGGATTTGCCTGATACCGTTATGCCCTATCAACTGCGGGATGAGCAGTCCGAGGCAGTTGAAAAAACGATAGATTATTTTAATAATAATGGAAAAGGTGAGTTTTTATGGAATGCGAAGCCGAGATTTGGAAAGACACTTTCTGTGTATGATTTTTGTAAAAAAACAGCAGCAAGAAATGTTTTGATTGTCACAAACCGTCCTGCAATTGCAAATAGCTGGTATTCTGATTATGTACAGTTCCTGGGAACAGAATCAGAATACTATTTTGTCAGCCATGTAGCGGCGCTGGCTGGAAAGCCGTATGTTGTGACGAGAGAGGAGTATATTAAAAAGATTACTGCTGAAAATATAGAGCATGGCTGTATTGAATTTGTCAGCCTGCAGGATTTAAAGGGCTCTATTTATTTTGGCGGTCAATATGATAAACTCGCAGAAATCAGTGATGATCCGAAAAAGGGACAGACATGGGATGTACTTGTAATTGATGAGGCGCATGAAGGCGTTGATACCTATAAGACGGATACGGCGTTTAATCGTATTAAGAGAAGGTTTACCATCCACCTGTCGGGTACGCCATTTAAAGCACTTGCAAATAATAAATTTTCAGCAGATGCTATTTACAATTGGACATATGCAGACGAACAAGAAGCAAAACGAGAGTGGGCAGGTGAGGCTGGAGATAAGAATCCATATGAAAACCTGCCCAGGTTAAATCTCTATACTTATCAGATGTCTGAAATTATTAAGGATGAATTACAGCAAGGAGTAGAGATTGAGGGAGAAACGGAGGAATACGCTTTTGATTTGAATGTATTTTTTGAAACAAGAAATGAGAAATTTGTGCATGAAAGTTCTGTTGATAAATTTCTGGATGCTATGACTACACAGCCGAAATATCCATTTTCTACAGAAGAACTGAGGCAGGAGTTAAAGCATACATTTTGGCTGTTAAACCGGGTAGACAGTGCAAAAGCACTTGCCAGAAAACTGGAAACACATTCTGTATTTGGCGAATATAAGATTATTCTTGCAGCAGGAGATGGCCGGCTGGATGATGAGGATGATACAGAAAAATCATATAATAAAGCAGTTGATGCTATTCGCAGATATGAAAAGACGATAACTCTTTCGGTAGGGCAGCTGACTACAGGAATTACAATTCCTGAATGGACAGCTGTACTTATGCTCAGCAATATAAAGAGCCCTGCATTATATATGCAGGCAGCGTTTCGCTCGCAAAATCCTTGTTTATTTTCAAATAATGGGGAGTTTTATCGGAAAGAGAATGCGTATGTGTTTGATTTTGATCCGGCAAGAACTTTAATAATATATGAAAAATTTGCAAATGACCTATCAGCAGAAACTTCAGAAGGAAAGGGGGATTTGGATAAAAGGAAAGAAAATATTAAAAATTTACTGAATTTCTTTCCGGTTATTGGAGAAGATGAAGCGGGAGAAATGGCAGAGCTGGATGCTGAAAAAGTTCTCTCGATTCCAAGAAAAATCAAATCACAGGAAGTTGTAAAGCGCGGATTCATGAGCGATTTTCTTTTTCAGAACATATCCAGCGTATTCCATGCGCCGCAAGAGGTTATTGATATTATCAAAAACTTTACTCCGATACAGGAACAAAAGAGAAAAGCAGATATTACATCAGAAACAGGCAAGGAGCTGTCTTTAAATGATAATGGAGAAGTATCATTAGAAGACAGGTATATTATTGGCAAATCTGTTAAAATATTTGGTGATAAGATATTTGAAAAAGTATCGAACAGCTTCCATACTGCTATAGATGAAATACTGGTAGAAAATATGCAAGCTGCAGAAGAGCCAGTTGAAAAATTTAAAAAGCTGCTGCATACACGGGCGGTAAAATCAATTGTAGAGACTGCAAAAGAAGAGTATGGCTCTGATATGAAAGTATCTGATAAAAACCGTATTGAGAGCAAAATGAAAAAAGATGCAGACCGGCTTGTGGATAAAGCATATACTGAGCATTCGATTACCTGGAAGGTAATTGAAAAGGAACGGCAGGAGCAGCTTGAAAAATTTGTAAGGGATTCTGCTGACTGGTATGCGGTAAACAGGGATTATGATGAACGGCAGAAGAAAGTAACGGAATCCTTAATTTCGACACTGAAAGATTCAGTGGATAAATTTGTACAGTCCGCAAGCCAGGAAGTAGTCAAAACTGTGGAAACAAAGAAAAAAGAGAAGGAAAAGAAGGGATATGAGGACACCGTTCGGGATCATCTTCGGGGATTTTCAAGGACAATACCATCTTTTTTGATGGCATATGGAGATGATACAGTGGCTCTTGCAAACTTTGATCAGATTATACCTGATCACGTATTTTTGGAGGTTACAAGCATTACATTAGAGCAATTCCGATTTTTGCGCGATGGAGGTTCCTATATTAATGTTATTACAGGAGAGCAGGAAATTTTTGAAGGAAAGCTCTTTGACCCGGTGGTGTTTGATGACTCTGTAAGAGAATTTCTGCGTGTGAAAGAAAGACTTGCGGATTACTTCAATGAGGAAAACACAGAGGATATTTTTGATTACATACCGCCGCAGAAAACAAATCAGATATTTACACCGAAGTGGGTTGTGAAGAAAATGGCTGATATGCTAGAAGAGGAAAATCCTGGATGTTTTGATGATGCAGAAAAGACATTTATTGATCCGTATATGAAATCGGGAATGTATATAACGGAAATTGTCAAACGCCTCTATCAAAGCAAAAAAATCAAAGAGCTGTATCCCGACGATGAAGCAAGACTGCAGCATATTTTTGAAAAGCAGATGTATGGCCTGGCACCGACGGAGATTATTTATCGGATTGCGCTTAATTATATTCTTGGATTTGCAAAGAAAGATGCGGTTATTAAGCATAATTTTCAACAGATGGATGCTCTGAAATATATAAAAGAGGGAACTTTAGAACAGAAATTATCGGAAATTTATAGAGGATATAGCTGGCAGGATTGCTGACATAAGTGGCATGTCAGCTAATTGAAGGCATTGCATATCTGTGGTATTGGTGATATGATGGAAATGTTTCCACAAAAAGAGGGGGCATAGAAGTGTCTTCTGAATTAAAAATACTATGGTAAAAAAGATGCTAAATAACAAAGCAGCAGCGGTATAAGGCGGGAGAATTAAATGGAACATATTTTTATAACAAATCTGACAATTAAAAAGATCAGGCATTTAAAGAATATTTTTATTCCGCTGTCAGAAGAAAGGATCAGGCATGTAATCCTGACAGGGAAGAATGGAAGCGGAAAAACAAGCGTAGTCGAAACACTGGCAGGATATCTGGATATAATTATCGGAGGAAGCAGAGAGAACTCTTTTAAAAATTATCAAAAGGAATTGGATATTAATCTTAATAATAAAATAGACAGTATTCCAGAACTGGCGTGGAAGTATAACTATATATTAGCATATTATAAGGCGGACAGGGTATTTCAGGCAGAACAGCCCAGGCATGTCGAGAAGGTACAGTTAAAAGACAGCTATGAATTGACAGAATTTCCGCGCACGGAGTTTGTGAAATATTTATTGGATTTAAAAATGACGGAGGCACTGGCAAGAACCGGTAATAAGACAGAGAAAGCAGATGAAATTCATGCATGGTTTGTTCAATTAGACCAGCTTTTAAAACAGATTTTTGATGATGAAACTGTTATGGTAGAATTTGATGAAGACACCTTTGAATTTCATATTTTGCAGCAGGGGAAAGAGCCTTTTGATTTCCATACTTTATCAGGGGGTTACCAGGCTGTGCTTGATATTGTGCTGGATATCATGATGCGTATGCAGCATCAGACAAAGCGTTCATTTGATTTTAAGCTTCCTGGAATTGTTTTGATTGATGAGATTGAGACACATTTACATTTGGAATTACAGAGAAATATCTTGCCGTTCTTGACGAACTTTTTCCCTAATATACAGTTTGTTGTAACGTCTCATTCTCCGTTCGTTCTGAGCAGTATAAGTAATACAGTGATTTATGATTTGGAAAATCAAACGCTTGTGGAACATGGATTAGGTAATGTACCATATGAAGGCGTTGTGGAAGGGTATTTTAAAGTTGATAAGCTGTCAGAAACTTTAAGAGAAAAGTTTGACAGGTATAAGGACCTTGTACACAAAGAAAACTTATCAGATGATGAGATGAGTGAAATTGCAGAATTGGAGTTTTATCTCGATGAAGTGCCAGACTATCTTGCTATTGGAATAACAACAGAATACCAAAAGATGAAGGTGGAATTTATGAATCGGGAGGATATAGATGGTTAAAGTAAAACGTTCGTTTCCAGCACCAGAGTCTTTGGCGGAAGAAGAAAAAAAGTAACTGGAAAGTATGATAAGCCTGATGTGATTGAAAGACTGATAAAGGATTTCAATAATAAGTGCTATATCTGTGAAATGAAAGAATTGCAGGATGCAAATGTAGAACATTTACTGCCACACAAAAATGGAACATATCTGGAAAGAAAATTTGACTGGGAGAATCTTTTCTGGTCATGCAGTCATTGTAATAGCGTGAAAAATAATGGTAAATATGATAACGGAATTATTGATTGCTGCAAAGAGGATCCGGAAAAAGTTTTGTCGTTTGCTTTGGTGAGTGATAATGTCATTATTACGATACGGGATGCAGACGATGAGATTCAAAAGAAAACGGCGCTGCTGGTAACAGAGGTGTTTTCGTTAAAGAATACAGGAATGAGGACTTATAGAAGTGACAAGAGATTAAAGCTGCTTCAAAGAGAGATGAACATTTTTTATAAACAGCTTGAAAAATTTCATAGTCATCCTGAATCTAAAGTAATTAAGCGGACAATGGAAAGTCTGCTCAGGAGAGAGTCTGCATTTGCAGCGTTTAAAAGATGTTATGTGCGTGAGCATGCTAATGTGTATCCTGAATTACAGAAATATGTTTTATTGTGACAGGAGCGGCAGCATCTGCGATAAGTCGGAGTCTGAAGGGAATACTTCAAAGAAGGGGGAATCAGTTTATATGTAATTCTTAGAGGAGGCTAATACAGAAGATTATGAGCGGTCTTCCGTTTCACAGGCTGGTGCAGACAGGCCATCTTGCGAATACAATTCAGGAAGTCGGCAATAATCCAAAACGGAGTTAAAATTTGTGGGATATGCTAAAATTTAAAATACCGCAAAACAGCTTTTCAAAAATGGAGGTCTGACATGAACCTGATAAATTTTTTAAAACAGACAGATGCCCTTACGGCAGAATATTCACCAGAGCAGCTCACCGCTTTTATCCATGAGATCGGGAGGGTCTTGCCGGAGCATCGCAGGGAAGATTTCCTGAAAATGCTGAAATCTGCCGGGGATAAAGCAGGAAAGTCACTGGACAAAAATAAGGAAACAGATATTGATTTTAATGAAATATATAGCCGTGTCAGAGAGAATTTAAAGAGTATTGATTCACAGGAAATCACTATTACAGGAATATTAAACGAACAGTATGACGACTGGTATGGCGACAGTGATGAAGAATTTTATTATGAGGACAACAGCGGTATTTCAGAGATGCTCCAGGAAGCCTGTGAATTTGTGCACATCTGTATGGACATAGAGAAATATAAAGAAGGTTATGAAGCTGGAAATCAAATGCTGGCAATGGAAATTCTATGCGATAATGAGTATGTTGATGAAGAATTTTCGCTAGGCGATATGGTGTACCATGGTCTTTTAGACTGCGACCTGAAACAGCTTATTCTTGATATACTCTACTGCGCATATCATGCAGTACCGCCTGCCGGACGCCCGGAGGCATTATATGGAATTATTGCAAATGCCAAAAAGGACGCAGTCACATTAGAAGCAGTTATGCAGCATGGTGATGAAGAATTACCTTCCTTTGAAGAATTTCTTCCGCTTTGGATTACATATCTTGGCGGTCAGACAGGGCATGATGCGGACCGCCTTATTTTAGAAGCTGCGGGTCTGTTAAATGATATTTCTCTGGAGCTTCAGTATGCGGAAAAATATGCTGCCGTACATCCGGGATTATATCTGGATATATTGGAACATGGGAAACATTTAATGCCGGATGATCTGGTAACTATAGGGCTCAAAGCGATAAAGACAATACCGAAAAAATATATTATCCGCAGCACAGCGGCATTGAAAACGGCGGAGTATGTTATTGCCGTAAATGGGGAAAAGCCTTTACTGGAAAAATGCTATTTTGCAGCATTTGAATCTGATACATCTGCCCTGAATTATCTCCGGGTGCTGCTAAACGGCTGCAAAAACGGGAATACAATGAAAGATCTTCAAAAAATCTTCATGACATTACCTGTATATAAAAGCAGCGGTTCTTTTAGTATGTATGAAAGAAGTTATTCATCTTCTGAGAGGGAAGTAAACACACCGGATAGCAATACTGTTTTACTCCTCAGATTTTTAGACGGGCAGTTTGCGGACGTATTGGACGAAGGGTTAAATAAATCGGAAGCATTAGGCTGGACAGGAACTTTTATGAAACAGGGAATTGCATTGTATCTGCTGTATTTGTATGAGGGGCAGTGGAATGGCAAGGGAATCACTGCTATGGCAGAGACCGCGAAAAGTGCAATGAAATTTTCAATAGAAGCATATCGAAAAGGTAGCTGCGGACTTGAGGAAACAGGAGAAAAGGAGCTGTTTTGCCAGTTGTTTTTAAAATGGAAGTCTATGGTGCAAATGAAACCGGATGTTAAAAACTGCGCAGTAAAAAGAATTACGGCACTGATGGAAAAGCGTACAGCAGGAATCATGGATGCAAACCGCAGAAACTATTATGGGGAATGTGCAGCGTATATAGCTGCTTTAGGCGAAGTGCAGGAATCTATGGGAGAGACTGGTGCAAAACAGAGACTTATGACATCGTATAAGAATGCGTATCCACGAAGGAGTGCATTTCGGGAAGAAATGAGAAGGTATGGCTGGATTGATACGAAGAGAAAATAGGAGTATCATTCGGTGTGCATGAGCGCCGGGGTTTAGCAGGTAAATGAACTGGAAATGCAGAGGATCAAATCTGGCTGCATAGGTGCTTAGGAAAAAGTTTCTGCCAGGCGGACAGGGGACAGAGCGGGATCTTTGTCTGCTAGATTCCGGTAATATACTTTATTCAAAAGAGGAGGTATTATAGATTTTTTACAGACTGATTAAACTTATGAAGGAAGCAGTGTAGGAACAGGCTGCAGAGAAAAGACAGGAGAAAGCGAAGGAAGCTATGCAAGACTCCGTAATCTGTACTCCGCAGCTTTGAGAAGAATTCATCCCGGATTTTATCAGCATATCCCTATGCCTCATAAATCCGGGTTAAATTTTCATAAATCCCTGGCACGCTAACCCTGTAACAGCTTTATCACATTCTGAGCTGCCTGATTTGCCTGGGCTATGACAGACAGATTTGCCTGTTCAAGAATCTGGCTGGATGAAAATTCTACCATTTCCTCTGCCATGTCAGTATCTGAAATTCTGCTTTCAGATGCTGATACGTTCTCGCCTGTAAGGGCATTGGCAGCATACACATGCTCGAGTGCATTCTGATAGCTGCCATAGCGGCTTCTCTCTTTAGATACATAACTGATAGCCTGATCGCACAGGGAGATTACATCCTGTGAAGCGCTGTAACTCATCACATCCAAAACCGCGTCTTTGCCGAAAACGGCAGCAGTGCGCATATCGGCATAATCAATTTGAAAATAGTTCCAGCTATATGGACCCACATGCAGATAGATAGAGCCAATGAGCTCTGTTTCATATGTGCTGCCAGGACTGCCGGCTGAAGGTGCGTTTCCGCCCGTCTGTCCATCCAGTTTGAGAAACCATGCGTCCTGGTTTCCTTTGTTTTTGCCTGTGAGGTCTCCGTCAATGGAGCTGCTGCTGCCGCCGAGCAGAATATCTCCGTTTTCGCATTCAAAAATAAAACTGAAATTATCGCTTCCGCTTCCGCCATGCACTTCATCCCAGATGATGTCACCAGAATTCTTGTCAATCATAAATACCCATGCATTATCTCCGGAATACCCAGGCTTTTGGGATACGTCTCCGTCCATTGCGCCTGCTGTTCCGGCAATCACAAAGCCGTTTTCTGTTTCAACAGCGCAGCAGCCGGAATCGTCCTGGCTGCTTCCATATGATCTGCTCCAGATAGGGGTCAGATTTTTGTCCAGCTTCATGATCCAGATATTTTTACCGCGTGACTCGTCAGTCGCGGGCGGTGTGGCTCCGACCGTGTCTGTGATTCCCGCTGTTCCGACTACGAGATATTCTCCTGACGAGGTTTCTATAATCCGGCTGATGTTTTCTCCGCTGTTGTGATACTGGCCCGGATCATGATCGTCTCCGTACCGCAGTATTTTTTCGACATTTCCATCTTTATCAAATTTCGCTATAAACGAACTGTGGCTGCCGTTTCCAATGATATCTGCCGGCGGCCTGGTGATGCTGCCATCATTGCCGCTTTGCACAAAATCCGTCGTGAGTGTATAATTTCCGGCGATATATCCGCCATCTGATGTAGGATAGAGATGGGAGAGCTGCTCGTTTCCGCTGCCGCCGATCCGGTATGCCTTTTTTTCAAAAGCATCATAATCATCATTCGGGTTGACAGAAGGGTCAATTACCAGCATGATCGCGTCCCTGCCTCCCAGAGCCGCTCCGCCTAAAGGATTGCCTCTCCCGTCCTTGAGCGCGTCTCCGTCATATGACTGTACAGAGAGGAAGACATGTCCGCTGCCGTCCTGCATAAGGTGTGCGTTATTGATGTTGTTGCTTGAACTGGCACATTGGAACTCATACGTCCATGCAATATTTCCGTCTGCATCCAGCTTCGTCAGAAAAGGATGCCCCAGAGTGTTTCCTGCCGCCAGATATCCGCCGTCTGCTGTAGCAGTGATGGAAGAAAAGTGTTCTTTTCCGTTCGTATTTATGGCTGTTGTCCAGAGGATTTCACCGTCTGTCCCGACCTTGGTAACCCATCCGCTCTGTTTTCCTGCTGCCGGACCGCTGCCGTCCAGATCCATATCGCTGCTTTCCGTGCTTCCGCAGAAAACGATAGTTCCATCCGGGTTACAAATGGCATTACTCATAGAATCAGTTGCAGAACCTCCATAAGTAGCGCGGTCTGAAAGTGCATCAGAGACAATACTGTCTATCACGGGTCCCGTCCCGCCGCTGCTGCCGCCTTCTGCTATTTCAGCAGTTTCGGCACAGAGCATATGATGCCCGTTGAAGGAAGTGTCATATGCGATTTTGTTAATTTCTGCGGAGAGGGCGTCAATTTCTAACTGGATTGCAGAACGGTCTCCCTGTGTATTGGTATCATTTGCTGCCTGAACAGACAGCTCACGAATCCGCTGGAGAATTTCGTGTACCTGCTGCATTCCGCTTTCACCGACTTTGACAAAATTGATGCCGTCCTCTATATTCTCATTTGCCTGAGATAAGCCGCGAATCTGTGCACGCATTTTCTGTGAGATAGAAAGCCCTGCTGCATCGTCTGCCGCACGATTAATGCGGTAGCCGCTGGAGAGACGTTCGGATGATCTGGCTTTGCGGGCAGTGGAAATCTTTGACTGACGAAAAGCTTCTAAGCTCGCCATATTATGCTGAATAATCATTGCGTTTACTCCTTTTAGATGCATTTGACGTAGGCGTATTTTTTAGTTCTCTTTTTATGTGTTTATTATATCAAAAAATCGCGGGAAATCAATAAACTGGCATAAATAAAAAATTGTGCCGGACGCGGATAGAAAATGACTGGTAAAGTAAGATGGATTTTTAACTATCTGATTTGTTTTTGTTTTATAAAGTATAAAATAATTGACATTATAAACAAAATGTATTATACTGCATATATAGATAAAGATTTACAGTCTAACTTTGGAGCGTGTTTGAAATTCTGCGCATCAGTGGAATTTGATGAAAAGTATACTTCTGATTTGCAAAATAGCACTTTTTTGGAGTTTATTAGTGCAAAAGTTAAAAGAACTGGATGGTTTTAGCCCTAATCTTGCAAAACTATACTTATTAGACGGTAACATTTTCAAACACGTTCCAGCCTGCATGTTGAAAGGAGAGTTATGTTATGTTTTGGGAACTGCTTATTTTTTTAATACTTATTTTATTAGGTGGAAGCTGCTCGCTGAAGGGTACATGGTGGAGCAGGGATAAAAAGAAAAAGGAAGAATATCAGGGCAGTAATTCTGACAAGTAATGAAATCAATGGCAGACAATTACCGGTATTTAGCCGGTGCCGTCTGCTGGCGGTTCATGGTCTCCGTCCATTCTGCCGCAAATGAAGGGGCAGCCATTTATGCGTTGTATGGCGAAGCCGGTTTTTAAGTACAAAGTTATGCAGACAGAGCAAAAGTGTATTGCCGGCAGTTATTTATTTAGATATAATATTTAGAATGAATAAAGATGAGAAAAGGGGGCATTACTGCCCTCTTTTTTATTATAATATTATAAATAACAGATTGTATGTGAATAATTTACAATCTGGTTACACCAGACTGTATTCATTTGTGGCAAAATAAAGATAGGAGGATGGATAATGAAAATCAAAATTTTAGTCATAGAGGATGAAGAAGCGATCAATGATGTAATCAGCATAAGCCTGAAAGCAGCCGGATATGATACAGTGTCTTTTCTTGATGGTGATGATGCCAGTGCTTCACTGGAAAACAGTCATGATTATGGATGCGCGGTAGTAGATGTTATGCTGCCGGGAAAAGATGGTTTTGATCTGCTGCCGGAGCTACAGAAATACGAAATTCCGGTAATTTTTCTTACAGCAAAAGGTGAATTGCAGGATAAAGTGAAAGGTCTGACTGGAGGAGCAGAGGACTATATGGTAAAACCTTTTGAAATGCTGGAATTATTGATACGTATAGATAAGATACTAAAACGCAGAGGTTCATTTCAGGAAAAGATTACGATTCATGATGTAGTGATTGACAGAGAAAAGAGAGTGGTAACCAGGGGCGGACAGGAAATTTATTTAAAACCTATGGAATTTGACTGTCTGATGATGCTGGCACGCAATAAAAACAGGGCGTTAACCAGAAGCCAGCTTTTGGGCGCGCTTTGGGGAATGGAGTTTGAGGGGGAAACCAGAACGGTAGATGCCCATATAGGCCGTATCCGTAAAAAACTGGGATTTGAAAATGTGATAAAGACCATACCCAGAATAGGATACCGTCTGGAGGCGGAGGAATGAAACTGTTTCGCAAAATATGTGCCCGGGTGTCTGTATGCATGACGGGACTGGCACTTGGAATCCTTTTCTTTCTGCTTTCGTCAATGCTCAGGCAGAGTATCAATGATGTAATATGTTATACGCAAAAAGAGATTGGAGCAAATGTATCTGTAATCCGTGAGAAGGTACACGCAGAAAGTGCTACAGAAAAAGCTGTCAGGGATGCCATAATTATAAACGAATTCCGGCAGATTTTTCATACGGACAGCGTGCTGTGGAAAAATGGTAAAGAATTATGGAATGCAACGCCATATGAAATTGACAGAAGCAGGCTGAACAGACTGTCCGGGAACGAAAATCTGCATAGCAGTGAGATTTATACCAGCAGACCGCAGAAAGCAGAAGGTAAAATCTTAATTATATTTTATCAGAAAGAGGCAAACCTGGGAGCGGATGGATACAGTCTTGCAGCATACAGGGATGTGACAGATATTTATGCAGGAGTCTGGAAGCTGTTTATTGCCGGAGCAGTGTTTTCAGCAGTTTTATTCTGCCTGGCAGCAGCTTTTCTTTATCAGGGTATTCGCAGAATCCTGTTTCCTCTGGAGGAGTTAAAATATGCATCGGCCAGAATGGCAGAGGGTGAATATGACATTGCTATTTCAGCCGCAAGTAATGATGAGATTGGAGAAGTAACAGAAAGTTTTAACCAGATGGCGAAAAAAATACGGCAGCATATGGAAGCGCTGAAGGAAGTGAGTGAAAAGCAGCAGCAGCTTCTCGGAAGTTTATCCCATGAAATGAAAACACCGGTAACAGCAATTATTGGAAATGCGGAAGTACTGCTTGCTTTGCGGCTTGGAGAGAGTGACCGTGAGAAAGCACTTTTCTATATATTAAATGAATCCAGGCGTCTGGCACGCCTGTCGGAGAAAATGATGGAATTTTCAGGATTGTGCGCGAATAGCAGTTCTTCTATATCTATAAAAAAACAGACGATGAAAAGGATACTTGGCCAGCTAAAAGCGGTGATGTCATTTCAGATGGAAGAAAAACAGGTCAGCATAAATGTGGCTTGTCTTCCCGATACACTGGAGATTCGGGCGGACGAAGACCTGCTGTTTTCGCTTCTATGGAATCTTACAGACAATGCATATAAAGCCTCTGAGCCAGGAGGAAAGATCGAGATTCTGGCAGATGAGCAGAAAATATCTGTTCAGGATTATGGAAAGGGGATACCAGCCGGAGAAATCGCACATGTAACGGAAGCATTTTACAGGGCAGATAAATCCCGGTCCGGAAAGACGGGAGGGATTGGCCTGGGACTTGCTTTATGCTGCCGGATTGCAGAAATTCATGGATGGGAACTTCAGATTGAAAGTAAAGAGGGGGAAGGAACGAAAGTAATTATTTTATGGAGGGCTTAGTTACAAAACAGTTACGATCTGTGTAAGACCCGGCATACCGGATTAATTTATAGTATGAAAGGAAGTGTTAATTACATTTACGTATCAGGAAAAGGAGGCAGATCAATGAATAAGAAAATGGCTGTTATTGTCAGCCTGCTCACTGGCTTTCATATGTTAGCAGGCTGTACCAGAACACCGGAAGCTCCGGTGATCAGACTGAAAGGGGAAAACGCGGTGCAGCGTTATAAGGAAGCAGAAAACTTAAGTGCATTGGGTGAACATTCCCAGACAGAAAATCTGGAGCTGCTGGATCAAGGATCAGAAACGGAAAGGACTGGTTCCGGAATTACACTGCGTACAAGGCTGAGGGCTCCGAAACGCTGGCAAAGTGAGGTTTCAGGTGAAGCAGGAAAACTGAATGTGTTTACTGACGCAGACGTGATAATCCCGGAAGTGGAAAAAGTACCGGCTATTTATGTAAAACGGCATGATTTTGATCAGGATGACATTGATACCGTAACGAGGGCGCTGTTTGGCAATACGGATGTGTATGACGCACGCAGCTATACGGCAGAGACGAAAGAACGTGAATTGCCAAAACTGGCTGTGCCTTATGAATTTCAAGAGGAACTGATTGATCCATGGATGCCGGAATTGGGAAGTGTATGTACATTATATGGGGTTGTCAGGGATACTGACGGGAACCGTTATCAGTATAATCTGATGAAAAAAAACAATGTATCACTTGAATTCCGGGCGAAGAGGATCAGCAGTGAAAGTGAGCTGACAGAGGGGACATATTATTTTTGGAATGAATATGAATCTATGAAACAGCTGTATTCGTGGGTTCCTGATGAAAGTTCCATTGATCCTGGCATTACCAAAGAAGAAGCGCAGAAACTGGCAGATGAAAAGGCTGCGGCTTTAAATCTTAAGGATATGCAGACAGCTTCTTCAGGTTTGGTACTGGAACTTCGCAGCGGTTATACAGGAAGGCCGCAGGAAAAAGATATGACAGATACTGGCTATGCCTTTCACTACACAAGGAAGCCGTCAGGGATTCCAATTACATATACAGCGATACCTGGAGGAGCGAAGGACAGCGGAATGGACAGCGAAACGGTCCGCTGGGGTTATGAATCACTGGATATTTATGTAACAAGAGACGGGATTGATGAAATCAGCTTTACGAATCAATATGACATTGGAGAAAAAAAGGCGGAAAACCTGGAACTGTTACCTTTTTCTGACATTATGGCGGTTTATGAAAAAATGATGCTTATACAAAATGCAGATGCATTTATCGATCAGAGGGCAGAGGGTGCGGATGCAGGGGAACCTGTACAGGCAAAAAATTTTTATATAAATAAAATTACATTTGGATACACCAGAATTTATGATCCAGCGTCAGACAGCGGTACAGGGCTGCTGGTTCCGGTATGGGATTTTTTCGGTACATATGAACTGTCCTATGATGGGGAAAATATGACTGCAGTAAATGATGCGGATAAAAGTTTTATTACGATTCATGCAGCGGATGGGACTGTGGTGGACCGCTGGTTAGGATATTAAAATTTTAGCGGAGGGAATCTGCCGCCGGCTTTTCTGACAGACGCAAGCAGCCTTTTGTACCTGCGGGAGTGTTCTCAGTCTGGCCGGTACCGGCAGCCCGCCGCTAAGACTGTATGAGGCTGATGAAAAATTAACGGTTATTTAGTTTTGATGATGCTCTTAAGGGATACTTTCCTGTTACATCTGTTTATCTAAATATGTCACCGCAGTTAGTTCAATCAGATTGCGTATACCCAGATAAATCAATCCAAAAACCGATACTCTCTGAAATGTGAAGGTAACCGGGCTGTTTATAAATAGTGGCAGAATACAAAGTAATATAACTAAAATTCCATTAGCAATGTTAGCAGCATTACAGGCTTTTAACTGGATCAGCTGCCAGCGCTCATCTCCTCTGTATTTTATCTGGTTTCTGGCTTTTAAGATATATAGCCGGAGAGTTGCACTTAATGATATGACAATAAAAATCAAAATAATTATCTGTTCATTCATAATTTTTCATTCCTCCTATACTTAAAAATAACTTCTCGGAATTTTAAGCCCTTATTTTCTAAGGCTTTGAAACTCCATTTCAAAAAAATCACCCGATTTTTTGCATAAAATATTTGTCAAACCGCTCAAAATTTGTGGCGAAGCTGATTATTTTATTTCAATGCTATACGGGTACGGTTTTGATTGCTTCTATTGGTTTGTATGGTAGTGTATTTAATTTTGTGTCTATGGCTTTTATTGCCAGTATTTTTTAACTTCCTCTTCAGCCTGCTGCAGTGAAAGATTGAATTTTACTGAAATACGCCTGGATGTTTCCTGTAATGAAATCCCAACTTCCTGATAAGTTTCAACAGCGCCTTTTATTTCACCTTCACGTATTCCCTCACGTTTACTGTCCATACGCATTTCTTCTATAGCGAGACACATATTGATCTTCTCCTTTCCTTCCGGATATTTTAACTTAGAATTTGTTACTGTATTAATGATTTCTGCTGCCTGTCTGTCCATGCTCAGGAAATTCGGATGTTCCCGGGCTATTTCCAGCAGTTTGGCTTTATCTTTAGAATACTTAATATACAGCATGACTTCTTTCAAACTGGTCTTAAACTCTTTAATTTCTTCATCCGTCATCTGTTCCGGTGCTATGAGATTAATTTTATAATCCGGAACGTACTGCATGACAGCTTCATCCGCTGCTGCATACATCTCCTTTAATGACAGAGCCCCATCCCATCTGTCCGGCCCCCAGTAGATTACCAGTGTCACAACAGGAATTAATCTGTCTGTTTTGTAGAAGCCGCTCAGAAATTCTCCAGATGACGGCTTATTGCCTTTTTCCAGATTATGCGACTTTGCAGCCTTTGTAACCTGTTGTGCAAGCTGCATGGAGTCGTAAAGCATATTTTTTACTGGTATGGCATAATGTATGGAACTCTGATCTTCACAGCCTAAAATACAGTATGCGATGTTTCCATCTGTCATCATCAGCTTTAGAACATCCCGGTATTTCTGTGCTGGTACGCCTGCTTTTCCCTCACCGTAAGGAACTGCAATTTCTGTAGTGTCCATCGCTGTCAGATTATCAGGATTAATCACTTGTTTCCCGTGATACAGGAATTTGTTAAACATATTGGCAAAGATTACCGGATCCTGCATATATTCTTTTGTTATAGTATCTATTTTTCCCAGTTTCTTCATCTCCTTTCGGTGTAATCATTATTCTGTCTGATTTCCAGTATATCATAATTCAGATAATTTCCGCCTGCAGTCCTTAAATTTTTTATCTTTGCATTTTTTTAGTTTACGCATAGATGACAAAAACTTTATGATGCGCCCTTTTTCTCTTGCAAAGCGCAGGCAGTCCGCAGTTCCACTCAATAGCAGTTTTTGCCGGTCTTTCAATCTGGTATAAAAACTTTATCAATAGAAACGCCGAAGGCTTGTGCAATCTTAAATGCTAATTCTAAAGATGGCGTATATTTATATTTTTCTATTGATATAACTGCCTGACGTGAAATTCCAACCTTATCAGCCAGCTCAGCCTGTGTCCAGTTGTGTTCAGCCCGCAGTACTTTAATTCTGTTCCGTATCAACGTTGCCGATCCTTTCTTAAATGTAATGAAGTGATTACATTTTGAGTGTAACAGGTTCGTTACATTTTGTCAAGAGATAGATACAAACTGGATGCTGCTTTGAATTCAGAGTAACTAAAAGCTGATGACTGATCTGGAAAATTATGCAGATGGCCTGGCCGGTACCCAGATTCAGACTATAAATGCTGTACTGGGAGAAATTTGTTTGAATTAAACAAGGGCAGCTGTATGGCAGCTTAAACTTCCAATATAAGATAAAATTTACCCAAAATTGAAAAAAATAGTTGTATAGTATTGATGATATCTCTATAATGAAGTTCATAAAGAATTATGTGGCAGACGCTGGTAAAAGCTGTGATACAAGATAAGGTTATTTTAAATACCAGAGAATTATATATGATATTTTCTTTCTGAACAATTTAGTTTTAAATAATATCACAGACTTTTAAGTGACGATGCAGCATATATTAAGAAATTCATTAAGCAGATTACACTGGCATTAATTTTGAATTTGCGGCTGTATCAGTGTTGACTGAAATATACTTTCTGATGAGGAGGAATTGAGAGAAAAGCAATTCCCGGGCTCGATAAAAGTTTAGGAGATTTAGTCATGGAGGAAAAAAGCGGAAGCAGTGAAGTTAATGAACAGAGTGTAACCATAACAAAAGAGATTATAGATGGATTAATGGAAACTGTGCGTAATCTATACCTGTGTGATGATATACCCTGGGTTATAGGATATTCAGGAGGGAAAGACAGTACAGCAACATTACAATTAGTGTGGTTAGCTATGTCAGAACTTTCCAAAGAACAGTTAAATAAACAGTTACATATTATTTGGCGCAGAGGTGTATTACAAATAGTTTATCAGTATATGTCTGAATTAGAATAAAGACGACAGAAAGGAAAAAAAGAATGTTATTCATACAATACCCAAAATGTTCCACCTGCCAGAAGGCAAAAAAATGGCTGGAGGCTCATCAAATCGAATATTCACAACGTCACATGACAGAGGAGAATCCTTCCTATGAGGAATTAAAACAGTGGCATGAAAAAAGCGGCCTTCCGCTTAAGCGGTTTTTTAATACAAGCGGGGTCATGTATAAAGATATGAAATTAAAAGACAAGCTGCCTTCCATGAGTGAGGAAGAGCAGTTAAAGCTGCTCGCTTCAAATGGAATGCTTGTGAAGCGTCCGATTATTGCGGATCGAGATCAAATACTTGTAGGATTTAAAGAGGCAGAGTGGGCTGAAAAACTTTTATAATATTTTCAAAACGGACGTTTCATTATAATGTTAAAATCCTGTGGCTTACAGGAACAGCCTTTCTGAGTGAATGAATCTTTAAATTCTACGATAAGTTAAATGACATATTCTGTTTTTTATGTTAAAATAAAGCAGATATAAAAACAGCCGGAAACAGTTCGGGAAGATATTCAGGCCAGGAAAAAAGTTAGTCCCGGACCAGTCAGTCAGAAACAGTCTGGAAGCAAATACTGTCCGGGATCAACTAGTCAGAAACAGCCAGGTAAGAAACACTGTCTGGTCAGAAACAGCCAGACAAGAAATAACGTACTGGCCAGACCGTCTGATATGTCCGCAGCTATACGTGTTAAAAATTATATCAGAATGAAAGAAAATGAAACATTGCAGATGAACAAAGAATTTAATGGTAATGGAGGGATGCAAAATGGCAGAGAAAATGCTGATTACACAGGCGCTTGATGAGCGGGATCTGCTGGTGAAAAAGATTTCAGATAAAATTGCGAAGGCAAAATTTATTGATACTGCAAAAAAGAATGAAGAAAAAGTTTACGAAGCCCGTGTGACGAAAGAACAGTTTGCTAAGGAAGCCCAGGCTGCATACCAGCAGATTATGGATCTGACAGACCGCTACCAGAAGATTGATGCCAGAATTGTAAATTCCAATGCAAATACTTATATAGAGACTTCGATTGGCAGAATGAGTGTAGCCAGTGCTATTGCACTCAGAGGAAGGATTCGCGGAACAGGTGTTTATGCAGAAAGGGCTGATTTTGAAGGAAATCTTCGTCAGATGATGCAGCAGCAGTATGATAAGAACGTGCAGTTTGCAGAAAGCCGGAACCAGAAACTGCAGAGCACCGCGGAAGATATGCGGCTGAGTATTCTGGGTAAAGACAGCCGGGTAAAGGAAGACAAGCCGTTAGAAGTGGTCGAGACGTATGTCAGAGAAAATACGACAGAGTTAATTGATCCGCTGGGCCTTCAGAAGAAAATGGATGAGCTGTCTGAAAAGAGGGAAAATCTTTTGCGGGAACTTGATACGCAGATTAAGGTGTCGAATGCTACTACATTTATTGAATTTTAATTAAATATATGCCTGTAATACGAAAATCTCAAACCTGGTTTCCCGCGGCAGGGTTACGCCGCATCAGATCAGCATACCGCATATATGCATTGAGAGAAGAAGCTCAGGTGGATGAGCATATGGTTTTACCCATAGTGTCGATGGTTCGAATCCATCCTTCAAAAAAAGTGTATTTGGTTTTGTGTGGTCTGTTTTCGGTAATTTGTGAAAAGAGAATGGTCAAAGCTGTGAACGGTGAACGGATACAGTGAACTTTCGTTTAGGCATGGAAGCATGCTGAAATCCATGATAAAGGTTTGGCATTAAATCAGCTGGCCAAAGGTATGCCTCATGGCTGTATTGCAGGCATTTTTAGTTTCCTGAATAATGACATTTGTTAAAACTGCAGTTAATAATTTTCTGATTACAGGACGGAGGGTATTATGAAGTGCAGACCGGAATATGATAAGAAACTGATAGGCAGAAATCTGAGAAGGTGCAGGCAGGCGAAAAACCTTACAGTGGACCAGGTAAGGGAATATTTAAGTCTTGGGTCTGTTCAGGCAGTTTACAAATGAGAAGAAGGCACAGGCTATCCCCAGACAGATACGATGTTTGCCCTGATGGAGCTATATGAAATCGGTCTGCCGGAGCTTTTGCAGAAGGATTGCAGGACAATTGCAGTGAGCTGGAATACTGAGAGCAGCATAAGGGAACAGTATGAATATCAGATAGATTATTTACAGATCAAAGGCAGAGAGGATCAGCGGAGACTCAAAGCATATTTTGAATGCCTTCAAAATGGAGCTGCCTAAACAGGATATATATGGAAAACAGCGATGCAGATTTTAACGAAGAAATATGCGCTTCAGGTATTTGCTAAGAAATACAGTGAAGATATCTAAAATGACAGTAAGGATTGGGAAACCAGTCCTTTATTTTTTTAGAATTTACTTGACTCTGCACCAGGTATAGGGGGTATAGTTTAGGTACTTTTCAGAAAGGAGCGAAAAAAATGAGAATAAGCGAAGCGGCAGAACGTACCGGGCTGAAAGTCAGCAATGTACGTTTTTATGAGAGAAAAGGGTTGCTGAGCCCTGCCAGGGAAGCGGACAGCAAATACCGGGATTATTCCGAGGAAGATGTGCAGAGGATCAAACTGATTTTGTTATACCGGAAAATGGGAGTGTCCATAGATACCATTTATCTGCTTTTGAATGAAAAAGCCGGGATGAAAGATATCTTAACAAGACAGAAAGAGGAATTAAAAATGCAGATAGAGAATCTGCAGGGAGCAGTGGCGCTGTGCAGTCTGATTTTACAGGAAGAACAGCTGAATGCCGAAAAATTAGATGAATATTTAAATTATGTCCATAAGGAAGAAGAAAAGGGAATACATTTTGCAGAAGCAGCAGAGCTGTTAGAAGATATTACGCAGTTTACCAAATCAAATGTGTTTCACTGGGACCCGCTTATTGTACGGATCTTTCAGCGTCCATGGCTGGCCGGATTAATTTCAGCTGGTTTTTGGATTGTCTGCATTTCGGTGCCTGTACTTCATATCATATCGGCAGCTATGGGGAAAGAATCACTGAATCTTTTTCTCATACTTCTTTTTATGATCATACTGGCAATATACACAGCAGGTTTTCTGGCATATCGCAGAGAGCGAAAGAAAGATTCACAAGAGGAGATAAAAGAATGAATTTTTTATATGAAGGTATCTGCCAGCTGATTGAGTCTGTGTATGCGGTGTGCGGTGATTACGGGATTGCGATTGTGCTGATTACAGTTACGATTCGCCTGTGCATGATTCCGCTAAACCGAAAGCAGCGAAAATCAATGAAAAAACAACAGATGATAAGCGTTAAAGCAGAGGAAATTAAAAGACAATATAAAAACAATCAGGTTAAAATGAATGCAGAACTGGAAAAACTGTATCGAGAAGAAGGAACGGGAAGCATGGGATGCCTGATACTTTTTTTACAGCTTCCGGTCATGATAATATTATATAATGGAATACGCCTGTCAGCTGCAGTAAATGAAACTACGGTATTACTGCCCTGGATTCCTTCTCTGATGGAAAGAGACAGTACATTTATTCTTCCTGCTGTTACAGTTATGGTACAGATGTTTCCGCAGGTGCTGCCGTATATAGGTTTCTTTAAAAGCCTGAATCTGCAGAAGATGAGTGTGCCGATGATTCTGGTTTTTCTGTTTTCAAACAGCTGGTTTGCGGTTATGCTTCCAGCCGGGCTGGGACTGTATTATATGGTATCGGGACTGGTGACAGCAGGAGAACAGATTGGGGGTTATATTGGAGAACTGAGAGGAATCAGCACAGGAGGCGCATCTTTCTGACCGTAATAGAAAATATGATATAAAGACGAAGCTGCCAAAGCAGAGCGTATTTGAGAATGTTTTCCGTAAACTGTGAATCACATCTTTACGGAAAGCATTTTCAAACACGCACAATGTAAAATAATACAAAAATGGTTTGTTATGAAATTCAATTATTAAATCTTGTGTTATTTTTTCTGATACGACACTTCACTACTGGAATCAGCGGTCTAAAAGTCCTTTGACAATCAAAAATAGAAGCAGCACAGGCAGTACATAGGTTACATAGCCCCTGATCTGGCGCGGAAGTTTTATGCCTTCGCCAGTATTGGTTTCAGCCTCATATTTATCATATCCCCAGCCAAAGCGGGTGACACAGAACAAAAGGTAGCACAGTGATCCGATAGGCAGCATCAGATTGCTTACCAGAAAATCTTCTAAATCCAAAACAGTGCTGCCTTCTCCAAGCGGCTGAAACGCAGAAAGAAGATTGTAGCCTAGCGCGCAAGGCAGAGACAGAATAGTGAGGGCAATAAAGTTAAACAGGCAGGACTGTCTGCGGCTCCAGTGAAACAAGTCCATGCCGCAGGAAATAATATTTTCAAATACAGCCAGTATGGTAGAAAATGCTGCAAAAGTCATGAAGACAAAAAACAGTGTTCCCCAGATCCGCCCGCCGGCCATTTCATTAAAAACATTTGGCAGCGTAACAAAAATCAGGCCTGGTCCCTGGTCTGGGCTGATGCCGAAAGCGAAGCAGGACGGAAAAATGATCAGTCCGGAAACCAGCGCTACAAAAGTATCCAGGATAGCGATATTTACAGATTCTCCTAAAAGAGTGCGTTTTTTATCAATATAACTGCCAAAGATTCCCATGGAGCCGATACCGAGGCTTAATGTAAAAAATGCCTGATTCATGGCGGCGGTAACTGTTTCCCAGACACCGGCTTCTTTTACTTTCTGAAAGTCAGGCAGCAGGTAAAATTTCAGGCCTTCGATGCCGCCGTTTAATGTACAGCTGTGTATGGCAAGAACTATGATAATGACAAGAAGCAGGCTCATCATGAGTTTTGTAATTCTTTCTACGCCTTTCTGAAGTCCGATGGAACAGACAAAAATGCCAGCGGTAATAACAATGAACATGGCGGATGTGAGTATCTGCGGACTGGCAAGCATTTCTCCAAACATGTCTTCTACCTGCTGTGTGTTTTTTCCTTCAAATTTTCCTGTAAGCATCTGGTAGAAATAATAGAGCATCCAGCCGGTTACCGTTGTATAAAACATCATTAACAGATAGTTTCCGGCCATTCCAAGCCGCCCGTGCAGATGCCATTTCTGTCCGGGCTTTTCCAGCTCCTCAAAACTTCTGATGATACTTTTGCGGCTGGCGCGTCCTACTGCAAATTCCATTGTCATAATAGGAACGCCCATTGTGATGAGGAAAAACAGATAGAAAAGTACAAATGCACCGCCGCCATAAGCACCTGCGACATAAGGAAATCTCCATACATTTCCGATTCCAATGGCACAGCCTGCGGATAATAAGATAAATCCCATCCGTGATCCTAATTTTTCTCTTTCCATGATTTTAGCCGGGCAATGCGGCCCGGATCTCCTTTCCTTGATTTTGAGGCAGAACACTGTCTGCCAGCATTAAAGGGTTTTCGGACTGCTGCGTGACAGACGGAGATCGTGCCGGTCTGAATGCATGCAGTATAAATGTTTCATCAGAAGTGCTGTGCGGATGAAAACAGGCAGCAGGCATGATCTGAAAATGAAACACCAGAGGTTATTATAACATAAGAGCCGGGGATTGTAACTATTTATTGAAAATACAGCACGGCAAATGCATGAACGTTCAATCTGCGATTCCAAGCGGAAGAGCATTCAGTGTCTGAAACACGGCATATCCTTCTCTTGAGAAGTAAGTAGTCATTGGTTCTGCCGCCTTTCTTTCCGGTAAAAAGCCATCGGTGTTATGCCGCATTCTTTTTTAAAGGCTTTAAAAAAATGATTATAGCTCCCAAATCCGCACAGCTGACAGACATCACGTACCGGAAGTCCCTGGAGAAGATATTTTTTACTGAGGTCTACACGGGATCTTGTAATGTAGGAATGCAGGGTAATGCCTGTACTTTTTTTAAATTCTCTGGAAAGATGTTCTTTGGAAACAAAAAATTTTTTTTCCAGTTTTTCCAGAGAGAGGTCTTCTGTGAGATGCTGGCTGATATATGCAAATACATCGTCGATAATCAGCATTTTCTTTTGATGAAGCTGGTATACCTGGTCGCTTTGGACGCAGGTACGTAAAAATATAATGAGAAAAGCAGTAAACAGACTTTTTTCGTACAGTTTCGTACCAAGCTCAGTCTCCTCTTCGGCTAATGATTCCAGTCTGGCAAGTAAATTCTGCATCAGCATGGATGATTTGATTTCGGCGTGGACGACAGATATTCCATATGGTGCGAACTGGAATTTCTGTCCGAGGTCGCAGGTGCTGTCTGACAATTCCGTCAGTGATGATGCAGGAATACTGACCGACAGCAGACTGCAGAAGGATTTATATGTGGCAAGGCTGACGACCTGTCCGGGCTTTAACAGAAGCATGTCAGGGGCAATGCAGGCCTGTCCGCCTGGCTGAATCTGGCAGGCACCCTGGCTGATAAACAAAATAACATATTTGTGACCGGAGCGGAGTGTGAGGCTGGAATCTGTATTTAACTGATAGCGGTTGAGTCTGAATAAATTCTTCATTGTCTGTATAAAAACCTCCATATCTGTCAAAAAATTTCATGCTGTGCAGCGGGAAAGGGCCGCGTTTTCTGGTGTTTTTAGTAAGATTGTGTTGAAATAGTAACCGGTTTTCTTCAATATATATTAGTATTGTATCAAAAAATAATAGTTATTTCATCTATTTTCTTCATATAATATGGCTCAGGCTTTTCACAATCAGTATTCAAAATTTCACAGGCTTTAGCGGGAGATTTTGGACGGCCATGAAAGGAGGATATAATCCATGAATCATTATCCGAATCTGTTTTCTCCGATACAAATAGGGAAAACAACAGTAAAAAACCGCATTTTCATGCCGCCGCTGTCTACAAATCTGGCAGATCAAGGGTATGTAACGGATGCGCTTACAGAGCATTATTCGAACCGGGCAAAAGGCGGAGTCGGTCTGATTATTACAGAAGTAACGACTGTAGAGCCGGTCTATACATACCTGCCGGGCGATATGTCAATTTATGACGATTCATATATTCCGGGCTGGAAAAAATTAGTAGATGCAGTGCACCGGTATGATACAAAGATTTTATCACAGCTGTTTCATCCGGCATATATGGCGTTTCCAATACCAGGGACACCGCAGCTGATTGCACCGTCGAATGTGGGCCCGTATTATGCGAAATCGGCTCCCAGGCCGGTAACGATTGAAGAACTGCAGACGATTATCAGGCAGTTTGGTGAAGCTGCGTACCGTTTTAAACAGGCCGGAGGCGATGGAGTGGAAATTCAGGCTGCTCATGCCCATGGGCTTTTGGGAGGTTTTCTGACGCCGCTTTATAATAAACGGACAGATGCATATGGCGGGGATATTAACGGACGTCTCCGGCTGACTCTGGAAGTCATTGCAGAAATCCGCAGAATGTGCGGGGAAGATTTTATTATAGATGTCAGAATATCCGGCGACGAATACAGTGACGGCGGACTAACACTGAATGACATGGTTTATGTATCCAGGCAGTTAGAAGCAGCGGGAGTGGATTTTATCCATGTATCAGGAGGCAATACGATAAAACGCGGCAGTTCCATGCCGGCTCCGGGTACATCTGCGGCACCGCACGCCCGTGCAGCAGAAGAAATCCGAAAGCATCTGCATATTCCGGTTTCGACGGTGGCGCGGATTAACGAGCCATGGATTGCGGAAGAGCTGATCGCAAACGGAAAAACGGATATCTGTATGATTGGCAGACCAAATCTCTGCGACAGTGAATTTGCCAATAAAGCTTTTGCCGGAAAGATAGATGATATCCGTCCGTGTATCGGATGCGGCCGCTGTCTGACAGGCATTATGTTTGGAAAGCCGATTTCATGTACTGTGAATCCGTCTGTACAGTCTGATAAAATAGAGCCTGCACAGGTAAAGAAAAAAGTACTTGTCATTGGCGGCGGACCGGCTGGGATGGAAGCTGCATACATAGCGAAGATGCGCGGTCATGAAGTGGTGCTCTGTGAAAAGTCCGGGGAACTGGGAGGGCTGCTCCGCCTGGCAGCTGTTCCGGTCGGAAAACAGGAGCTTTGCAAAGTCATAAAATTTATGGCCAGAAGGCTGGAAAATGCCGGAGTGGAAATCCGCAAAAACTGCGAGGTTACACCAGAGATGGCAGAGACGGAATTTCAAGGATATGAGATTTTGTGTACTTCCGGATCAAAAGCCAAAGAAATTGAGGCATTTCAGTGCTTTAAGCAGACTATGACAGCAGACGGCATTCTGTCAGGCAGAGCATTTCCTGGCAGAAAAGTGGTAATTCTGGGCGGAGGTTCTGTGGGCTGCGAAACAGCTGATTATCTGGCACCATTAGTCAATGACTGGTTTCCTGCAAACCGCGATGTAACAGTGATTGAAATGACAGATACACTGATGGCGGGAGAAGGAGGAGCGGCAAAGAGTGTTCTGACACAGCGTCTTCTTAAAAAAGGAGTTAAAATCGAGCTTAGGAGCACAGTTACAAAGGTGGATGAAACGGCAATTACCTACAGTAAAAACGGGAAAGAGCATGTGATAGACGATGCAGACACACTTGTATTTGCAGTCGGATATACGCCTGTGCCAGTGGCATGTCCGGGTGCACATGTACTCGGGGACTGTAATAAAACTGGTAATTTAAAAGAGGCCGTTGCGGCAGCTTATGAATTTGCTAAAAATCTGTAAGTACAAGGATGGATACAGAAGCAACCATGCAGATGAAAAAGAAATGCCGGGGCTGCCGCACGAAGCAGAATTTCTTAATGCGGCAGCATCATACAGAAGCAGGGAATGAAAAGTTCAGACAGAAAGGAGAAGGTAATACTATGGGGAAAAGATTATTACAGCCGCTTCAGGCGGGGCCGATGACGCTGAAAAACAGGATTATGTTTCCTCCGCTTACGACAGGATACGAAGAGCGTGACGGGTCTATTGGAGCCAGAAGCCTTGGCTTTTATGAGCGTCTTGCAAAGGGAGGCGCTGCATATATTGTAATCGGAGATGTAGCTCCGGTGCGGACGGCTTCTCCGACACCGATGCTTTACGACGACAGCCAGATTCCGGCGTTTCAAAAGCTGGCGGAGGCGCTGCATGCCTATGACAGCAGGCTGGCACTTCAGATTTTTCATCCGGAATACGACGTGCCGGGCGTCGGCCGCCTGATTATGGGAGCCGGAATGGCACGTAAGGCAGCTGCTGATGCGAAAGCCGCCGGAAATGAGGAAGAGTTTCAAAAGCAGACGGAACAGGCAGAAAAAATGACAAAAGATGCATATGCCAAACTTCGCCATGAGATGCAGCATTTTGCAGATGAAGTGTCTACAGAGCAGCTGGCACAGATCAGGGAGAGTATCGCGCAGTGTGCTGCAAGGGCACAGAAGGCAGGCGTGGACGCAATTGAAGTGCATGGCGACCGTCTGCTTGGCTCAATGTGTTCTAAAATGATCAATCACCGGACAGACGAGTATGGGGGCAGCCTGGAAAACCGTACAAGGTATGCGCTGGAAGTCGTAGCGGCGATTAAAGAAGCAGCTCCTGCGCTGGCAGTCGAGTACAAACTTCCGCTGATTACGGTAAATCAAGACGGATCTTTGCGCGGCAAAGGCGGACTGGAAGAAGAAGAGGTTATAGCATTTGCAAAACTGCTGGAGAAAGCCGGCGTCGATATGATCCAGGCAGCTCAGGCAAACCATACAGGCAATATGGGAGATACGATTCCTCCAATGGGGGACGTGCCTTACAACTGGACGCTTCCAGTGGCAAAACGCGTGAAAGAAGCAGTCAGCATTCCGGTAGCTACGGTAGGCAGGGTAGTTACAGTAGAAGCAGGGGAGCAGATACTGGAAAACGGAGAAGCAGATGTAATCGGATATGGAAGATCACTGCTGACAGATCCTGACATTGCAGTAAAGACTGCTGCAGGAGAGTGCATCAGGGAATGTTTAAACTGTAACAAAGGATGCGTGGATGCGATTCAGAACCGACGTTATATCTCCTGTGTGCTGAATGCAGAAAATGGTGACGAAACAACAATTTCCATTAAGCCGGCAGACACTGTGAAAAAAATAGCTGTTGCAGGAGCAGGCATTGCGGGACTGGAAGCTGCGCGCGTAGCTGCAAAACGCGGGCATCAGGTAACGGTATTTGAAAAGGAAGATAAAATCGGCGGCCAGATTCATCTGGCAGCAGTACCGCCAAGAAAGAGTGAGATTCTGCGTGCAGTCACATACTATGAAAAAATACTGCCGCAGCTAAACGTAGAAATCCGGCTTCATACAGAGCCGCAGGCTGAAGAACTGAACCGTTTTGACGCCGTAATCGCCGCAGTCGGCGCACATAATATGGAGCTGCCTGTACCAGCGGAAAACAGTCATATCGTGTCATCCTGGGATATTTTAAAAGGCACTGAGGCAGAGGGGACATGTGCTGTACTGGGCGGGGGCCTGGTTGGTACAGAAACAGCTGAATATCTGGCGGCAAAAGGGCATAAAGTCATTATTATAGAAATGATGGACAAGATTGCAGCAGGAGAATCAGCTACCGTTATGCCTTTGATTACAAAAGACTTTGAGGCTCATGGGGTAGAGCAGCATGTTAATACGAAGGTAAAAGAAATTCGTGATAATGTCATTTATGCAGTCAATACAAAAGATAACACGGAAATTATAATTCATGCAGATACGATTGTAAACGCACTTGGTTCTAAGAAAAATGTATTTGATACTAAGGGAATCACCGTGCCGGTAACCTGCGTGGGGGACTGTTCTGGCGAGCGTACAGCGGATATCGCAGCAGCGGTTCGCAGCGGATACCATGCGGCAAATGAAATATAAAGCGCCGGATACGGTATAGCAAATAAAATTACTTATGCAGCATAGTACCGAAATGAAATATAAAACATCGGATACAGTGTGGCAAATAAAATTATTTATGCAGCGAATGATATATAATACAGAAGCGGATACAGATGATAACATGTAAGATACAGCTGAATGATGAAATGGAGATATAATAAAAAACGGTCTGGTTTTGGGGAAAGCCGGCTGTTAGAGAGTATGACAGAGCCATTTAAAGGAATACGGTCTTGGGGAAGGCCGGTGTACAGAAGAATGATATCATTCCATATCAATAAAGGCTGATTTAAAGAAAAATATGGCAGGCCGGTTATCAAAAAACAGGCCGGCAGAACACAGCATGCTGGTAATGGAGAAGGCCGGCATGCTGTGTGAAAGGAGCGGCAATGATTTTAAATACTGGAAGCAGAACGGATATCCCTGCATTTTACAGCAGATGGTTTTACAACCGGATCAAAGAAGGCTGGGTGCTTGTACGGAATCCGTATCATCAGATACAGATTACCAGATATATTCTAAGCCCCAGGGTGATTGATGCAGTTATTTTCTGCACAAAAAATCCAGAGCCGATGCTTGAGGGAATTTCTGCATTGTCAGTATTTGATACATTTTGGTTTGTAACGATTACGCCTTATGGAAAAGATATTGAACCATTTGTGCCGGAAAAAGAAATGGTAATAGAATCTTTTCAAAAACTGTCGGACATCACCGGCTGCGAAAGAATGAGCTGGAGATATGATCCGGTATTTATATCAGAAACATATACGTCAGACTATCATATAAGGCAGTTTGAAAAAACGGCTGGTATGCTGAAGGGATATACAAAACAGTGTGTTGTAAGTTTTATCGATTTGTATGAAAAAACAAAAAGAAACTTTCCAGAGGCAAAAAACGTTACAGGCAGCGAGCAGAGGTATTTAATAGAAGCATTTGGGGAAATAGCAGAACATAATGATCTGCAGATACATTTATGCTGTGAAAGCAGCAGTCTTGTCAGAAACCGTGTAGACGCAGACGGATGTATGTCAAAGGGGGTATTGGAACGTGCACTTGGGTGCAGGCTGAATGTGCCAAAAAAGAAAATGGCAAGAAGTGGGTGTGAATGTCTGCTGGGGGCAGATATCGGAGCGTATCATACTTGCGGGCACGGATGCCTGTACTGTTATGCAAACTATGACAGGCAGACGGTGGAAGAAAATATGAAACAGCATGATGAAAATTCACCGCTGCTGATCGGACACACTGGCAGAGACGACCAGATCAAAGATGCAGAACAAAAGACCTGGAAAGATGAGCAGATCAATTTGTTTGATTTGATGTAAAATTATTTATAATAGCAGAATAGGGCATCTGTACTAAGAAAAAATACTTTGCTTAGTGCGGATGCTTTATTTATGTTAAACAGTAATTATGAGTTATCCGAACGCCGGGGCGGAGACACTTTTTCCTTTTTCTGTTCGCAGGCGGAACAAAAAAAGGAAAAAGGTTTTCCGCCTGGCGTCCGGATAACCTATACTCTGAAAAAATTTCCACCCATGTATAAGTGTCAAATCAGGTATAGAAAATCAGAAAAGATTATGCTACACTTTTTCTGACACAAACAGAATGAAAACATGCACAGACAACAGGCAGGAATGCCCGCCGGTATCAGTCTGGGAAGAGGTCAGTTATGAAATTTCTTCATATATCGGATCTGCATATTGGAAAACGTTTGAATGAATTTTCCATGCTGGAAGATCAGAAGCACATATTAAATAAAATACTGGAAACTGCGGTAAAAGAACAGGCAGACGGTGTTCTGATCGCAGGGGACATTTATGATAAACCGGTACCGTCTGCGGAAGCGGTCAGGGTCTTTGATACGTTTCTTACGGCGCTTGCGGACAGGCAGATTCAGGTGTTTGCAGTAAGCGGCAATCATGATTCGCCAGAGCGCATTGCGTTTGGGGCGCAGCTGATGAGCAGCAGAGGGGTCTATGTATCGCCGGTATATGACGGGAAGGCCGTGAAGATTCCTCTCACAGATGAATATGGGGAGCTTTATGTCTATCTGCTTCCATTTATAAAGCCGGCAGCAGTGCGTCATGTTCTGGAAAAAGATCAGGGGACAGATCTGCCGGAAACCTATCATGATGCTGTAAAAACTGCGGTAGAGCGGATGAAGCCTGACTGTGAAAAACGGAATATTCTAGTGGCGCACCAGTTTGTAACAGGAGCCGGGCGGTGCGACTCGGAAGATATTACTGTCGGCGGCATTGACAATGTGGACGCAGAAGTCTTTGACGGTTTTGACTATGTGGCGCTTGGCCATATCCACAGTCCGCAGGCAGCCGGGCGGGATACGGTGCGTTACTGCGGGACGCCTTTGAAATATTCATTTTCGGAAGCGGATCAGCAAAAGGCAGCAGTGGTGGTGGAATGTAATGAAAAAGGACGGATACAGATTCATACAGTTCCGCTTGTGCCGCTTCATGATTTGCGGAAAATACGGGGCAGTTATATGGAAGTAACGTCACGCTCTTTTTATCAGGACATGGATACAGAGGATTATGTGCATATTACGCTGACCGATGAAGAAGATGTTGTGGACGGGATGCAGAAACTGCGTATTATTTATCCGAATCTGATGCAGCTGGCATATGATAACAGCCGTACAAAGCAGAACCGTATAGTGGATCTGGCGCAGGATATGGAGCAGAAAACGGAACTGGAATTGTTCCGGGAATTTTATGAACTGCAGAATAATCAGCCGATGAGCCTGGAACAGGAGAAATTTGTCAGGCAGCTGATTGAAGATATAAAATAACAGCTTCTGGCAGGGAGAGGAATTTGTCAGACAGCTAAACAGCGGATTAAAACAGGAGAAAAAATGAAACCAGTAAAACTTATCCTGAGCGCTTTCGGGCCTTATGCGGGAAGGACAGAGATAGATTTTGAACGATTCGGCGGGCAGGGGCTGTATCTGATTACGGGCGATACAGGCGCAGGCAAGACGACATTGTTTGATGCGATTGTGTTTGCACTTTACGGAGAAGCAAGCGGCGATGTGCGGAAAGCAGATATGTTTCGCAGCAAATATGCGAGGCCTGATGTCCCGACGTTTGTAGAATTTTCTTTTGATTACAGAGGAAAAAGATATCTGGTAAAACGAAGCCCGGAGTATATGCGTCCGAAGGGCAGGGGGACTGGATATACACTTCAGCGTGCAGAAGCGGAACTGATTTACCCGGATGGCCGGGAGCCGGTTACAAAGTCCAGGGAGGTAACGCGTGCGGTAACGGAGCTGATTGGAATAGAGCGCAGACAGTTTACACAGATTGCGATGATTGCACAGGGAGATTTTCAAAAGCTGCTGCTGGCCGGGACAGAGGAGCGTATCGGCATTTTCCGGCAGATTTTTAAGACGGGGCTGTACCAGAAGCTGCAGGAGCAGTTAAAGGCGGCAGAGAAGGTACAGTGGAAGGTTTATGATGAATTAAAGCGCAGCATGAACCAGTATATGGACAGCATTATATGCAGCGGCGATACGCCTTTATCGCAGCAGATGCGCCAGCTTCAAAAAGGAAAATTTGACGGCAGAATCGGGGAAGGCATGCAGATTCTGGAACAGCTGTGCCAGGAAGATGAAGCGGCAGTCCGGGAACTGGACGGGAAAATAGAAGCGGCAGAAATACAGATGCAAAAAGACGACCAGTTGCTGGGCAATATACATAAAGTCATGCAGCAGCGGGAAGAACTGGCAAAAAATCAGAAGCTGTTTGAAATACAAAGCCCCCAGCTGGCTCTTGCGAAGGAGAATTACAGAAGGGCTGGGGAAGATGCAGAACAGTGTGCACAGATAGCACTTCAGATTAAAGATCAGCAGGATCATCTGGTACTGTTTACACAGCTGGAGCAGGAAAAAGACATGCAGTCTGCACAGGAAGAGCTGCTGCAGGAAGAAATCATACACAAACAGGATCTGGAAAGACAGAAGCAGCAGCTGGAAGATGCTTTGAAGTCAGATGCGGAAACACTGCAAAGCCTTGCTGATGCCGGAGAAGAGAAAGAACGCCTGGAAAACCGGCAGAATAATGTCAGCAGGGATCAAAGAAGCCTGGTGCAGCAGAAAGAGATTCTGCAGCAGGCTGTAATAAAACACCAGAATATACAAAAACAAAAAATAGAAGCAGCCAGGTATGAAGAAGCTGCCAGGAAACAGATTCAGAGTCTGCAGATGCAGATAGACCGTATGGCAGACTGGGACGGGATGCTTCTGTCTGCGAAAGAAATCCGCAAAAAATTAAAAGAGCAGAAAGAGGTTCTGACACAGGAAGCAGCGGAACAGGAGTCGGTAAAACAGGAAACGGCACAGACAGAGCAGATACAGCTGGAGCTGGAAACGGCCGCAGAAAATCTGAACCAGTCCGTTCAGAAAAACAAAATACAGCGGGAGCAGTTACAAAATGCCAGTGAAACGGAACTTCAGTGCCGGCATCAGACACAGGAAGCAGCAGACAGGCTGTCGGATTTTACAGAGCAAAACGTAAGCCTTACAAAATCAAAAGAAGCGTATCAGCAGCAGAAAAAAGCATATGAACAGACAAAGCAGCAGGCGGAGGAACATCAGAAACGGCAGGATCTCAGGAGAACAGAATGGGAGGAAACAAAAGGCGCAGAGTTTGAACTGTTAAAACTGGATCAGAAGAAAAGGGAACTGGAAGAGCGGAAAAAAATATATTATGAACTGATAGACCAGATAGAAATTTATGAAAAAAAACAGGAAAATCTGCTTATGGCCCAGTCAGAATACAGCAAAGCTATCCGGGAAAAGGAGGAGAGAGGACGGCGCTGCCAGGAGCTGGAAAGGCTTTTTCTGGATGCCAGGGCCGGAATGCTGGCAAAGGATTTGGAAGAAGGAGAAGCCTGTCCGGTCTGCGGATCCCTTCATCATCCGAAACCTGCAAAAGTACCTAAAGAGGTGCCGGATCAGGAGGAGCTGGAGCAGGAAAAAGAACGTCTGGCCCAGGCGGCGACAGCTGCGGAACGTCTGAGCGCAGAGGCCGGGAATCTGGCAGAGCGCCTGGCAGAACAAAAACAGAAAGTCAGAGAACTGCTGCAGATGCTGTTTGAGGAACCGTATGCGTCAGAGAAAGATATTTTTGCAGATATTCAGGACGATTTGCAGCAGAAACTGGCAGACAGGCTTCAGCTGTTACATGAATCAGAGAAGGAATTGGCGCAAGCAGCTGCAAAAGCAGCAGATGCAAAAAAACGGAAAGAAGAACTGGACAGGATTTTAAAAGAGGGTGAACGAAAGTTACAAGCGCTTAATGAACAGCTCCGCCAGAAGAGCCAGGATTTTGCAGCAGTCAAAGGACAGCTGGAGGAAAAGAAAAACAGGTGGGAAAATACCATAACAATGCTTCGCTTCCCAGAGAATGCAGCTGGGAATAAAGAAGAAATGCAGCAGTATCTCCAGCAGATGCTGCTGCAGTGTAAAACCCGGTTAGAACAGGCAGAAGCGGACAAAAAGCGTCTGAACGATCTGGAAAAAGAGGCGCTGAAAGAAGAAAAAGACAGACAGCATTTAAGCAGGCAGATGGATGATGCCCGGAAGCTGCTGGCAGACTTAAGCGGTCAGGATAAAGCGCTGCAAAAACAGATCCGGCGGGATATACAAAAAACGGAAGAGATTTTACATGAAGCTGATAATTTCATAAATGCGGTGCCATTTACAGATTATAAAGATGGACACAAGTCTGATGCAGAAAGGGGAAGGCAGTGTAAGGCAGGGCTGCTGGATAGGCTGGCAATAGATGCAGGAGAGGAAAGGCAGCACAAGGCAGAGCTGCCAGAAAAGCTGACGGCAAATGCAGAAGAGGAAAGCCGGCAGAAAGGAGGATTGCCGGATAAACTGTCTGCAGCAGCAGATTTTATTGAAAGACTGTCTGGCTGTATTGAAAAAATAACCGCAGAAATTGAAAAACGAACAGCGTTAGAGGCTGAGAAGCAGCTTAAAGCATCTCATCTGGAAGAAAGCCGGACTCTGCTGGCTGAACTTGAAAAAGATCTGGAAGTGGCAAAAAATAAAAGGGCGGAAAGCCAGAAAAAACTTAATGAAAACATCTGTGAACTGCATTTACAGTATATGAAAGAATATAAAGGAACAGCATTTACAGAAGTTGCAGGTATGAAAGAATATAAAGGAACAGCATTTACAGAAGTTACGGGTATGAAAGGATATGAAGGAACAGCATTTACAGAAGTTACAGGACAGATAGAAACTGAAAAGGAGGCAGAAACAGAGAAGAATACGGAAGCAGACAGTATTTTTGAATCAGAAGATATGGCAGCTCAGAAAGGCTCTGCTGTAGCAGGGATGCTTGGAGAAGAAGAAGAAAAAGTGCTGATAGAAAAGGCATCCCGGGTAGAGCAGTTTTTGGCCGGGAAGTTATCGGAGCTTAAGGATGCTCTTATGAAAAACCGCGAAAAGCTGCTGATGAAGCAGCAGCTGGAAGACCAGAAACCGTTAAAGGAAACGAAACTTCAAAATTTTGTCAGAGATATTCAAAATGCTGAGGTAGCGCTGACAAAACGAACGACGCAGAATCAGGCAAGGTCAGAAAAAATTGACGGTCTGCACAAACAGCTCGGGGCAGAGCGGAAGGAGCAGGCTGAAGAAAAAATCCAGGCACTGACGATAAAAAAGAATCAGCTGGAAGAAGCATTTAAGCAGGCGCAGCAGCATTACACGGACTGCAGTACAAAAGCAGAACGCATATCTGCCTCTATTGAAACTCTTAAAAACCAGCTGGGAAGTGCCGGGGAAGCCGGAACGGTTCAGAAAGAAACAGTGCTGAAACGCAAAGATCAGCAGCTGAAGGAGAAAAAAGCACTGAGAGCTAAGCGGGATGAGAAAAACCATGCGTATGCTGTCAATAAAGACATTTATCGTAAAATAACTGAAAAGCAGGCGGATATTATTGATGTGGAAAAGAAATATACATGGATGCATGCACTGTCTGAAACCGCCAATGGCAGACTGAGCGGAAAACCAAAGATTGAACTGGAAACATATATTCAGATGGCTTATTTTGACAGAATCTTAAGACGTGCCAGCCTTCGCCTGCTTACGATGAGCAGCGGGCAGTATGAGCTGAAACGGGCAGAAGAAAGCGGAAACCTGAAAGGAAAAGAAGGACTGGAAATCTGCGTGATTGACCATTATAATGCGACGGAACGCAGCGTTAAAACACTGTCCGGCGGAGAATCTTTTGAAGCGTCACTGTCTCTGGCACTTGGGCTGTCAGATGAAATCCAGTCCTATGCCGGAGGAATCCAGATGGATGCTATGTTTGTGGATGAAGGATTCGGCTCCCTGGATGAAGAGGCGCTTGGACAGGCAATGAAGGCGCTTTTGCGTCTGACAGAAGGAAACCGCCTGGTGGGAGTGATTTCTCATGTAGCAGAATTGAAAGAACAGATAGACCGGAAAATCATTGTTACAAAACGCAGAGGTACAGACGGGGGAGTTAATAGTTTTGCAGATATAGAATAAAGAAGTGGCAAATGGCAGGATCAATTCCTTCCTTCTCCATTTCACGGCAGCAGGAGGCAGAAAATGGAAACAATTGCAATTATTGATGACGATATTTATATAGGAGACATGCTGGAGAAGGTATTGAGAAAAGAAGGCTATCAGACTCTGCGGGCATATTCAGGAACAGAAGCACTGTATTTGCTGGAGAGCAGCCGTCCCGGCCTGATTCTGCTGGATCTGATGCTTCCAGGCCTTTCCGGGGAGGAAGTTCTTGAAAAGATACAGGGCATACCGGTTATTGTAATCAGCGCAAAAGTAAATGTTTCAGATAAAGTCAGCACGCTGTTAAACGGGGCAAATGATTATCTGACGAAACCATTTGATATACAGGAGCTGCTGGCCCGGATAAAAGTGCAGTTTCGCAGACAGACACAGATGCCTGCAGGGGACATGCTGGAATATGAAGAAATGAAACTGAATATGCAGACGCATGAACTATGGGTGAAAGGCCGGCCAGTCAGGGTGACACGTACAGAATATGCAATTTTAAAGCTGCTGATGCAGAATCCAGGCCGGGTTGTGACCCGCAGTGTTATGCTGGAACGCATCAGCATGGATACGCCGGACTGTACCGAAAACTCCTTAAATGTGCATATCAGCAATCTGCGGCGGAAGCTGCGTGAAACGGGTGCAAAGGATTATATTGAGGCGGTCTGGGGGATTGGATTTAAACTGAGAGACTGACAGCCGGGAGCGTATTTGAAAATGCTTTTTCATGGGCTAAAGTATAGGTTACCCGGACGCCAGGCGGAGAAACTTTTTCCTTTTTTTGTTCCGCCTCCGAACAGTAAGAAATTCTAAATT
>CAJTVR010000032.1 GCA_910580075.1 uncultured Eubacterium sp. | reverse complement strand
CATGCACAGAATGTAATTTTAGGAAATGCGGATGTTGATATTAACTTTGATGATTTTATTGACGACAGTGAACTGCAAAAGAAATATTTCCGGCTTTTTGAAAAATATATTCATATCAGCAAACGAATTGAAAAAAAATCATCCGCCATTTATAACAGTATGATCAGGCCGGAATGGAAAGTGCTTGGCGTGGTATTCAGAGGTACAGACTATAGAAACAGGGCAGTACCAGGGGAACACAGGCAGCCAGGGATAGAGGATTTAATTGCAAAGACAAAAGTATTGATGCAGGAATGGGGATGCGATCATGTTTTTTTAGCTACAGAAGATAAAGGTGCCGTGGAAATATTTAAGCATAGTCTGGGAGATCAGTTAGTATATACTGAAAAAGAAAGATACGATTCTTCTGTAATGTATACGCAGAAGCATCATTTTGACAGGGAATTTGACAGGTATTTAAAAGGTGAAGAGTATTTAACAGAAATTTATATCCTTTCAAAATGTAACTGTCTGCTGTCAGGCAGAGTTGGAATACTATCAGTGGCTTTGCCTATGAATGCCGGAAAATATGAAAATAAATATATCTATGATTTAGGAACTTATACAGAAGAGGATTATATGCAGTAATATGGAAATGAGAGAGCTGCATGTTCTCTGTTTGTTACCTGAGAACATATTTGCATGGAAGCAGAATTGTAATGGATAATACCTGGATGTGATCAGCATGTAAGAATGGAAATGCTTCGTCATTTCCATTTTTTATTTCATCATCAGCTGCAAAAACGGATCAATGGGGTTTTGCAGCTGATGATGAAATAAAGTAAAAGAATATATGCCGCCAGGGAAAGCAGAGGATTTTGGAATGGAAAAACAAGAAAGCCTGGAATAAAAGTCTTATTATAAAATACAGAGGAAAGGGAACACTGCCTAAAGAAATTCATGATGTTACCGATATAAATAAAGAAGAATTTGCATGGAAGCAGAATTGTAACGGATAGCACATGGATGTGATCAGCCTGTAAAAATGGAAATGCTTCGTCATTTCCATTTTTTTATTCATAGCAAGTAAATTTTAATTAAATCAGGAGAGAAAATATGAATATAAAAGCGACGCCATACAGCAATTTAAAAATCTTTGATCATATCGATCAGTTAAATCAGGTAGTGAAAGAGAATAAAAGAATCGCGCCTATTTATATTAGAATCAAACCGACTAATTACTGTAATCACAAATGTTATTACTGCAGTTATGCCGATGAGGAATTAGGACTCAGAGATTCTGTAAAAAAGCAGGATCAGATACCATGGGAAAAAATGCAGGAAATCATTGCTGATATGAAAGACATGGGAGTAAAGGCGGTTACGTTCAGCGGCGGCGGAGAACCGCTTGTATATCCGCATATTGTGGAAGCCATGCAGGGAATTGCAGATGCCGGCATCGACCTTTCGATTATTACAAACGGACAGCTGTTAAAAGATGACAGGGCAAAAGTGCTGTCCGGCGCAAAATGGGTGAGGATATCATTTGACGCAGCTGATGCACAGACCTATGCAGGAGTACGTCAGATTCCGTTAACTGCGTTTGATGAGGTATGCAGCAATATACAGGAGTTTTCTAAAATCAAAGCAGATCATTGCGAACTGGGGGTTAATTTTGTAATCAATCATGAAAATGCAGACCAGGTATACAAAATGGCAGAGCTGGTAAAAAGCCTGGGCGTCAATCATATTAAGTATACAGCCAGGATTACAAAAGATCTGTTCCAGTATCATGAACCATTTAAAGAAGATGCAATCCGCCAGATACATCAGGCTCAAAAGGATCTGGAAACAGATAAATTTAAAATCATCAATAAATACGAAGGCGATTTTGAATCTGCAATGGTATTTCACAGATGCTATGAAAGATGCTATATCAATAATATTTTTACCGTGATAGCAGCAGATTCGAAAGTTTATTTCTGCCATGATAAAGCATATGTCAGCAGCGGAATTGTCGGAGATTTAAAAGAGCAGTCTTTTAAAGAGCTGTGGTACTCAGATGCGGTAAAAGAAAGATATGAAAAATTCAATCCATTAGAAGAATGTGATCATCATTGTGTATATGATGACAGGAATGAGCTTTTAAATACGTTTTATTCATTAGACAGAAATCATATCAATTTTATATAGACTGGAAGTCTGTATATCTGGATTAGAAAAAACAGGAAGGAAAAATATTGTGTTTGATGTAGAAGATCTTAAAAATATTGCTGCAGATATCAGGAAAAAAATATATATAATTGCTCATCATGCAGGCGGAGGCCATATGGGCTCTGCATATTCGATGACAGATATGATCAGTGTATTATATTTTGGAGATGTGCTAAAATATGATGCGTCAAATCCGGAATGGGAAGAGCGGGACAAGTTCATTTTAAGTAAAGGACATGCCTGTTATGCGTTATATGCTGTGCTTGCAAAAGCCGGATATTTTTCAGAAGACGAACTGCTTACGGTGGGCAGGCCGGGTTCTAAGTTTGGAGGACATCCCAAAATGCATGATATACCAGGTGTCGAAGCATCTACAGGGGCATTAGGACACGGACTGTCATTTGCAATTGGAGCTGCCTATGCGAATAAAGCAGATCATAAGGACAGCCATATTTATGTGATGCTGGGAGACGGCGAATGCCAGGAAGGTTCTGTCTGGGAAGGTGCTTTGTCTGCGCCGTCATTAAATCTTGATAATCTGACAGTGATTATAGACCATAATAAACTGCAGGCAATGGACTGTCTGGAGAATATTGTACAGATGCGCCCGTTTGCCGATAAATGGAAGGCTTTTGGCTGGAATGTACTGGAAATCGACGGCCATAATTTCACAGAAATCCGCGAGGCTCTGACTGCCAGACAAACTGGAAAACCTACGCTTATTATTGCAAATACAATTAAAGGTAAAGGCGTTTCATTTATGGAAAGTGTGCCGATCTGGCATTACCGCATGCCAAATGAACAGGAGCTGCCGGTTTTAATGAAGGAACTGGGGCTGACAGAGAAAGATTTAGATTCCAAATAAAGAGAGGCGTAAATGAAATGAGAACAGCTTATTTAGACACACTATATGATCTGGCTGGTAAAGATAAACGGGTATATGCTATGATATCGGATAATGGAGCGATTGTATATGATAAATATCGCAAAGATCTGCCTCTGCAGTATTTAAATTTAGGGATATCAGAAGCAAATATGCTTGGAATGGCAGCAGGAATGGCGAGCTGCGGAAAGATACCGTTTGCCTATACAATCGGCGCATTTCTGGCGTACCGGGCTTTAGAATTTATACGAAATGACATCTGCCTGCAGAAGCAGAATGTAAAAATTGTCGGGACAGGTGCCGGAGAGGTTTACAGTGCACTGGGACCGACACATCATACTACAGAAGACCTGGGCGCTTTACGGTCTCTGCCTAATTTAACAATTCTATGTCCGGCAAGTCCTTTGGAGGTTAAAAAGGCTGTGACTGCAGCATATGAGTTTCAGGGACCGGTATACCTGCGTCTTGGCACGAATAAAGAGCCGGAAATATATGAAAAGGATTATTCTTTTGAAATCGGCAAAGGAGTAACAGTGCAGGACGGAAACGATATTACGCTGATTGGGACAGGAAGTATTTTAAAAGATATTTTGGAAGCAGCAGCTTTAATGAAAGAGGAAAATATACATGCCAGAGTCATTAACATCCATACCATTAAGCCGTTTGACAGAGAAATTGTATTAAAGGCTGTTAAGGAAACGGGCAGAATTATTACCATAGAAGACCATAATACCATAGGAGGCATCGGCAGTGCAGCAGCAGAAGTAATTGCAGAGTCAGGGTGCGGCGCAGCATTTAAACGCATAGGACTGCATGGATTTTCAAGCGGATATGGAACATATGAGCAGGTAAAAGCAAACAATGGGTTAAGTATCAGGCATATCTGTGATGAAATCAGATGCATGGTGAATCAGTAAAGAGGAATGAATGTATGCAGTATCTCATATTGGGAGCAAACGGTTATATAGGGGCATTTCTATACTGCCGTTTAAAGATGGACGGTAAAACAGTAACTGGAACAGGTCATATTCATAACAGCAGTGACGAATACCTTTTTTTTGATATATTAAAAGATAATATACAAAATGTCATTCATAAAATGGATGTGTGTGATAAGGAAAAGACAGCCATTGTATGCATTGCACAGCCGAATATTAGTCTTTGTTATGGTAATTATAATCTGTCTTATGAAATAAATGTAGTAAAAACAAAGGAGCTGATTCGCTGTCTGAGGGAACACGAATTCCATGTTATCTTTTTTTCTACAGATAATGTGTTTGATGGAAAAGAGGGCGCTTATACCGAAGAAAGCAAAACACATGCCATAAATAAATATGGGATGATGAAAGCAGAAATGGAACAATATTTAACAGAATCTGAGCCTGATGTATGTATTTTTAGAATTTCAAAAGTGGTTAGTACAGAACGGCTGAAGCAAAATATTTTACTGGAATGGGAAAATCAGTGCAGAGAAGGAATTGTCCGCTGTATAAAAGGAAACAGGCTTTCGTTTGTAGCAGCTGAAGATATTTACCAGTCATGTCTGATCGCAGCGCAGAGAAAACTGCGGGGAATTTATCATATTGCCGGTGATCAGGCATACAGCCGGGCGGAACTGGCGGAACTGTTTTTTAAGAAGGCTGGAAATATATCTGCCCAAATACAGGAATGCAGCGTACAGGAGTTTTCTCTTACTGACGGAAGGCCGTTAGATATCAGTATGAACAATATGAAATTCAGGCGGGAAACAGACTATCAGTTTACATCTATGGATGCAGTCATCAATGAGTATCTTGAAAACAGCAGAAAATAAAAGAGGTCAGAAAATGGCATATATAGATTTTATATCGGGTTTACATAAAGCAACAAAACGGGATTATATCGGAAGAGTGGTCTCTGACGATAAGGCAGAATGCGCAAAAGTAGCGAAAGAATATGGGTACGACTACTGGGACGGCGATAGAAAATACGGCTATGGCGGATACCGGTATGACGGCAGATGGAGAAGCGTTGCAAAGCAGATGGCAGAGCATTACCAGTTAAAGCCAGGCCAGAAAGTGCTGGATGTAGGATGCGGTATGGCGCATCTGCTGTATGAGCTGACCCAGGAAGTGCCAGGCCTGGAAGTGAAAGGCGTTGATATATCGCAGTATGCACTGGAACATGCGAAAGAAGAAGTACGTGGTCAGTTACAGTATGGACAGGCACAGTCGCTGCCTTTTGCTGACCATGAATTTGATCTGGTCATTTCTCTTGCAGCTTTGCATAATCTAAAAGTATTTGATTTAAAAAAAGCAGTACAGGAGATTGAGCGTGTCAGCAAAGGCAGCAGTTATATTATGGTGGAATCGTATAGAAATGACAGAGAAGAAGCAAACATGCTGTATTGGCAGCTTACCTGTGCCAGTTACTATTCGACAGATGAATGGGAGTGGCTGTATAAGGAATGGGGATATACGGGAGATTACAGCTTTATCTTCTTTGAATAACAGAATAGTTATGATGATATCCTGAATTTAATTACGGATGAAGCGTGCGAAATAAGCGGAGGGGGATGCGTATGGATCACCAGTTAGAAAGCGTGCTGGATTTATGTAAAAAATTATATGATAGAAAGTGTTATCGGGAAGCCTGGGAAGGTCTCCGGGAGGCTTACCAGTATACGCAGGATAAGGCGGTAGCTGAATTACTGTTAGAATATTATTATGATCCGAAAAAAGACATCTATCAGAAAAGATACATGGAGAATAAACGGAGTCTGGTTACTTGCAGTAAAGTATACAGCCCAGAGCTAAAAAGAAACCCGGAATCTGATGAATGTGAAGAATTTGTTTTATGGGAAGACGAGAATGGGCTGTATTATTTGAAAGGAAAAGAAATCAGGCAGCTGAGAGTAGTCAGGGCTTCTATCGAAGATAGAGGCGAAAAAACTATGTATATAAATGTCCACCCGGAATATCTGCCTGTAAATAGTAAGTATCCTTTTATTTTATATTATAGTAATGAGATATTTAATCTGTTTATGCAGATATCAAATTTTCAAGAATCTGTACAGAATAGCGAGCTTTTATTGATTGGTGAAGGGCTGGAAGAATGTCTAGGACAAAATAAAAATGTAACTGTGGAGTACTATATTGGCATAGATGTTGGAAGTGTCAAGAACCGGCTGGAAAAAGCTAAAAAACAGTTTTTATACGGAGAAAGCCAGAAAACATACGGCGGTCTCTATAGCAGTTATATATTTTACGTGATCCGCAATGGAGAGACGACTTCATCTCTGGGGCCTATGATGTTATGGGTATTAAAACAATTGAAAATCATGGAGGAAAATGGAGCAGGATATATACCGGTTATTGATTTTTCGTATTTTGACAATGTTTTTACAGATATAGAAGAACTGGAAAAGATCAATCCATGGGAGTATTATTTTGAACAGCCGACGCATTTCAGCCTTCAGGCTGCTTACCATGCACAGAATGTAATTTTAGGAAATGCGGATGTTGATGTTAATTTAGGTGATTTCATAGACGACAGTGAACTGCAAAAGGAATATATCCGGCTTTTTGAAAAATATATTCATATCAGCAAACGGATTGAAAAAAAAATATCGGCCATTTATAACAGTATGATCAGGCCGGAATGGAAAGTGCTTGGCGTGGTATTCAGAGGTACAGACTATAGAAACAGGGCAGTACCAGGGGAACACAGGCAGCCAGGGATAGAGGATTTAATTGCAAAGACAAAAGTATTGATGCAGGAATGGGGATGCGATCATGTTTTTTTAGCTACAGAAGATAAAGGTGCCGTGGAAATATTTAAGCATAGTCTGGGAGATCAGTTAGTATATACTGAAAAAGAAAGATACGATTCTTCTGTAATGTATACGCAGAAGCATCATTTTGACAGGGAATTTGACAGGTATTTAAAAGGTGAAGAGTATTTAACAGAAATTTATATCCTTTCAAAATGTAACTGTCTGCTGTCAGGCAGAGTTGGAATACTATCAGTGGCTTTGCCTATGAATGCCGGAAAATATGAAAATAAATATATCTATGATTTAGGAACTTATACAGAAGAAGATTACATGCAGTAATAGAATGGAAAAGAAATAAAGATAATAAGAAAATTATAAAAAAGAAAGAAGGACGCTGTGAAAAAGAAAATAGTAGTTTACGGTGCTTCAGGCACAGCAAAAGATGTGTGCTATTCCCTGGATGCAGACCAGTATGAAATCGCAGGAATGATTGACGATGCTTATGAGATACAAGGATATAACGAGTGGGCCGCTGTAGAAGTCAGGCCGTCGGAAAGGCTGAATGAATGGGAATATGATTATGTCGTTATCTCAAGTCCGTGGCATTATACAAGCATGATGAACCATTTGAACGCTCTTGGAGTAAGCGAAGATAAAATTGTGGTGTGGAAACCGGTAAATCAAATAAACTGCCTGGACCAGAGAGCGGCTTACCTGCGTATGTGTATGGAGCAGATTAGAGAGAAAAATGTAGAAGGTGCATGTGCTGAACTGGGTGTATATAAAGGTGATTTCTCAAAGTACATGAACCGTTATCTGCCAGATAGAAAGCTTTATTTGTTTGATACATTTGAGGGGTTTGGCGAGCAGAATGTACTTGATATTGAGCGGGAAAAAATGCGCAAAAATGCATTAAACGGGTTTCAGGATACAACCGTTGCTGAAGTGCTTGAAAAAATGGATCACCCAGACCAGTGTATTGTATGCAAAGGCTTTTTCCCTCAGACAGCCGAAAATATAGATGAAACATTCGCATTAGTGAGCCTGGATGCAGATTTACATGAGACGATAAAGAGCGGTATGGAATATTTTTATCCAAGACTGTCCTCTGGAGGATATCTGTTTATTCATGATTATGGTGAATATGCATGGCCAGGAGTAAAGGTAGCAGTTGATGAATATTGCAGAAAGTATCACATACCAATATTTCCTATACTAGATACATGTCTGAGTGCAGTGATTGTCAAACAGTAAATATTGGAGAGGAGAGGTAAATGATGAAAGTATTAGTGACGGGAAGCGGCGGATTTATCGGGCAGAATATGGCCAGATATTTGTCAGAACATGGGATGGAAGTCATTGGCGTATACCATAACAGGATGCCGGAATACAGGACATATAAAATGTTTTCCTGTGACTTATCCAAAGACCGGATACAGGATTATACAGAGAATGAAAAAATTGACGCTATCGTGCACTTTGCAGGGCAGATGCGTGGAAATGAAGTTAGAGATTACCTGGACCACACTGTTGGCAGTACAAGAAATCTGCTTGATTTTGCGGAAGATGCAAAAGTTCCTTGTTTTATATATATTTCTTCGATATCCGTGTATGGAGAAACATTATCAGAAGTAAATGAAGAGAGTGACAGGATCAACCTGGATGATTATGGTATGACGAAATATCTTTGTGAAAGACTGCTTGAGGATGCACGGATAGAAAAGCGTATCGCAGTACGGCTGCCGAGGACACTGGGAAAAGGATGTGATCTGTCTTACCCATGGCTGCCGAAAGTGGCTGGACAGATGATGAACCAGGAACAGGTTTTTTATAGCAATCCGGATTTGTTATATAATAACATGCTGTATGCAGATGATTTGTGTGAATTTTTATACGGTTTGCTAGGTATGAATTTCACAGGATTTGAGAGGTTTGTACTGGGAGCGGACGGTAAGATGAGAATCATTGATATTCTGGAGCTGTTAAAGCAGAATTTATCAAGCAGTTCACAGTTAACAGAAAAACCAGCGGGCGGGCGTAATAAGTGCTATGCGATTGAAACATCTCATGCGCAGGAATTTGGATTTCATTCACGAAGTATCAAAGAGATTATTGAAGCATTTGCAGGTGATTTGAAAAATCAGGAAAGAGTGGAGAAACAGAATGCGGATCAATGATATTGCACAGGAAATGCGGAATAGAATATTAAAATTAGCCTGTATGGGAAGGTCGGGGCATATAGCGACGTCTCTGTCGGCTGCAGATCTTTTAACAGAATTGTATTTTGATAACCTGCTGCGTTATGATGCTGCAAATCCTGATTGGGAAGACAGAGACAGATTTGTGCTCAGCAAAGGCCACGCAAGCCTGCTGCTGTATAATATATTAGCGAAAGCGGGATATTTTTCTTTTTCGGAATTAAACAGTTACTGTCAGCCAGGCACCAGATTCGGCAGCCATCCGACAATTGCAGTTCCAGGGGTGGAGGCTTCTACTGGAGCGCTGGGCCATGGTTATTCCTATGCTGTAGGAGTGGCGTTAGCTGCGAAAATGGATGAAAAAGATTATCTGGTATATGCGCTGCTGGGAGACGGCGAATGTCAGGAAGGTTCAGTCTGGGAAGCAGCTGCTTCAGCGGTCAGCTATAACTTAAATAATCTAGTAACGATTGTAGACTTTAATAAACTTCAGGCTACTGATTATATCGACAATATTTCCAAAACTGAAAACTTCAGTAAAAAATGGGAATCATGGGGAATGGATGTTATAGAAATTGATGGGCATAATTTGCAGGAAATAAAAAATGCTTTTACAATAGACAGAAAGAATCTGCCGAAAAAGCCGTGTGTGGTAATAGCCAATACAACGAAGGGCAAGGGAATTCCTATGCTTGAAAACAGTCCGGGATGGCATTCAAGAATACCGTCTGAATCAGAGCTGAGTGAAATTCTGAGGGAAATGGGCATGAGCAGAGAGGAGTTTAATCGTTTATGAGAATAGCGTTTGAAAAAGCAATGTATGATATCATGTGCCGGTATCCTGAAACAGTAGCTGTATTAGCCGACAGTGCCACAGGCATTTATGAAAAAATCAGACAGGAATTTCCAAAGCGGTATGTAGATTTTGGAATCGCAGAAAGCAATATGGTGGCCGCATCAGCGGGACTTGCCAGCACAGGAAAAATCCCGATCTTATATACGATTAATGCGTTTTTAGTATACAGGGCATATGAATTTATCCGGAATGATATTTGCATGCAGAACCGGAAGGTTATTATGGCTGGTTCTGGAGCAGGAGTTATTTATAACAATTTAGGCCCGACACATCATACAACGGAAGATATTGCAGCCCTGCGGGTGCTTCCTAATCTGACAATTTTATCGCCAGCAAGTGTAAAAGAGGTACCTAAGGTGATGGAGGCGGCTCTAAAAATAGACGGGCCGGTATATGTGCGTCTGGGAAAGGCGTATGAGACTGAGGTATATGATCAGGAATCAAAGTTCCAGTTTGGGGAAGGGATTGTACTTCGGGAAGGATCAGACGCGGCGGTTATAGGAACAGGCTCTATTTTATCAGATGCTTTAGAGGCTGGGGAGATTCTGCAGAAAAAAGGACTGTCAGTCCGTGTCATTAATATGGCGACACTAAAGCCAATTGATGAAGCATGTATTATAAAAGCAGCGGATGAAACAGGATGCATCCTTACTGTAGAAGAACATAGTACAATCGGAGGACTATGCGGGGCAGTTTCAGAAGTTTTATGTAAAGAAGGAAAAGGTGTGAGCTTTAAAGGCATGGGATTTGAGAACTGTTTCTGCACAGATTACGGTTATCACCAGGAACTGAAAAAGATGTATAGATTAAATGGAGAACATATTGCAGCGCAGCTGGAAATGCTGATAAGAAAATAAGTTAAGGCAAGGGAAGATGAATACAAAGAACGATTATTTAGAATTTTATGGAAAGCATCATATATCGCCAGTAAAACAGGATATTACTGATTTGGAGCTGCATTACAGACGACGGAAAAAATTATACCGTCAGTGCGGGATGCCTGTTTTAGCTTTTCACAATTCGAATTTGCTCGAAATTGGGCCAGGGGGAGGGATCAATACTCTTGCCTTTTTTCAATGGGGGTGTAAACAGGTTGATCTGGTAGAGGCTAATCCAAAGGGATTAGAAGATATGCAGAGGCTCTTTGATGAACAGAATATTTCAAAAGATACATATAAAATTATTCCATGTACAATCGAAAACTATGATACAGATAAAAAATATGATATAATTATTGCAGAAGGATTTTTGCACTTTTTACCGAATCAGCAGATGATAATAGATAAGATAAAGAGCCTTTTGCGGGAAGACGGAATTGCTGTCGTTACCTGTGTGGATAATGCCAGTCTTTATATCGAAGTTATGAAGAGGCTGATTGGACAGGCGCTGGCTAAAGATATATCGCAGTATGATGATAAAGCAGAATATCTCTGCCAGATATTTGAACCGCAGCTGGCAAAGCTGAAAGGCGTTTCCAGAATGCCGAAAGACTGGGTGCAGGATATGATATTAAATCCGGCGACAAGCAATAATATTGTTCTGGATATGGCTCAGGCAATTTGTTATTTTGAACAGGATTTTGATGTATTAGGATCCTCACCTCAGATGTTTACGGACTATTCCTGGTATAAGGATGTCTGGCATGATTACATAGCGGATTATAAACAGCAGTTTGAGGAAAAACGGCTGAGTTTACTGCTGTCTGGCATCCCGGAAGCAGTAGTGCCGGGAAATGTAAGCAGTGAGATGGTGTCACATTTTGAAAGCATAAGAACATTAGCGGAAGAGTATGAAAAAACGTTTCAAACAGTAGATATTGAAGGGATATTAGGACATATGAAGGAAATGGAGTCCCATTTACACATGCTGAATCAGGAATTTAGAAATGTTTTTTATGAAATAAGAGATGCTCTTCTTAAGATTCTGCAGACTGGAACGGTGCTGATGGACGACTATCCGCACTTCTTTTCAGCATTTGGGAGAGGCCAGCAGTATATGGCATTTGTAAAAAAATAGGAGAAAAATGGGAATGGATGTTAAACAGAAATATAACGAAGAGATACAAAAATATTTTGAAGTAGAAGAACTAAAACTTGGTCCATGGATTTCAGAAACTATGAGGTGTGATCCAAAACATATGGTTTTTGTGCTCTCAAGATATAAATTTGCCGCTAAAATGCTTGAAGGCAGAGAACGGGTAATGGAAGTAGGGTGCGGAGACGGGTTTGGAGTCCCGATTACTGCACAGGCGGTGAAGGAGAAGCTGTATGTAGTAGACTGGGAAGAAAGACTGATTCAAAGTAATAAGGAAAGATTAGGCTTTCTGAATCATGTAGAATTTATACAAAATGATATGAATATAAGCCCGGTAGATGCAAAAGTGAGTGCAATATACAATATAGATGTCATTGAACATGTGGACCCGGAAAAAGAAGACGTTTTTATGCAGAATATGATAAAATCATATGAAAGAAAAGAAGATGCTGTTATGATCATAGGAACACCGAATCTGGCAGCAGCAGCTTATGCGTCGCCGCTGAGTGCAGCGCTGCACATTAATCTGAAAGATCATAAGAGCCTGAAGGAACTGCTGAACAGGTATTTTCATAATGTTTTCTTATTCGGCATGAATGACGAAGTAGTGCATACTGGATATGCGCCTATGTGTCAGTATATATGGGGAATAGGCGCTGGTTTAAGATAGGCAGGATCTGCATCAGATATATAGGAGGATATGTATATGGTTTCATTAGTAACAGGCGGCTGCGGCTTTATCGGCTCTCATATTACAGACCGTCTGATTTCAGAAGGACACGAAGTACGTGTTATAGATAATTTCACAACCGGACGTCCGCAGAATCTGGACCACCAGAAAGGCTGCAGCCAGTTAACGGTTTACCAGAAAGATATTCGAAACAGAGAGGATATCGAACCAATTTTTGAAGGGGTGGATTATGTATTCCATCTGGCAGCCCTTGCAGATATCGTGCCGTCTATTCAGCAGCCATGGGAATATTATTCTTCCAATGTGCTTGGAACTTATAACGTAGCAGAATGCGCAAAAAATGCAGGTGTTAAAAAACTAGTATATGCAGCGTCTTCTTCCTGTTATGGAATTCCGGATGAATTTCCGACGAAAGAAACGGCACAGATCCGTCCGCAGTATCCATACGCATTAACAAAGCGGTTAGGAGAGGAAACGCTTCTTCACTGGGGACAGGTATACGGACTTCCGGTAATTACACTGCGGTTATTTAACGTTTACGGAACACGTTCCAGGACGTCTGGTACTTACGGGGCAGTATTTGGAGTATTTCTTGCACAGAAGCTAGCCGGAAAGCCTTTTACGGTAGTAGGAACCGGAGAGCAGACCAGGGATTTTACATACGTGACGGATGTAGCAGATGCATTTTACACAGCAGCAATGTCAGACATTGTAAATGATACATTTAATGTCGGCAGCGGCGGCACTTATTCGGTAAACCGTCTGTGCGAACTGCTCGGAGGTGAAATCGTACATATTCCGAAACGCCCGGGTGAACCGGACTGTACGTTTGCAAATACAGAAAAGATAGAAAAAGCGTTAGGATGGAAAGCAAAGATTACATTAGAAGAAGGAGTTGCCAAAATTCTTGAAAATATCGATTACTGGAAAGAAGCGCCGGTATGGACGCCGGATACAATCGATACAGCCACAAAAGACTGGTTTAAGTATCTAGGCAAATAAAATAAAGGGCGCTGAGCGCTGAATCATTCATGGAGGAATTCAATGTATACGGATTATCTGAATAAGCTTATGCAGAGTCTGCAGTCAACCCAGGTATATAGTCAGGATGGAACCGCATATTCCAGTTATGAAGAAGCCATGCAGAAACTGGTAGAACTTTTTTCGGAAATAAAAAACAGCCAGAAACAGGTGTTTTTTATCGGCAATGGAGGAAGTGCTGCAATTGCCAGCCATATGACGGCGGATTTCATGAAAAATGGAGGGATGAAGACTTACAGCCTGTATGATAATTCGGTCACTACCTGTATGGGAAATGATTATGGATACGAATATATTTTTTCAAAACCTCTGGAATTTTTGTCAAATGAAGGCGACCTGCTTGTAGCAATCAGCAGCTCCGGTAATTCACAGAATATTGTGAATGCGGTCAGTGTCGCTCAGAATAAAAGGATGAAAATTGTAACGTTTTCCGGATTTGAAAAGAAGAACCGTATCTGCGGTACAGGCGTTTATAATGTGCATGTACCGGTGTGTCATTATGGAATCGTAGAATCTATTCATAATCTGATATTGCAGCAGATTGTGGATGCTATTTTGGAAAGAGACGGAGAATGTCTGTAGGAGAGGATGCATGAAAGGGAATGAACAGCAGCTGTATGATCAGTTTTTACAATTACTTTCAATTTCAGAGAATATGCAGCAGCGAATCATATCCCTGGAAAAAAGCAATCAGGTCTTAATACGGTCAAACCGGCAGCTTGCAGACTGGATGGACGATACACTCGCAGATATCGAACATTACAGAGAAAACGTAAAGTTTGAAATAATGGATGACAGAAGGAAGGAAGAAGAGCCGGAATTCTGGTATCCAAGCATTGCAGCCAGGGAAGAGACAATAAAGCGGCTGATTGATGACGGGGCATCAATTGTCCGGTTTGGCGACGGGGAATTTGCAGCGATGCAGAACCGGATCCGGCATAAGTTCCAGACTGTAAAAGATGACAATCTGGCAAAGCGGCTAAAAGAAGTCCTGCATTCTGACGAGAAAAATCTGCTTGTTGCCATTGCGGATAATTACGGGTCGCTGGATCAGTATACGCCTCAGGCCAGACGGGAAATCAGGCATTATATGACGAGAACTGTACGCAGGGAACATCTGAATCTGCTAAACAGACAGCGCAGGTATTATGATGCATATATTACACGTCCTTATGTAATATATGCAGATAACCAGACGGATGCCCCGGCAGAGCGGTTCAGGCAGTTAAGGAAGATCTGGGATGGCAGAAACTGTGTATTTGTGGAAGGCTGTATGACCCGGATGGGTGCCGGAAATAATCTGTTTGAAAATGCAGCATCTATACAGAGGATTCTGGTACCTGCTGAAAATGCATTTTCCAGATATCATCAGATACTGGATGTCTGTTTAAGACAGCCGAAAGATACCCTGTTTTTGCTGGCTCTGGGGCCGTCGGCTGCAGTACTGGCTTATGATCTATATATGGCAGGCTGCCAGGCCGTTGATGCCGGGCATATCGATTTGGAATATGAGTGGTTTTTACAGGGTAAAGGCTGCAGAACACCGGTGCCTGGAAAATATAACAATGAGATGGAAGGCGGAGAAAAGCCGCAGAAAATAGATGATGCAGAATATGACGGGCAGATTATTGCAGATGTATCTGGAATGCAGCAGGATGCATAAAGCAGCTGGTAAAAACAGTAACGCAGCAGGCAGAGTGCAGGAGTTTGCAGGAAGAAAAGGAGATTGGCGGGATGAGTAGTATTGCGGTGATTATGGCCAGAAGCGGCTCGAAGGGACTGAAAGATAAAAATATAAAACTGCTGAATGGAAAACCACTGATGGCATATTCTATAGAGGCAGCGAAAGAGTCAGGATGTTTTACATGCATTCATGTTTCTACAGACAGTGAAAAGTATGCAGAAATAGCAAAAGAATACGGGGCAGACGTTCCTTTTTTAAGAGAACCGGAACTTGCATCAGATACTTCAGACATCTGGGATGCAGTGCGTATTGTTCTTAAGAAGTATGAGCAGATGGGAAAGAAGTTTGAACGGGTGATGCTGCTGCAGCCAACATCGCCATTGCGCACTGCCCAGGATATCCGGAATGCTTTTTCGCTGATAGAGGAAAAAAATGCAGAAGCTGTCATCGGAGTCTGTGAGATGGACCATACACCTTTATGGAGCAACACGCTGCCGGAAGACGGAAACATGAAGGGTTTTCAAAGCATGGAATATGAAGTACCCAGGCAGCAGCTGCCTGTATATTACCGTGTAAACGGGGCAATTTATCTGGTAAACATTGATTTTTTAATGCGTCGTGGAGATTTGTATGACCGTTTTTCTCATGCATATATTATGCCGAAAGAGCGGTCTGTTGATATAGACAATATCGTAGATTTTCTGCTTGTAGAGATCTATATGCAGCAGAGTCTGTCATAATAAAGCATAGTTATATAAAATATTCATATGTGAATCATAGTTAATAAAGGAGAAATTTCCATGAAAAAAGTGTTAGTAACCGGAGCGGACGGGTTTATTGGCAGTCACCTTACAGAGTGCCTGCTGGAAAAAGGGTATGATGTAAAAGCGTTCTCTTATTATAATTCATTTAATACCTGGGGCTGGCTGGACACACTTCCAAAAGATAAGCTTTCACAGATCGAAATTTTTACAGGGGATATCCGCGACCCGAATGGTGTACGTACGGCTGTTTCGGATGTGGATGCTGTATTTCATCTGGCGGCATTAATCGCTATACCGTTTAGCTATCATTCCCCGGATTCGTATGTTGATACAAATATCAAAGGAACATTGAATGTCCTTCAGGCTGCCAGAGACTTCAGCCTTGAGCGTGTGCTCGTGACGTCTACATCAGAAGTTTATGGCACAGCACAGTATGTGCCAATTGATGAACATCATCCGTTTCAGGGGCAGTCGCCGTATTCCGCGACCAAAATAGGGGCAGACCGTCTGGCAGAGAGTTTTTACCGCAGTTTTGAACTGCCGGTATCGATTGTCAGGCCGTTTAATACTTATGGCCCGAGGCAGTCTGCGAGAGCTGTGATTCCTACGATTATTACACAGCTGCTGGCTGGCATAGAGAAAATTAAACTTGGCTCGCTGACTCCGACCAGAGATTTCAATTATGTCAAAGACACGGCGGCAGGATTTATCGCAATCGCAGAGTCTGACCAGACAGTCGGCGAAGAAATTAATATTGCAACGCAGCAGGAAATATCAATCGGAGAGCTGGCAAAAGAGATTATTTCCCAGATTAACCCGAAAGCAGAAATTGTATGTGAACAGGAACGGCTGCGTCCGCAGAAGAGTGAAGTGAACCGTCTGCTTGGATCGAATGAAAAAATTAAAAAACTGACAGACTGGCAGCAGCAGTATTCTTTTGCACAGGGAATTGAAGAAACGATTGCATGGATGCGGGAACATATGGACTGCTACAAGACAGATATTTATAATATATAATTGATAAAAGATTGTCTGAAATGATGTAAAAGTACAACAGGAGGCGGCATATGGAACGTTTTATACCATTATCGATTCCCAATTTTGAAGGTAATGAATCTAAATATGTAAATGATGCGCTGAATCAGGGATGGGTTTCTACCGGAGGCGCGTATATCCGGACATTAGAAGAGCGCATAGCTGAATTTCTGCAGACAGAGCAGGCAGCAGCATGCCAGAGCGGGACAGCTGCTCTGCATTTATCACTTGTAGAATGCAATGTACTGCCTGGAGATATGGTTCTGGTTCCGGCTCTGACTTTTATAGCGGCAGTGAATCCAGTAAAATACCAGTTTGCAAGCCCGGTTTTTATGGACTGTGATGACAGTCTGTGCATGGACCCCTGCAAACTCAGGAAATTTTGTGAATCTGAGTGCGAAAGGACCAGTAAAGGGCTGGTACACAGAAAAAGCAAGAAGACTGTAAAAGCGGTCATTGTCGTGCATGTATTCGGCAATCTCGCAGATATGGAAGCAATTATGGACATTGCAGCTGAATATGGATTATATGTGATTGAAGATGCAACAGAAGCTCTTGGAACGAAATATCTGGAAGGCAGATATGTAGGGAAGTATGCAGGGACGATTGGTGATTTTGGGGCTTTTTCATTTAACGGAAATAAAATTATTACGACTGGCGGCGGCGGGGCAGCTGTAGCGCGAAAAAAAGAAGATGTGGAGCACTTGAGATATTTATCAGCACAGGCAAAGGATGATCCGCATTATTATGTTCACCATGAGATAGGCTATAATTACCGTATGACCAATCTGCAGGCAGCTCTGGGTGTGGCACAAATGGAGGAACTGGATGAGTTTATAAAAAGGAAACAGAATAACTTTAAACTTTATCAGCAGTTATTTGAAGGTTTTCATCTTGGAAATCTGCTTTCGTTCCGAAAAGGGACATTTTCAAATCACTGGTTCTATTCGCTGCAGATTGAAATAGAAAAAATGAAGGGCAGTCTGCATGATATCATAGAAAACCTGCAGGATAAGGGGATTCAGACGCGTCCGGTCTGGGGACTGATTCATGAGCAGAAACCGTATCTGGGCGAGGAAGCATATGAAATCGACCGCGCTGTATATTATAGCAGCCGGATTCTGAATATTCCGTGCAGTACGCAGATTACAAAGGATGAGATTCATTATGCTGCAGATGAAATTAAAAAGACGTTAGAGGAAATGGCCCATGAATAGCGAAAGGTTAAAAGAATTTCTTTCTCCGGGAAATATAAGCATTGTAGACGCTATGCAGAAAATAGATGTGAATGCAGAAGGGATTTTATTTATTGTAGATTCGCAGTGCAGGCTGGAAGGAATTGTAACAGACGGTGATATCCGCCGGTGGATTATTAAAACGGCGGATCTCCAGGAACAGATTCAAGCTATGATGAATAAATCGCCAAAATCTATATACAAAAAAGAGGTTCAGTCAGCATACGAATATATGGATAAATGGCAGATAAATATTCTGCCTGTTTTAGATGCAGCAGGCAGAGTTACTGATATTATTATAAAAGATGCAGCCGGTACAGTGCAGACTCCAAAAGCAGTTAAAAATTTACTGCATGATGTGGACGTTGTGATTATGGCTGGAGGAAAAGGTACACGTTTATATCCTTATACAAAGATTTTGCCGAAACCTCTGATACCAATCGGGGATGTTCCGATTATGGAGCGGATTATCGGACGTTTTTGCGATTATGGCATCAGACATTTTATCGCGACACTGAATTACCGTAAAACAATGATACGCTCTTATTTTGCAGACTTAATGACGAATTATAAAATGGATTATGTAGAAGAAAACAAACCGCTTGGAACAGCCGGCAGTCTGCAGCTGATAGATTCAGGATTTGATAAACCGTTTATCGTAACTAACTGCGATATTTTAATAGATGCAGATTATACTGACATTTACAGGCATCACTGTGAATCCGGAAATATGTTAACGATTGTAACAGCGTTAAAGAATATTGTAGTGCCGTACGGGGTGATAAATGCAAAAGAAAATGCTGTGGTAGAATCTATGGAAGAAAAGCCTAAGATGTCATATTTTGTAAATACAGGCATGTATGTGCTAAATCCTGAACTGCTGCAGATGATTCCAAAAGACACGTTTTATCATATGACAGACCTGGCCAGCGATCTGCTGGATCAGGGGAAACAGGTTGGAATGTATCCGATCAGTGAAGATTCATTTCTGGACATGGGAGAATTTGAAGAAATGCGTCGAATGGAGCAAAAAATTAACTTGAAATCAGAGTAAATCCGGAGTATGATAAAAGAAATTGTAAGATAGGACAGATGTCATATGAAAAAAAAGCCAGCTGTTTTTTTGGACAGAGACGGGGTATTGTGTACGGAAAAGAGTTATATCACGAAGAAAGAGGATTTAGAGATATTTCCGTTTACAAAACACTGCATAGACATACTGCATCAAAAAGGATTTCTTGCGATCTGTATAACAAACCAGTCAGCAGTTGCACGGGGAATGATGACAGAAGAAACGCTGCGCGGTATGAATGATTATTTAGTGGAAATGACTGGTCTGGATGCGTTATATTATTGTCCGCATCATCCAGAAGGTATAGGAATTTACAGAAAAAAATGTACATGCAGAAAACCGGCAGCAGGCCTGCTGATGCAGGCACAAAAAGATTTTGATATAGATATGGGCAGATCTTATCTGGCAGGAGACCGGGCATCGGATATTCTCTGCGGAAAGAATGCGGGACTTAAGACAGTGCTGCTTGAAAGCGGATATGGAATAAAAAGACTGGAATATGACGTGACCCCGGATTTTTTTCTTCAGGATCTGAAGGAATTTACCGGGATGCTTTAGAGTATGAGTGCAGTGTTAAAAATAGGAATTTATAGATAAACTTAGGTGTTAAGATACGCAGAACGGAGTGAAAAATGAGTAATAGTAAAAGTGAGCAGATAGAGGCGCTGAAGGTATTAGGAGATTTTCAGGATAAATTTATAGCCAATACCGAGATCTTAATAACAGAATTGAAAACTTCCAGAAAAGATGATACAGATAAGCTGCTGAATACCGTAACAGATGCGCTAAATTGGGAAATCAGCGTGCTAAATGGAACATTGTCATTCATTAATGAGAAGGAGCAGCTGTTAAGCAAGGATGAGATTAATGCAGCAGTTACTGAATTAGCTGAAGCCTTACAGACGAAGGAAGATATGACAATTGCAAATGCGTTAGAGGATAAGCTGCTTCCAGTTTTGAAAAAGGTTAAAAGCGTAGTGGAAGGGATAGGCTGATTTAGAAATGAAAGAGAAAATAGTTAATAAGGATCAGGATAAAGGATTTGATATTTGGAGCAAGTGGGGAATGACCCAGAAAGACGAAAGCGTCTGCTTAGGCCCGTATTCTTCCTATCAGTGGAGAAATTCAAGAAGACATCTTCTGTTTACAGCTGCAAGATATAAATTTGCCATGAAGATGATTGGGAATATGTATGAACCGGAAAAAAGGAAAATCCTGGATTTGGGATGCAATGATGGATTTGGAACTTACTTTGCAGCAGAATATGCACAGTCAGTACTGGCCGTTGATTTTGACGAAGACGCTATTGCATATGCAAAAGAAAACAGCTGCGACAGCATGGAGCTCCGGCTGGAAAATTTTTTAGATAAGTATTATGGAGAATATGATGCTGTTGTGTCCTTTGATGTACTGGAACACATATATCCAGAAGATGAAGAAAAATATATGAATACAGTATTAAAGAATCTGAAAGATTCCGGTACTTTTGTAGTGGGGACTCCTAGTCTGGAGTCACAGCAGTATTCCAAAGAGAATGTTTCCAATGCACATGTAAACGTATATAAGGGAGAAGATTTCTACTGTATGCTAAGAAGGTATTTTCATAATGTGTATCTTTTTACACAGAACGATGAGATCATTCATACAGGCCATTTACGTATGGCTAATTATCTGATTGCTGTCTGTGCAAATAAAAAACAGCGTTCAGCGACCGAAGATAGTTTAAAGAATGAGGGGGGGGGTATTTTGGATTAAGCTATATTCTGTTTTTGAGTCACCCCGGCATTCACAAAAGGGATAATAACAGGCGGGTGACAATAAAACAGAATATGCAACTGCAGCGAAAAGCAGCGGCTTGATAACTAAAATATGTTTAAAATTTTGAATGAGTCAGGGGAGTACGAAAGAAGAATGGAAGATAAACTATCAGCAGTAGCTGCATTTATAAAGGAAGTATTATCATTTACCGGAGATATTTTAAAGATGGCAGTAACCATAAAAGCTGCATGCCTGTTTGTAAGTTTATTATATCAAAAAGCAAAAATAAAATAATTACTTATACTGGAACGTGTTTGAATAGTGATCGGGATAAAATATAGAGAGGGAATGAAAAATGGATAAATTTACTTCTTTTGTCAGGATGTTTTTAGGCGACGTCATAAAAATTGGATTTATTGTTGCAGGTATTTATTCTGTGTATTTATTATATGGTCTGAAAAAAGGATTTATTATGATTTCGGCCTGAAATATTTAGATTGATTTCAGGCTGATCCAGAATATAATGAAGCACCGGACTGGGAAAATATATCCCGGTCCGGTGTTTTATCATGATACACGATCTAACAGCCCAGAATACAGCCAAGCATTTCTTTCAGCCGCCCCTCAAGACTATGCAGTTTCTTCGCTTTCTCAAACCCGTTTTTCGCGATCTGTCTGCGCTCTTCTTCATGAGCAAGATAATATTCACATTTTTCAATCAGTTCATCCTTACTCGAATAGGTCTCCAGATCTGTTCCGATTTCAAAATATTCCGGAATTTCACTCTGAAAATTTGTCATTACAAAGCCGCCGCAGGCAAGAATATCCCAGATGCGCAGAGGCAGTGCGGACTTAATAGATTTTGCGGTCATATTCAGATTGATTCTGCTAAGATGAAAAATCTTAGGCATTTCGGAATAGGTACGGGCGAGGCCTTTATTATGAATATCTGGAAGGCCGGATGTATCACTGCCGGTATACAGGTCTACGGCAAAGCGCTCTGATAATACCTGAAGCAGCCGCAGCCGCTCCTGTTCCGTTACTTTGGTACTGATGTATAAATCTGCCACGACAGCCTGCTCGTTCTTCTCATATTTTTCAGGAAACTGGTAAAATCCCGGAAGATATTTTTTGAATTCTGCTGCAAGCTCACTGGTAACAAGTTCACGCACAAAATTATATCCATAGACTTTCAGCTGGGATTCAATGATGCCGTCCAGATATCCGCGCAGATAATCCGGCGGGCTGAGCAGCTTATTGTACGGGCATTTTTCAGTATATAAAGAAGCTACGAATGAAATATCGCTGCTGTATTTTGCACGGTCTTCTTTCGTGATACTGTCACAGACAGACGTCATTGTCGTAATATCAGCGGCAAGAGGCAGATAAAAAATACAGTCTGGATTTTTTGGTGCAAATTCCCGGTACAGTTCATAATCAAAAAGAAAAATGCGGTTCCATGGACGGCAGAGGGCATCAGAATATAATTCCAGTACAGGGCTGTCTACAATCCAGCATGCATAAGGAGTTTTAAAAATACTGCACACTTCAGCCAGTACCGGAAAAAAATTGATACTGAATACAAAATCATAGCGGGCTTCCTTCAAAGGTCCGCTGACGAGAAGCAGCTGATCTTTGGGAAGAAGGCTTTTATTTTCCATTTCTTCTGTGATTTCAGTAACCTGATAGCCAAGTTTTTTCCAGACAGAGATAATGGATGATTCACAGATACTGTTATAACGGTAAAATAAAATATTCATAAGTGATTGTCCTTTAAAAGCAGTTATTTCGGTGTGATAGCAGCAGCCAGAAAGATTACTAATACTCTTTATTTCAATGCAGAGGCAGCTGTCATACTGACAGCTGCCTGATATTGGATACTGAAGTGCTGGTTAGGTCCAGAAATTTTGCATTTTACGTGCCTCATCCTGCATTTTACGTTTTTGCATCATCAGAGAGTAGGTCTGCAGTGTCTGCTGTTTTTTCAATTCCATAGATGCCTTTCCATAATCTGTATCGGCAAGTCTGCTGCGTGCAGCGCTTGTGTTATAGGATGCATATGAATTAAAGTTTATCGCATGGTCCAGCCGGTTAGACAGTGCGCCGCCCTGGCTGCGCATGCCGCTGACTTTATTTAAAGCATTGTCTATGGTTTTCAGGTCAAAATTCTTAGTAACATCAAAATCAGCGATTCCGAGGGCTTTCAATGTAGAATCTGCATCCTGGATAGAAATAGAATTTCCGTTTCCGTCGGAGGTAATCTGAAAACTGCCGCCGCGGCTTCCGTCCAGAATGTTCATGCGGTTGTACTGGGTCTGAGAGGCAATATCTGAAATTCCCTGTTTCATCTGGTCAATTTCATCCTGAATGCCCTGCAGATCTTCATCGGTCATCAGTGCACTGTTTGAAGCCTGAAGCGAAAGCTCCCGGATTCTTTGCAGGTAATCGGTAACTCCGCTGAGCGCTGCATCAGAAATATTTAACAGGTCTTTGCCGGACTTAAGGTTATTTGCAGCTGTGTTGTAGCCGGTCACCTGGGTTTTCTGCTTTTCAGAAATGGCAAGCCCGGCTGCGTCTTTGGAAGCAGAGGTCAGTCTGTTGCCGCTGGCAATCTGTCCGTATAACGAATAGGACGATACGCCGCTGATACCAGAAATACTGCTCATAAAATCACTCCTTTCTTAATTAAAAAAGACAATAATACTCTATCAATAACATAACGCGAAAGCATGTGTTTGTCAAGCAGCAGTTCTGGAAGTTACAGTTTGGGAGGCGAATTGACATTTCTAATAAAAATTATTATCATGTAAATACAGAAAAAGGAAAAGGTGTCTCCGCCCGGCGTCCGGGTAATCTATGATTTAATTATTCAATTCATGAAACACAGGGAACCATTTTAAAAGGCAGGAGGATTGATATGGCGCGGTATATTTTATTTAGTGGACTGATTGATACGCTGGATTTATATACAAAAGAATTTGAGCGTATATTTCTGAGCTGGCAGGCGGAGTGCCTGGTTTTGGATGCGGCACACATGGATGAAGAGATGGTGCGGCTGAAAGCGTTTCTGCTTCAGCCGGTTACAGCGGCTGTTTCATTTAACAATATCGGACTGCATCTGGAACTGGAAGACGGACAGAACATATGGGATGCTCTGCAGGTATCGTTTTGGAATATATTAATGGATCACCCGTTTCATTATAAGAAAGCGCTGGATACGGCACCGGATCAGACGACGCTGCTATGTATGGACAGGAATCATGTGGAATATGTAAGGAGATTTTTTCCGAATATTAAACAGGCAGTATTTTTCCCGCATGCAGGCATTCAGGTGCGGAAGAAATCAGAAATTCTGCCGCTCAGAGAACGGAAAATAGATGTGCTTTATGCTGGCGGCCTGTCCAGATACGCTGCTGAGGGGCTGATTCCGGATCTTGGGAAAATTACAGAATTTGATGCGTTTGCACTTGTAAGGAATACGCTCGAAAGACTGATCCAGGAACCGGATCATACGACAGAACAGGTGATGGAGCAGTGCCTGAAAGAAATGAGCCTGGCAATTGACGATCAAAGGCTTGGCGAAATTATTTCCAGCCTGCGGTTTGTGGATTCTTTTGCAGTGTCTTTTTATCGAGAGCAGATGGTACGGGTTCTAGCTGAAAACGGAATCACTGTTACAGTATTTGGAGCAGGCTGGGAGCGGTGTGAATGGGAACATCCGAATTTTATATACGGGGGTGAAATACCGCCAGGGCAGATTCTGGAACTGATGAATCAAAGCAAAGTGATATTAAACACTATGACCTGGTTTAAACGCGGGGCACATGACAGAATATTTAACGGTATGCTGGCGGGGGCAGCAGTTGTTACAGATACCTCGGAATATTTACAGGAACAATTCAGGGACGGACGGGAGCTTTGTATGTTCTCACTGAAAAATATGCATGTCCTTGCGGATATCGTTAAAGAACTGCTGGAAAATATGGACAGTGCACAGTCTGTTGCGGATTGTGGATATGAGGAAGCATATGCACATCATATGTGGAAAAACAGGCTCGGTGAAATCTGTACAGGACAATAGAAGGCCGGTTGAGGGAATAAGAAAATAAAAGCTCAGGAGGAAACATTTGTGAAATTTCAATACAGGCAGATACTGATTTATAAATGGAAAGCATACAATTATCTGGATGTGTATCAGACATTTTTATCAATGGGGTTTCAGGCAGATGTCATAGAACAGCATCTTCCGTCTTATGATGAAGATGAGGAATTTTCAGCCCGTCTGTCGAATCTGCTCAAAGAGAAAAACTATGATTTTGTATTTACAATTAATTATTTCGGCGTCATATCAGACACTTGCGAACAGGCGGGCATACCATATGTATCCTGGTCCTGTGACAGTCCGCTGATCAGCATGTATCATGAATCTGTATACAATAACTGCAATTATATTTTCCTGTTTGACAGGAGCAGTTATCTGTTTTTCAAGGCAATGGGGGCTGCACATATCTGGCATCTTCCGCTGGCTGTTGATACAGGGCGCATCGGCCACATACTGTCCCAGGCAGACGACTTAAAATTATATCAGAATGATATTTCTTTTGTGGGCAGCCTGTATGAGCGGAATACATATGACAGAATCCTGCCAACACTGCCGCAGTATTTAAGGGGATACTTTGACTGTGTAATAGAAGCTCAGATGAATGTCAGCGGGGGCAGTCTTATAGAGACACTGCTGACAGACGATATCTGCCAGGAACTTTCACAGTACTACCATTTAGAAAAAACGAAACGCTCATTTTCGGATCTGCGTCTGATTTTTTCTACTACGGTGCTGGGGCTTAAAGCTGCAAAAGAACAGCGGCGCATCAGCCTCCTGGAGCTGGCTAAGAAACATCAGGTTTCTATTTATACAAACAGCAATACACAGGATCTTCTGCGGGTAGATTACCGAGGCTCCGTAGATTACTGGACGCAGATGCCAAAGGTCTTTCATGAAAGCAGGATTAACCTGAATATGACAATTCCGAATATAAAGACAGGAATTCCGCTCAGAGTATGGGATGTGCTTGGAGCAGGCGGATTTCTGATGACAAATTACCAGCCGGAACTGGAACTGTACTTTGAGCCAGACAGGGATCTTGTCATATTCGAGAATAAACAGGAACTTGCGAAAAAAGCGTCCTATTATCTGGATCATGATAAAGAGCGGCGTGAAATAGCAGAAAATGGCTGGCAGAAAGTAAAACAGTTTCACAGCTATGAGCAGCGCATGACAGAGATGATGACGCTGCTGGAAGAGGAGTGCTGAGAACTTATAGGTTACCCGGACGCCAGGCGGAACAGAAAAAGGAAACCGTGTCTCTTCCCGGCGTCCGGAGAATCTATGATCTTGCAAAGAAATTCAAAGAAGTTTTAGTATCTCATCTTCACTCGCAGCTGTCACCCTCGCTATAGTAGCCGTAGGAATACCGCACATATGAAGATTCCGTATCGTCTGGTCCATCTGCTTTTTCTGCCGGGCAATTGTATTCAGGAGAGTGCACAGGTAATCTTCCATTGTAAGCGAAGCCGGATAAATCTGTCCCATTACCTTAGAAAGCATAGAAGAATTCTTTTCCGAAGCTGATGCACCGGGCTGAGGAAGCCCGAGCAGTGTATCAGCAGAGACACCAAACAGTTCGCAGAGTCTGACAATAGAATCTTCAGATAATGGAACACGTCCGGTTTCATACTTTGAAACAGCCGCAGGCTTAATGCCGAGTTCCCGTGCAATATCTGCCTGAGATATATTCCGTTCTTTTCGCAGAGCTTTTAACTGGTTCATGCTAAAGGATTCCTTTCACAAATGTATCTTTAAAAGAAATAATATTATAAATAAAATCAATTGTAAAGACTGTTTTTTAATACTTTCTTTTGCCTTGCGGATAGACAGTCATCCCTTTGGCATTTGGGAGGCTGTCTCGTCCTGATTCTGCCTTTTACCAGAAATTTCACCTAAATTATGAAGCAGATATTAACAAAATCCGGTTTTTCTCCGATAAATATTTAAAATATGTTAAATGGATTTAATCGTGCCCATACAGTTTTGCTGTAATTTCATGGAAGAAAGGAGGGGCTTTTTTATGGCATCTTTAATTGGATCTGCTTATGACTATTATTTAACGACCTATGGCTCCAGACAGGTGTCGCGTTATGATTCTCATAGGAAAGAAGACCTGCGTAAAACTGTCAACAAAATCAAACTTCTGAATAAAGAATCTCCTCTCTATAAGATAAAAATTTCCGGGGATGTTCAGAAATTTGCAATTGATATCAAGGAAAATGCCAGAAGTATAAAAAACATTGTTGCTTCTTTTTCAGAAACGGACGAAGGAATCGGTGCGGGTTTTCATAAAAAAATCGCTATTTCCAGCAACCCTGATGCGGTGACGGCAGAATATACAGGTGACAGTTCCTCCCTGACTGCCAGCGAGGGTTTTGAAATTGAAGTACTGCAGCTGGCATCTCCGCAGGCTAATGTTGGGAATTTTCTGAAACGTGATGCATATGATTTTCTGCCAGGCAGCTATTCTTTTGATTTGAATATGAACTCAAATTCATATGAATTTCAGTACAATATTAATGTCGGAGATACGAACGAAGACGTTTTGAACAAACTGGCCAGACTGGTAAATAATGCACATATTGGTTTAAAGGCAGATATACTGCACGGTTCACAGGATATGTCTGCGCTCCGCCTGGAATCAAACCAGACCGGACTGGGTCCTAAGGAAACATCTCTGTTTCGAATCGTCGCAAATGCAGACCAGGAGTCCAGACAGGCGATGCAGACGCTTGGAATTGATGCAGTTGCGGCAGCAGCAGAAAATTCTTCGTTTCTCCTTAACGGGACAAAACGCAGTTCGTATTCCAACACATTTACAATTAATAATATTTTTTCGATAGAGCTGCATGATGTAACGCCAAAGCACGAACCTGTTAAAATTGGTTTCAAACCTGGCTCTGAAGCGGTTACGGATGATATTCAGTCACTGGTTAACTCTTTTAACTCCATCCTTGAGGTTGCTGAAAATCATTCCGAGACACAGCTGTCAAATGAAAAGCTTTTGAAAGATATGGGCGGTATTGCAAAGACTTATTCTGATGCTTTGAATCCGATCGGACTGTCAGTTTCGAAAAAAGGCATGATTACCGTTGACCGGACAAAACTTACCCAGTCTGTGGTATCGGAAGATGCCGGCCGTAATATTGATGTTTTAAACCGTTTTAAAGATGCAGTCGGGCGGAAAGCTGACGAAGCTTCCCTGGACCCTATGAATTATGTAAAAAAGGTACTTGTGACATATAAAAATCCTAATTCTTCAAAGAATTTTTTGTGTCCTTATATTTCCTCAGTATATGCCGGGATGATGGTGGATCGGATATGTTAATGAAAAAAAGAATATTCTTTTATACAGACTGTGGTGTCTGAGATTACATTTTAATCAGACGCTGCAGTTTTTTGATGTAAAATTTAAAGAAAAAGATTGACGGATGCCCTGATTCGTGCTATTCTAAGTACGCGATGGAAGTAGGTCTTTTTTTTATGCCTAAAATTAAAGAATGAAAAACATTTAATGGAGGTGGAAGTTGTGCGCACTAGAATTACATTGGCATGTACAGAATGCAAGCAGCGTAATTACAACATGACGAAGGACAAGAAGACTCATCCGGATAGAATGGAAACCAAAAAGTACTGCAGATTCTGCAGAAAGCATACTTTACACAAGGAAACCAAATAATTCGGATTGAGCAAAGGAAGTGACAAGTAAATGGGAAAAGAAAAAGAAATAGAAACCCAAAAGTCAGGCTGGGTGACCGGCCTTAAGGCCGAGTTCGCAAAAATTATCTGGCCGACAAAAGAACAGCTTGCCAAAGAGACAACAGCCGTTGTCATAGCATCAGTCATTTTAGGAGTAATTATTGCTCTGCTGGATTTTGTGATCCAGTATGGTGTTGATTTCCTGGTCGGTTTATAAGGAGGAGCGATCAATGGCAGAAACAAACTGGTATGTAGTCCATACCTATTCCGGTTATGAAAATAAGGTCAAAGCGAACATTGACAAAACAATTGAAAACAGACACCTGGAGGACCAGATTCTGGAAGTCAGGGTTCCTTTGCAGGATGTTTTGGAATTGAAGAATGGTGCAAAAAAGCAGGTTCAGAAAAAAATGTTCCCGGGATATGTGCTCATTAATATGGTTATGAATGATGACACTTGGTATGTTGTCAGAAATACCAGGGGAGTGACAGGATTTGTTGGTCCGGGCTCAAAGCCAGTACCGCTTACAGAAGCAGAGATGAAGCCATTAGGGATCCGGTCTGAGGAGCTGGTGGTGGATTTTGATGAAGGAGATACTGTGACTGTTACAGGCGGTGTATGGAAAGATACCATTGGCGTGATTCAGACTATGAACCACAGTAAACAGATTGTAACGATCAATGTCGATTTATTCGGTCGCGAAACACCGGTAGAAATAAGTTTCGCAGAAGTAAAGAAGTTATAGACAAGCTATCATATGTTTAGGAGGCGACCAAAATGGCAAAGAAAGTAGAAGGATATATCAAATTGCAGATTCCGGCCGGAAAGGCAACTCCGGCACCGCCTGTCGGCCCTGCACTTGGCCAGCACGGTGTAAATATCGTGGAATTTACAAAACAGTTTAATGCAAGGACGGCAGACCAGGGCGATACGATTATTCCTGTCGTAATTACGGTATATGCAGACCGCAGCTTTAGTTTTATTACAAAGACTCCGCCTGCAGCAGTGCTGATTAAGAAAGCCTGCAATATTAAGAGCGGTTCCGCCGTTCCGAATAAAGATAAAGTAGCTACGATTTCTAAAGCAAAGGTTCAGGAAATCGCTGAACTGAAAATGCCGGATTTAAATGCCGCATCCTTAGAAGCAGCTATGAGCATGATTGCCGGTACTGCAAGAAGCATGGGCATTGAAGTAGAAAAATAATAAAAAAGATTATTCCAGCAACAGATTACAGTTAAAACTTAGGCAAATAATTTAAGACAAATTTAATACTTTATCGTGGGAGGGATGACTCCCGCTATAACCACTAGGAGGTAATGAAATGAAAAGAAGTAAGAAGTATCAGGAGCTGATCAAGCAGGTTGATAAGACAAAACTGTATGAACCTGCAGAAGCACTTGCACTAGCAAAAAAGACAGCAGCTGCAAAATTTGATGAAACAGTTGAAGTTCATATCAAGACAGGCTGTGACGGACGCCATGCAGAACAGCAGGTCCGCGGCGCAGTTGTGCTTCCTCATGGAACTGGTAAATCAGTAAAAGTACTTGTATTTGCAAAGGGCGTTAAATTAGACGAGGCCCAGGCTGCAGGCGCTGACTATGTAGGCGGGGACGAACTGATTCCGAAGATTCAAAATGACGGCTGGCTGGATTTTGATGTGGTTGTTGCCACACCTGATATGATGGGCGTTGTAGGCCGTCTGGGACGTGTGCTCGGACCAAAAGGCCTGATGCCGAACCCGAAAGCCGGTACTGTAACGATGGATGTTACAAAAGCCATCAACGATATTAAAGCTGGTAAGATTGAATACAGATTAGACAAGGCAAATATTATTCATGTGCCGATTGGAAAAGCATCCTTTACAGAAGAACAGTTAGCGGACAACTTCCAAAGCCTTATGGATGCAGTTATCAAAGCAAGACCGAGTGCAGTAAAAGGCCAGTTCATCAGAAGCTGTACAGTAGCTTCTACAATGGGACCTGGCGTCAAAATTAATCCTGCAGCTTTTGTAAAATAACTGTTGACAAATAGATGATGCGATATTATAATTGCAACGTATATTGCCGAAGACAGCAGGTGCCGCAAGGCGTAACAACGAAAAGGCCTGCCGAGGAGTTTTTTTCAGATAGAGATATCTGTTAATGAGATTACATGCCTCCCTGTGTCTTTTGCAGGGAGGTTTTTCTTCTGAGCAATACAAAAAATAAATTAAGGAGGTGCTCATTCGTGGCAAAAGTAGAAATCAAGCAGCCAATCGTACAGGAAATCGCTGAGAATGTCAAAGACGCACAGTCTGTTGTACTCGTAGATTATCGTGGACTTACCGTTGCACAGGATACACAGCTCCGTAAAGAATTAAGAGAAGCCGGTATCATTTATAAAGTATACAAAAATACTTTGATGAATTTTGCATTTAAGGGTACTGAGTTTGAAGGACTGACAGATTCCCTTGAAGGCCCAAATGCAATTGCTATTTCCAAAGACGATGCAACTGCTCCGGCAAGACTTCTTGCAAAATTTGCCAAGACTGCTCCGGCGTTAGAGATTAAGGCAGGCGTTGTAGAAGGCAATTTCTATGACACAGAAGGAATGAAAGAAATTTCCAGCATTCCGTCCAGGGAAGAACTTCTTTCAAGACTGCTTGGAAGCTGGCAGTCGCCAATTACCAATTTTGCTCGTGTGATCAAGCAGATTGCAGAGAAAGACGGAGAAGCTGCGCCAGCTGAAGAAGCTGCAGCAGAGGCTTAAGAGCTATTTAGATTATTGTATAAATTAGGAGGAAAGAAAAATGACAACAGCTGAGATTATTGAAGCAATCAAAGGCTTAACTGTATTAGAGCTGAATGATTTAGTAAAAGCATGCGAAGAAGAATTTGGCGTATCTGCAGCAGCAGGCGTTGTAGTTGCAGCAGCAGGCGGCGCAGCAGAAGCAGCAGAAGAAAAGACAGAATTTGATGTAGAGCTGACAGAAGTAGGCCCGAACAAAGTTAAGGTTATTAAAGTTGTCCGCGAAGCTACTGGCTTAGGCTTAAAAGAAGCAAAAGAAGTAGTAGACAATGCACCGAAGGTTGTAAAAGAGCAGGCTGACAAGGCTTCTGCAGAAGAATTAAAAGCAAAACTGGAAGCTGAAGGCGCTAAGGTTACATTAAAATAATCTGATATGCAGATTTGAGAGAGCAGTTCTGGAAAGGACTGCTCTTTTTGTATGTGCTGCAGCAGGGATGAAATGGCGGCATGCCGGAAAAGATATTTTTATACCCGTAACCGTTTAGAAAAATTCTGGAAAAACTTCTTGACGTAAGACAAAGACTTGTGCTATCATATAGATTGCACCTATTGTGCGAATTAGCTTTTTTGCGCTTTTTTCCAACCATACAACATCTTGTATACAAAGCTGCAATGGATAGCTAAATGTGCTATTTTGGTAAAAATAAAGAACGAGAGGTGAAACGTCATATGGAGAAGAACAGAATACGTCCGGTAAATACTGGCAGAAGCATACGTATGAGTTACTCGAGACAAAAAGAGGTTCTGGAAATGCCGAATCTGATTGAAGTCCAAAAAGACTCCTATCAGTGGTTTCTGAAAGAAGGCTTGAAAGAAGTATTTGCAGACATCTCTCCGATTTCAGATTACAGCGGGCATCTGAGTCTGGATTTTGTTGACTTTACATTATGTGAGGACGATGTAAAGTATACGATTCCGGAATGTAAAGAAAGAGATGCGACTTATGCGGCTCCTTTGAAAGTAAAAGTCAGACTGTATAATAAAGAAAACGGCGAGATTAATGACCATGAGATTTTTATGGGAGATCTGCCTTTAATGACAGAGACGGGTACGTTTGTCATAAATGGCGCGGAGCGTGTAATAGTCAGCCAGCTGGTACGTTCCCCTGGTATTTACTATGCGGTCTCTCATGATAAAGTCGGCAAGACTCTGTATTCCTGTACCGTTATTCCAAACCGTGGCGCATGGCTGGAATATGAAACGGACTCCAATGACGTATTTTATGTCCGCGTAGACCGGACAAGAAAAGTTCCGATTACTGTACTGGTTCGCGCTCTCGGCGTTGGAACGAACCAGGAAATTATAGATTTGTTTGGCGAAGAGCCGAAGATTGTTACAAGTTTTGGAAAAGACGTAGCGACGAATTATGAACAGGGTCTGTTAGAGCTTTACAAAAAAATCCGTCCAGGCGAGCCGCTGACGGTAGACAGTGCGGAGAGCCTGATTACGGCAATGTTTTTTGACCCTAGAAGATATGATCTTGCAAAAGTAGGCCGGTACAAATTTAACAAAAAGCTGCATTTTAAAAACCGGCTCAAAGGCCAGGTATTAGCAGAGGCGGTTACATTTCCGGATCCGGAAACAGGAGAAGTTCTTGAACTGCAGGCCGGTACAGAACTTTCCAGGGAAGCTGCAGAAAAGATTCAGAATGCGGCGGTACCGTATGTATGGATTCAGACAGAAGAGCGGAATGTAAAAGTGCTGTCTTCCATGATGGTAGATTTAAGCGTATGGTGTCCGGATATCGATCCGGAAGAGGCCGGCATCCGCGAGCTTGTTTATTATCCTGCACTGAAAAAGCTTTTAGAAGAAAATGAAGGGGCAGATGCGGATGAATTAAAAATGATTATCCGCAAGAATGTAAATCTGCTGATTCCAAAGCATATTACAAAAGAAGATATTTTTGCATCGATTAATTATAATATGCATCTGGAATGGGAAATTGGAAATGACGACGATATTGACCACTTAGGAAACAGACGTATCCGTGCGGTCGGGGAATTACTGCAGAACCAGTACCGGATCGGTCTTTCCAGATTAGAAAGGGTAGTACGTGAGCGTATGACGACACAGGATCTGGAGGGGATTTCTCCGCAGAGCCTGATCAATATCAAGCCGGTTACTGCAGCAGTGAAAGAATTTTTCGGTTCTTCCCAGCTGTCCCAGTTTATGGACCAGAATAATCCGCTGGGCGAGCTGACACATAAGAGACGTCTTTCCGCGCTGGGACCTGGAGGACTTTCCAGAGACCGTGCCGGATTTGAGGTCCGTGACGTACATTATTCCCATTATGGCAGAATGTGTCCGATTGAGACGCCTGAAGGCCCGAACATCGGACTGATTAACTCACTGGCATGTTATGCAAGAATTAATGAGTACGGGTTTGTAGAAGCGCCGTACCGTAAGATAGATAAATCAGATCCAAAAAATCCGAGGGTTACAGAAGAAGTAGTCTATATGACAGCAGACGAAGAAGACAATTACCATGTAGCCCAGGCTAATGAAAAGCTGGACGAAAACGGGCACTTTGTGCGTAATTCCGTATCAGGCCGTTATCTGGAGGAAACACAGGAATATGATAAGACGATGTTTGACTATATGGATGTATCGCCGAAAATGGTGTTTTCTGTTGCAACGGCTTTAATTCCGTTTTTGCAGAATGACGACGCGAACCGTGCGCTGATGGGCTCGAACATGCAGCGTCAGGCAGTGCCGCTGCTTACAACGGAAGCGCCTGTCGTAGGTACCGGTATGGAACCGAAAGCAGCCGTGGATTCCGGCGTCTGCGTTGTTGCCAAAAAGGCAGGAACCGTGGAAAGCTCGGTATCAAATGAAATTAAAATCAGAAATAATGACGGAACACTGAGCATTTACCGTCTGTCAAAATTTACAAGAAGCAACCAGAGCAACTGCTATAACCAGAGGCCGGTCGTTTTCAAAGGAGAATATGTAGAAGAAAACGAAGTCATTGCAGACGGGCCTTCTACTTCCCGGGGCGAGCTGGCTCTTGGAAAGAATCCGCTGATTGGGTTTATGACCTGGGAAGGTTACAATTACGAGGATGCAGTTTTATTAAGCGAGCGGTTAGTACAGGATGATGTGTATACGTCTATCCATATAGAAGAATACGAAGCAGAAGCCCGTGATACAAAACTCGGGCCGGAAGAGATTACAAGAGATGTTCCGGGCGTGGGCGATGATGCGTTAAAAGACCTGGATGAAAGAGGGATTATCCGCATCGGCGCAGAAGTACGTGCCGGAGATATTCTGGTAGGCAAGGTTACTCCGAAAGGAGAGACGGAGCTGACTGCAGAAGAGCGTCTGCTTCGGGCAATTTTTGGTGAAAAAGCAAGAGAAGTGCGTGATACTTCTTTGAAAGTGCCGCACGGTGAATACGGTATTGTGGTAGATGCCAAAGTATTTACGAGAGACAACGGGGATGAGCTTTCTCCTGGCGTCAATCAGGCTGTACGCATTTATATCGCACAGAAGAGAAAGATTTCGGTAGGAGATAAAATGGCTGGCCGCCATGGAAACAAGGGTGTGGTTTCCCGCGTGCTTCCGGTTGAGGATATGCCGTTTCTGCCGAACGGACGCCCGCTCGATATCGTATTAAATCCGCTGGGCGTGCCTTCCCGAATGAATATCGGGCAGGTTTTGGAGATTCATTTAAGCCTTGCTGCGAAAGCGCTTGGATTTAATATTGAAACGCCAGTGTTTGACGGGGCACGTGAAGTAGATATTCAGGATACCCTGGAACTGGCAAATGATTATGTAAATATGAAATGGGAAGATTTTGAGGCGAAGTATCAGGAAGAGCTTCGGCCGGATGTAATGCAGTACCTGTCAGATCACAGAGACCACAGGGAATTATGGAAAGATGTGCCGATTTCCAGAGATGGAAAAGTAAGGCTGCGTGACGGACGTACAGGAGAATACTTTGATTCGCCGGTAACCATTGGGCACATGCATTATCTGAAACTGCATCATCTGGTGGATGATAAAATCCATGCACGCTCTACAGGTCCTTATTCCCTCGTAACACAGCAGCCATTGGGCGGTAAAGCGCAGTTCGGCGGACAGCGTTTCGGGGAAATGGAAGTATGGGCACTGGAAGCATATGGCGCTTCTTATACACTGCAGGAAATCCTGACGGTGAAGTCGGATGACGTAGTAGGCCGTGTGAAGACTTACGAAGCCATTATTAAAGGAGAGAATATTCCTGAGCCTGGTATTCCGGAATCATTCAAAGTATTGTTAAAAGAGCTGCAGTCACTGGCGCTGGATGTCAGGGTGCTGGATGAGTACCGCAACGAAGTGCAGTTAATGGAAACGAGTGAATATGGCAATACAGATTTGAATTCGATTATTTCGGGAGATAAGGATTTTGCATTTGAGAGCAGCGAATCTTTCAGCAAAATGGGATTTTCCAGGAAAGAATTTGACGCTGAGAGCGAAGAGCTCGTTGACGCAGAAGATGATGAGCTGGAAGAGGATGAAGATGATTCTATTTTTGTAGATGATTTTGATGATGACGGTTCAGATATTTCAGATATGGAATAGAAGGGAGTGCCATATATGTCAGATGTAATGAACGAAGAAACCAATCAGCCAATTCAGTTTGACGCGATTCAGATTGGTCTGGCCTCGCCGGAAAAAATCAGGGAATGGTCGAAGGGCGAAGTAAAAAAGCCTGAGACGATTAATTACCGGACGCTGAAGCCGGAAAAAGACGGACTGTACTGCGAGAAAATTTTCGGGCCGAGCAAGGACTGGGAATGCCACTGCGGAAAGTATAAAAAAATCCGTTATAAAGGCGTTGTCTGTGACCGGTGCGGCGTTGAGATTACAAAGGCAAGCGTCCGCAGAGAACGTATGGGGCATATTGAGCTAGCTGCTCCGGTTTCCCATATCTGGTATTTTAAAGGAATTCCAAGCCGTATGGGACTGATCCTTGACCTGTCTCCGAGGACACTGGAAAAGGTGCTGTATTTTGCTTCTTATATTGTACTTGACCCGGGAACAACGGAGTTAAGCTACAAACAGGTACTGTCAGAAAATGAGTATCAGGAAGCAAGGGAAAAATACGGCAGTGCATTCCGTGTAGGCATGGGTGCGGAGTCTATTTTAGAGCTGCTGCAGGCAATTGATTTAGAGAAAGATTCGCTTTCTTTAAAAGCAGCTTTAAAAGATGCAACCGGTCAGAAACGGGCAAGGATTATTAAGAGATTAGAAGTCGTAGATGCATTTTATGAGTCGGGAAACAAGCCGGAATGGATGATTATGACAGTCATTCCGGTGCTTCCGCCGGATCTTCGTCCAATGGTACAGTTAGACGGCGGGCGTTTTGCTACCTCCGACCTGAATGATTTATATAGAAGGATTATCAACCGTAATAACCGTCTGCGCAGGCTTTTGGAGCTGGGTGCGCCGGATATTATTGTACGCAACGAAAAACGCATGCTCCAGGAAGCTGTCGATGCCCTGATTGATAATGGCAGACGCGGACGTCCGGTAACGGGGCCTGGCAACCGTGCGCTGAAGTCTTTATCTGATATGTTAAAAGGAAAAGGCGGGCGTTTCCGCCAGAACCTGTTAGGAAAACGTGTGGATTATTCCGGACGGTCGGTGATCGTCGTAGGGCCGGAATTAAAGATTTACCAGTGCGGGCTTCCGAAAGAAATGGCAATTGAGCTGTTTAAGCCGTTTGTTATGAAAGAACTGGTGTCAAACGGAACCGCCCATAATATTAAAAGTGCCAAGAAAATGGTAGAGCGTCTGCAGACAGAAGTCTGGGATGTCCTGGAAGAAGTAATCAAAGAACATCCGGTTATGTTAAACCGCGCGCCTACACTGCACCGTCTGGGTATTCAGGCTTTCGAGCCGATTCTCGTAGAAGGAAAAGCAATTAAGCTGCATCCGCTTGTATGTACCGCTTACAATGCGGACTTTGACGGCGACCAGATGGCGGCGCATCTGCCTCTGTCGCAGGAAGCACAGGCTGAGTGCCGGTTTATGCTGCTGTCGCCAAACAATCTGTTGAAACCATCAGACGGCGGGCCTGTTGCGGTACCTTCACAGGATATGGTACTTGGTATATATTATCTGACTCAGGAAAGACCGGGCTCTTTAGGTGAAGGGGCATATTTTAAAAATGTAAACGAAGCAATTCTTGCTTATGAAAATCAGGCATGCACGCTGCACAGCAGAGTGCATGTACGTGTCAGCAAAAACATGCCGGATGGCACGGTAAAGACTGGCACAATAGAATCTACGGTAGGAAGATTTTTATTTAATGAAATTATTCCGCAGGATTTAGGATTTGTAGACCGCAGCATTCCGGAAAACGAGCTGCTTTTGGAAGTGGATTTCCATGTGGCAAAGAAACAGTTAAAGCAGATTCTGGAAAAAGTAATTAATGTCCATGGCGCTACAAGGACGGCTGAAGTGCTGGATGATATTAAATCCATGGGTTATAAATATTCTACCAGGGCAGCCATGACAGTATCGATTTCCGATATGACCGTGCCGCCGCAGAAGCCGGAGCTGATTAACGACGCGCAGAATACGGTGGACAGGATTACCAAACAGTATAAGCGCGGTCTTATTACTGAAGAAGAGCGTTATAAAGAAGTCGTAGAAGTATGGAAAGAAACGGATGATGAGCTGACAAAGGCGCTGTTATCCGGACTGGATAAATATAACAATATTTTCATGATGGCAGATTCCGGTGCCCGTGGTTCGGATAAGCAGATTAAGCAGTTAGCCGGCATGCGCGGACTGATGGCAGATACAACCGGACGTACGATCGAGATGCCGATTAAGTCAAACTTCCGTGAGGGGCTTGACGTACTGGAATACTTCATGTCTGCCCATGGAGCGAGAAAAGGTATGTCGGATACCGCGCTTCGTACCGCAGACTCCGGTTATCTGACCAGACGTCTGGTAGACGTGTCACAGGAACTGATTGTACTGGAATCAGACTGTAATGAAGGCAAAGACCGCGAAATTCCTGGCATGGTCGTATCGGCGTTTATGGATGGCAAGGAAGAAATCGAAAGCCTGCAGGAACGTCTTACAGGACGGTTTTCGTGTGAGACAATCTGTGACAGGGACGGCAATGTGCTTGTAAAGGCCAATCATATGATTACGCCAAGACGTGCCGCAAAGATTATGAGTATCGGCGTGGACAAAAACGGGGAACCGATTTCCAAAGTGAAAATCCGTACAATTCTGACATGCCGTTCGCATATGGGCGTCTGTGCAAAATGTTATGGTACAAACATGGCTACAGGACAGTCCGTACAGGTTGGCGAGGCAATCGGTATTATTGCCGCACAGTCGATCGGTGAGCCTGGTACACAGCTTACCATGCGTACGTTCCACTCGGGCGGTGTTGCCGGTGACGATATTACGCAGGGTCTTCCTCGTGTCGAGGAGCTGTTTGAGGCAAGAAAGCCGAAAGGTCTTGCAATTATTACCGAGTTCGGCGGGGTTGCCACGATAAAAGATACAAAAAAGAAACGAGAAATTATTGTAACAAATCAGGAATCAGGGGAAACAAAAACTTATCTGATTCCGTATGGCTCCCGGATCAAAGTCATGGACGGAGCAGTGCTGGAAGCCGGCGACGAACTGACAGAAGGTTCTGTAAATCCGCATGATATTTTAAAGATCAAAGGTGTCCGTGCGGTTCAGGATTATCTGCTTCGTGAAGTGCAGCGTGTATACCGTCTGCAGGGTGTGGAAATCAATGATAAGCATATCGAGGTTATTGTACGCCAGATGTTAAAGAAAATCCGCATAGAAAATAACGGAGATTCTGATTTCCTGCCAGGAACGCTTGTAGATAACCTGGATTTTGAAGACGCAAATGAAAGACTTGAAAAGGAAGCCATGGAACCGGCTGAAGGCGCGCAGGTGCTGCTTGGTATTACAAAGGCATCGCTTGCTACAAATTCGTTCCTGTCGGCAGCTTCCTTCCAGGAAACAACAAAAGTACTGACAGAGGCGGCTATCAAAGGAAAGATTGACCCGCTGATCGGTCTTAAGGAAAATGTTATCATCGGTAAACTGATACCGGCTGGTACAGGTATGAAACGCTACCGCAGCATCCGGCTGGATTCAGATCTGAATGAGCAGGAAGAGCTGTTTGGCGAAGAAGATTTCATGGAATTTGAAGAAGGAGCAGCATCTGCAAAAACAGGCGCTTCGGTCAGCGGAACGGCATTGTTCGCGATGGACGACGACGATGAAGAGGAAGATCTGTTTGCCGAGGATTCCGAGGAATATGCAGCAGACGGCGGCGAATTTCCAGAAGAAGACAGCAGTGATGCGGCATACGGTGAAATAAAAAGAGACGGAGAATTTGCACTGATGGAGTAACAGGGTGTTATCTGCCAGGTTCAGGAACGGGCTGAAGTTCTGATTCCGGCAGACAGATGTGCGGGACTCCTGGGAAAATGAAATAGGAAGACGGTGTCTGCCAGGGAGGCTGAAAGCGGCTGAACTGGCGGGGACGGTCTTTTTCTTTTTGGGGAATGGCTGCGCGGACGCTGGCGGGGGATACTTTTTCCTTCTGCTGCTCCGATTCCGAAAAGTAAGAAGTTCTAAGATTTCTGCGCGGGGCTGCGGCTGCGGACGGACCGGTGTCTGATGCCCTGGCTCTGTGTCTGGCCAAAGCTGCTGGCACTGGCAGGCACCTTTTGGGGCTTGGAGGATTTGCCAGGCGCAAGGGGCTGAGCCCCAAATCCTGGGCAGTGAGCAGAAATCTAAGAACTTCTAACTTTTCTCCAAGTCGCAGCAAAAGGAAAAAGTATCAAAATCCGCATCCCTTCAATGGTATTTTTTTCTAAAAACCGGGAATAATACATTATATTCAGTGCAATATGCCGAAATGTGCTGAAACAGGGAATTCTTCCTTGACATTCTGGAAAACTCTATATATAATATTCTGGCGTGTGATAGTATTGCATGCACCATATAAAATACAGGAGGTGAAAATAATGCCAACATTTAACCAGTTAGTAAGAAAAGGAAGAAAGACAGCTGCAAAGAAGTCTACAGCACCAGCTCTTCAGAAAGGGTATAACTCTTTACAGAAGAAACCTACAGATACGTCTTCTCCGCAGAAGCGCGGTGTTTGTACTGCTGTTAAGACAGCAACTCCTAAGAAACCTAACTCAGCGCTTAGAAAGATTGCCAGAGTACGTCTTTCTAACGGAATCGAAGTAACCAGTTATATTCCGGGTGAAGGCCATAACTTACAGGAGCATAGTGTTGTTCTTATCCGCGGCGGCAGAGTAAAGGATTTACCTGGTACAAGATACCACATTATCAGAGGTACGCTTGATACGGCAGGTGTTGCTAACAGACGTCAGGCCCGTTCTAAATACGGTGCTAAGAGACCGAAAGACGCTAAGAAATAATATATGATTTCATTTTAGCGGAGCAATATGACTCAGTGTATCAGGAAGATGCCGGTTTTAGAAACAGTAATTACAGAATAGCTTTGTTTCAGACAGAGTTATATAAGAATCTGCTTCGGAAAAAGGCGTCAGACAGAAGGGTTAGTGTTGGAATTATTTTTTTGTCGGGATTATTTTCCGGCAGCCTATCAGATATAAATATTTCCGCACGTAACACAACATGTGAGTACCGTTGAATTAATCGAAATGAAAAGTCTGTCTGATATTCAGGCAGCGAATAATGATTAAGGAGGGAAGTATCGTGCCACGTAAAGGACATACTCAGAAAAGAGAAGTATTAGCCGATCCAATTTACAATAACACAGTCGTTACGAAACTTATAAATAACATCATGTTAGACGGCAAGAAAGGTATTGCACAGAAAATAGTTTATCATGCATTCGACAGGATTGCTGAAAAGACAGGAAGACCTGCACTGGAAGTATTTGAAGATGCAATGAATAACATTATGCCTGTTTTGGAAGTAAAGGCAAGACGTATCGGCGGCGCTACTTATCAGGTGCCGATTGAGGTACGCCCGGACCGCCGTCAGGCGCTTGCACTGCGCTGGATGACAATGTTTTCACGTAAAAGGTCTGAGAAAACAATGCAGGAACGTCTGGCGAATGAAATTATGGATGCCGCTAATAATACAGGCGCATCTGTAAAGCGTAAAGAAGATATGCACAAGATGGCAGAAGCAAACAAAGCATTTGCCCACTACAGATTCTAATGTGCATTCTGCAGTATAATTAGGAGGAAAAAATCTTGGCTGGAAGAGAATATCCATTAGAGAGAACCAGAAATATCGGTATTATGGCTCATATCGATGCTGGTAAGACTACGCTGACTGAGCGTATCTTATATTATACCGGTATTAACTATAAGATTGGAGATACTCATGAAGGAACTGCTACAATGGACTGGATGGAGCAGGAACAGGAAAGGGGTATCACGATTACTTCAGCCGCTACAACCTGTCACTGGACTTTGGAAGACCATACAAAAGTAAAACCGGGCGCTTTAGAGCACCGTATTAATATTATTGATACACCGGGACACGTTGATTTCACAGTTGAAGTTGAGCGTTCGCTCCGTGTACTGGATGGCGCTGTAGGCGTTTTCTGTGCTAAGGGCGGTGTAGAACCTCAGTCAGAAAATGTATGGCGTCAGGCAGATACCTATAACGTTCCGAGAATGGCTTTCATTAACAAGATGGACATTTTAGGTGCAAATTTCTATGGAGCTGTTGACCAGATTCGTACAAGACTGGGCAAAAACGCTATTATTTTACAGATTCCGATCGGCAAAGAAGATGAATTCAAGGGAATTATCGACTTGTTCGAAATGGAAGCATATATTTACAATGATGATAAAGGCGACGATATATCAGTAGTAGAAATTCCGGATGATCTGAAAGATGATGCAGAGTTATATCATACAGAACTGATTGAAAAAATCTGTGAATTAGATGATGATTTAATGATGCAGTATCTGGAAGGTGAAGAACCGTCTGTAGAAGACCTGAAGAAAGTTCTGCGTAAAGCTACCTGTGAGTGTGCAGCAATCCCTGTATGCTGCGGTTCTGCATACCGTAATAAAGGTGTTCAGAAGCTGCTGGACGCAATACTGGAATTCATGCCTGCTCCTACAGATGTAGAAGCTATTAAAGGCGTCGATCTGGAAGGAAATGAAGTAGAGAGACGTTCTTCAGATGAGGAGCCGTTCTCTGCACTTGCTTTCAAGATTATGACAGACCCGTTTGTAGGAAAACTGGCATTTATCCGTGTATATTCGGGTGTGCTTAAATCTGGTTCTTATGTGTTAAATGCAACTAAGGACAAGAAAGAGCGTGTCGGCCGTCTCTTACAGATGCATGCAAATAAGAGAGCTGAGCTGGATAAAGTATACTGTGGTGATATCGCAGCAGCAGTAGGATTTAAGCTCACTACAACAGGTGATACAATCTGTGATGACCAGCATCCGGTAATTCTGGAATCTATGGAATTCCCTGAGCCGGTTATTGAACTTGCTATTGAGCCTAAGACAAAAGCAGGACAGGGCAAGATGGGTGAAGCACTGGCAAAACTGGCAGAAGAAGATCCTACCTTCCGTGCCCACACAAACCAGGAAACAGGACAGACAATCATTGCCGGCATGGGCGAGCTGCATCTGGAAATTATTGTAGACCGTCTGCTGCGCGAGTTCAAAGTAGAGGCAAACGTAGGCGCACCTCAGGTTGCTTACAAAGAAACATTTACAAAGCCTGTAGATCAGGAATACAAATATGCAAAACAGTCTGGCGGACGCGGACAGTACGGACACTGTAAAGTTAAATTCGAGCCAATGGATGCAAACGGCGAAGAAGTATTTAAGTTTGAATCTGCAGTTGTCGGCGGATCTATTCCAAAAGAATATATCCCGGCAGTCGGCGAAGGTATCGAAGAAGCAGCACAGGCAGGTATCCTTGCAGGATTCCCTGTTCTTGGTATTAAAGCAACCGTATACGACGGATCTTACCATGAAGTCGATTCATCCGAAATGGCATTCCACATTGCCGGATCTATGTGTTTTAAAGAAGCTATGGCAAAGGCAGGCCCGGCTATCTTAGAACCGATTATGAAAGTAGAAGTAACAATGCCGGAAGAATACATGGGCGACGTTATCGGCGACCTGAATTCACGCCGCGGACGTATTGAAGGCATGGATGACCTTGGCGGCGGCAAAATTGTGCGTGCATTTGTACCGTTAGCAGAAATGTTCGGTTATTCTACAGATTTACGTTCCAGAACACAGGGACGCGGAAATTACTCAATGTTCTTTGAGAAATATGAGCAGGTTCCGAAGTCAGTTCAGGAGAAAGTTATTTCTGCCCAGACAAAATAAAATATATGCGGAATCACTTGAAAAAACAGGAAATTTCGAATATAATACGAGATAGTTAGCAATAAACCCAACAGGCATCATTTTATTTTTTAAGGAGGACGTTTCAAAATGGCAAAGGCTAAATTTGAAAGAACAAAACCACATTGTAATATCGGCACCATTGGTCACGTAGACCATGGTAAAACAACTTTAACAGCAGCTATCACAAAAGTACTTTCTGAAAGAGTAGAAGGTAACGCAGCTGTAGATTTTGCTAATATCGATAAAGCTCCGGAAGAAAGAGAAAGAGGTATCACAATCTCCACAGCTCACGTTGAATACGAAACAGCAAACAGACATTACGCACATGTTGACTGTCCTGGACATGCTGACTACGTAAAGAACATGATCACAGGTGCAGCTCAGATGGACGGCGCTATTCTTGTAGTTGCAGCTACAGACGGTGTTATGGCTCAGACAAAAGAGCATATCTTATTATCCCGTCAGGTAGGTGTTCCTTACATCGTTGTATTCATGAACAAATGTGACATGGTAGACGATGAAGAATTACTTGAATTAGTAGAAATGGAAATCACAGAACAGCTGGAAGAATATGAATTCGAAGGCTGCCCGATTATCAAAGGTTCTGCTTTAAAGGCTCTGGAAGATCCGAAGGGCGAATGGGGCGACAAGATTATGGAATTAATGGATACAGTAGACAGCTATATTCCAGATCCGCAGCGTGATACAGATAAGCCATTCTTAATGCCAGTTGAAGAC
>CAJTVR010000031.1 GCA_910580075.1 uncultured Eubacterium sp. | reverse complement strand
GACAGACAGACAGACAGACAGACAGACAGACAGACAGACAGACAGACAGACATTATAATATAACTCTGTCTTTTTATCGTGTATATTTATATATAGCGCCATTAAATACAGGACCGCCAGAGGCGGGAAATTCCAAAAAGGCTGTGATGCCATTTTTGGGATTCCCGTTTCTGGCGGTCCTTTTGCGTCCGGCAGTCTGTCAGAAGGATGCCGGATGGTACATTTGCCATGACAGGTAAGGTGGATTGAATGGACGCTGTGATTTATACAGAGAGCGGGCAGGAATATGAAATGCTTTCTGGAATACTTGAATATGAGTCGCCGGGGATTATGGTCAGCCGGGGCATTATGGACGGCAGTTTCCATCTGGAACATGAATACGATATTGCGGTTGTGGGCGTGGACGGCGCATTTGGAATGGAATTGGTGTGTAAATACCGGGAAATGTATGGAAACACACTGGTGGTCTGGATTACGGATGATCGCTATTTTGCCGGGGTGGCGATACGGACACGTGTCTTCGGTTTTATTGTGCGGCCGCTTGAGGAGACACAGTTTCAGGAAGTGGCAAGAAAAATAGTGGAAGGAGACATTGCTGTATGGCAGAGGATGCCGGCCAAAAATTCTGTGTACCAGACTGGCTGTGCCTGTGAGGAGAATGTTTCGGGACGGAAGAATAGAAAGATATGGAAAACTGTTATTTCATGAACTGCATTCTGTCTGATGGCTGTGATCCGGGAGGGAAATGCGGTGATACGGACATACACGGAGCGAATCGTGGCTGTACTGAGCATTAAAAAATGGCGGTTAGGAGGTTTTAGGATGAAGAAAAGACAGAAGAAGTTAACGGCGGTCATATTAGCCCTTTCCATGCTGGTGCCATTACCTGGAATGCCGGCTGGGGCGCTGGCGCAAAGCCGGGAAAACACGGCTGGAATACGTGGATATATTGCGGAATCTGCTAAAGAAGGATACACTGCAGCAGAATCTTCGTTAGAAGGATTGGAAGAAACGGAAATTGCAGACGGCCAGAATTTGGCGGAAATGGAACCGGCGTCCGATGCGGCGGGGAAGGTTCCGCTAAAGGGGGCGGGCTATGCCGCGTCCTCTGCGGGAGAAGTGACGCCGTTTGTGGGGGATAGCAGCATGGCGGGCACAGCCGCCGTCCAGGCAGCCGGCGCCGCTGTGATTGAAAAAGACGGCCAGATTATCGGATATGTGGACGAGGGCGGCCTTGACGCTGCGTTTGCAGACTCTGGCAATGCTGACACAACCATTACCCTGCTGAGAAATGTGGAGAGGGCAGGAAGCCTCCAGATCAGGATTAACTGCACGCTGGACCTGGGTGAAAACACTATCCGCATCACGGATGGAAGTGTCAAGATTCCATTTGGTGCAAGTGTGTGCATAAAGGGCGGGGGCGGGATTATTTCTGAGAAAGACGATGCCCTTTATGTGGAGGGGACGGCAGACCTCCGGGGAGGAGTTTTTTCTGGCCATAACGGCGTTTGGGTTTTATCAAATGGATGTTTAAAGGTCAGTGAAGGAGTAAAAGTTATTGGGACGGTATTCTATGGGCTTCAGTGTTCTTCGGGAAACGTTGTCCTTTCCGGGGGTACATTCCAGAATGCCTATCCCAGAGACATGATTTATTCCGGTAATAAAACGCTTAAGGATCTGCTGGAAACCGGTTATGCCTACTTCTACAATAACCAAATTCCAGTGACGGATGACGGGCTGAACGATAATCGGTTCGTTTCATGGGACTATACGTCTGTCACAGTGAAAATCTGCGGGCACGAAGGGAGCTGCAGGTACACCCACACCGAAGGCGCCCCAACCCACCGGAGGGACTGCCTTGCCTGCGGGGACATAAAACCCAGCGAGAATTGCAGCTACGATGTAACAACCGGCAAGTGCGTCTGTGGCGCTGCGCTGGCAGTCACGCTGAACAACGCAGAGGGGCTGGCATACAATGGCACAGCGCAGGAACCTGACGTCACCGTCATGCTGGACGGGACAGTGGTGGACGCTGCAGATTATACGGTAAGCTACACTGGCAATACCAACGCTGGGACAAATACGGCAAAGGCCGCTGTCACCGGCAAATCGCCGTATACCTTTAGGAAAGAACTGGCTTTCTCCATCGGAAAGGCCGCGCTGGCCATCAAGGCAAACGATCAGACCATTACCTACGGCGAGAACATCGCCCAGGGGACAGGGCAGGTAACTGCCGCCGGGCTTTGTGGCAGCGACAGCCTGGGAGGTATCACCCTTACCGCCAGCAGCGATCAGGTGGCGGCAGAGAATAAGACAATCACGCCTTCCGCCGCACAAATTCAAAATGCCAGCAACGAGGATGTGGGCAATAATTACAAGATTACCTATGAGACGGGAGCGCTGACCATCAATAAGGCGCAGGGGCTGCTGACGGTTCCGGAAACATCATTTCATAAGAAATATGGCGATGCAGAATTTTCCCTAAACTGCTCCACAAACGGGGACGGCAGAATATCCTATGTTTCTTCTGATGAGGGCGTGGTTACGGTTTCGGCAGACGGTATGGCGCGGATTACGGGGGCGGGGGCAGCAACAGTTACAGCTTCCCTTGCGGAAGGCTCCAACTATACCGAAGGCGCAAAAGATGAAAATGTAACGGTCACGGTGGAAAAGGCGGCCGCACCGGCTGGCGGGCAGGAAACGAGGCATTACACTTATGCCAGCGGTTCTAAAGGGGAGGTCGCCATTGACGTGTCAGGAAAATTCCCGGCAGACCGCGGGGTAACGGCATATCATTTTCAGGCAGCAGACGAAAACGGCATCCTTTCCGGCGTCAGCGTGGATGCAGACGGAAATCTTACCTTTACGGTACCGGGCGGCCGGACGGAAGCGGACACCGCCTCCATCACGGTAACGGCAGCAATGGCGAATTACGAGGATGCTGCGTACACCGTGGAGGTCAGGCTTGTAGAGAAAATTGCAGTGGAGTTTACACTTTCGGCGCAGCCGCAGGACAGCGTTTATGACGGAAAGCCCCATAACGGCTATGCAGGGCTTTCGGCGCAGACGGTAAACGGCAGCTATACCGGCGCCGTACAGTTTTGGTATGCGGGGGCTGGGGGGACGCCTTATGACAGCGGCATCCCGCCTGTGCGGGCAGGCAGCTATACCGTAACGGCCAGAGTACCGGAGTATGACGCGGAGTATGCGGGGTCGTCAGCAGCAGTTCCTTTTTCCATACGGAGGGCTGCCATAACAGTCAAAGCGGAAAACAAGACGGCGCAGGCAGGAAGCCCCGTCCCGGAACTGACGTACACCGTATCCGGGCTGGCGGAAAACGAACAGCTTGCAGCCGCGCCGGAGCTTTCCTGCAGTGCGGACATGAATGCAGCGGGTATTTATCCGATTACGGCAGGAGGGGCAAAAGCGCCGGATACGGATAATTACCAGGAAGAAATCATATATGAAAACGGGACGCTGACAGTCCTGGATTATGCTGTGCATGTTACAGGCGTCTCATTGGACAAAAGCACCCTGTCACTGCCCGCAGGAAGCGCCGGGCGGCTCACAGCAGCCATTTCACCGGAAAATGCCACAAACAAAAGCGTGTCGTGGGCTTCCGGCAGCCCTGCTGTGGCGTCCGTTGACGGCAGCGGGAATATTACCGCAGTCAGTGCTGGTACCACAGTCATAACCGTTACGGCAGCAGACGGGGGATATATGGCTTCCTGTACGGTTATAGTCATAAAAAACATGGGCGGCAGCGGCGGTTCTGGCAGCGGCGGTTTTGGGGGCTCCGGCAGTACGGGCAGAGGCACGGGCCAGGCTGTGAAACAGCCTTTTATCAAAGGCAGCTCTGGCAGGAAGGGCTGGGATGCCATCCGGGCAGAGGCACGGAAAGCAGCCACAGCCCCGGCAGGCGGGACTGTGGCAGTGGACATGAACGGCGCCGTATCCGTTCCCGGCAGTGTTTTTGAAGGCATCCGGGGGAAAAAAGTTACCATAAGCCTCGATATGGGGAACGGCATTACCTGGAGTGTGAACGGGAAAGACATTACGGCAGGCCGCGTGAAAGACACGGACTTTTCCGTAAAAACGGGCACCGGGGCGGTTCCAAAGGAACTGGCCGAAGAAACGGCAGGCGGCATGGCATACTTGGAATTAAGCCTTGCGCATGAAGGCGGATTCGGATTTACGGCGACGCTTACGCTGCGGCTTGCCGGCAGGGATGAAAACGGCGTGGGCGTCGGCACGACTGCACCATATACAGGGATGTATGCAAACCTGTTTTATTATAACCCGTCCCTGCGCAGCCTGGAATTTATCTGTGCGGGAAAAGTCGGGGAAGACGGCACGGCAGGCCTGCCGTTTATCCATGCGTCGGATTACATGGTCATCCTGTCCAAAGCCCCGATGGGCGGCACAGGTACTGCGGAAAAGCCGCAGGAACCGGTAAAACAGGCCGTGAAGTCAGTAAAGCTTTCCAAAACGCGCTACACTTATAACGGAAAACCGAAAAAACCGTCTGTAACCGCAGTGGATACAGCGGGCAGAAAGATTCCTGATTCCTGTTATACCGTAAGCTACCAGAATAATAAGAAAGCAGGGAAAGCCACGGCAACAGTTATTTTTAAAGGCGGCTACGGCGGGACGGTAAAAAAGACCTTTACCATACGCCCGGCGGGGACTTCCATTCAGAAACTTACAGCAGTATCCGGCGGCTTTGCCGTAAAGTGGAAAAAGAAAACCGCGCAGACCAGCGGATACCAGATCCAGTACTCCGCAGATGCCGGGTTTCAGGGAGGCAGCACCCGCAGCATATTTGTAAAAAACAGTTCCAGAGTCCAAAAGCTGGTAAAAAACCTGAAAGGCGGAAAGAACTATTATGTGCGTATCCGCACTTACAAAACAGTAAAGGCGGATGGGAAAAACACAAAGGTATCTTCCGCGTGGAGCAAGTCACGTAAGATAAAGACGCTTCCGGCGGCTTCTGAAAAAGAAGCGTCATTTGCAGGCAGCGCCGCAGCGTTCCTTATTCCCGAAAAGGAAGATGGGAAAAAGCGGGCGGCATAAGGCAGGGGGAGGACTGCGTGTCCTCTGGCCAGGGAAAAGACCGGGCCGGAAGGCGGGCTGCGGGATATAGGAACAGGGAAACATGCGGTATATACCGTAAAATATAATAGGGGCAGCGCTGCCAGCGGCGGCGCGCCATACAGAGTACAGGAGGGAATTTTATGGACGAAAACAAAAATGAAGCATTGGAAATTAAGGATGGTCCAGGACAGAAACCGGTAGTGAACATTCCGAACACGGAAAAACCGGAGCTGCATCCGGAAAACTTTACTAAGACTGGCCAGGCATCCGAAAACCCGGACGAATCCGTGCCTGCAGCAGAGACAGGGGCGGCGGTCAGCGGCCTGTACGGCGGGGATGGCAGTGATGATGCAGTGATGATCAGCGAAGGCATGATGACGGCCATGCTTTACGACCAGCTTATGGGGGTGTTCGGGGAAGGCACACAGCTTTTTACAATGGAGATGCCCGGCCGGGTGCTCAACCAGCTTGATTATGCCTACCCGATGAAAGACTACAACAGCAGCACCCTTACCAAGCCGTATGCCGTGGCGGAAAACGAGTTCCGGCTTACAGACGGCATGTTCGACCTCGCCCCGATTGTGCAGGGGCCGAACGGGAACCGGCTTTCCAACACATTTGAGACACTGGTAAACAACTACACGCCGGACATTTCCAATATAAAAGAGTTTGTCACGGATAAAATGGAGCTGCGCCTGTTCCTGATGGAGACAATCACGGATGAGATTGACGGTGAGGAGGTCACCTGCTCGCGGATTGAATTCTGCCAGCGGATGTACATGCGGTATCTAAAGCAGAAATATAACTGGGATCAGGAAAAAATAGACGAGCATGTAAAGGCAAGCAGCAGCGGCGACCTGGACGGTTATGCAAAATGGCTGGCTACAACTTCATGGACAAAGGACCAGGCATTGGAAAACCTCTTTCAGGATGCGGTAATCCGCGGGTTTTACCATGAAGTGCTGACAATCCTGGGGTTCCTGGACGTGCAGTCGCCGGCGGAGCGCCTTGCAAAAGCCAAGGCCAACAGGCGCAGTTCCGTCCGCCGGTCGCTTGACGCGAGCATGGAGGTGCTTCCGGTGCAGCTCCAGCCAAGCAGCTGGTTCCGCTCCCTGTCCCCTAATTTCAGCCCGAAGGACATGACGCTTGACCGCCAGTACCTTGCAGAGCAGTACCAGGCAAAAAGGAGTGTCCTTTCCTCGCTGGAGGCAGAGCTGCGTGTGCTGCTTTTAAACCAGGCGGATGTGGACGGGCTGAAAGACATGGAGGCACAGCTTGCGGCTCTGAAAAAGCAGCTTGACCAGTCAGAGGCGGCAGCTTTCAAGGGCTTTGCAGACAATATGGTGGAAGCCGTGAAGCTTATATGCGAGATTGCTTCCAACGGGGATATTGCAGCGCTTGTGGCAGGCGGGGAGGAAAGCCTGGTCGAAAGCATCGCGAAAATGGACGGAAACCTCCTTAGCGCACTCGGACTGGATGCCCAGACGGCGAAAAAGCTCGGGAAAATGATGTATGACTTCTATGCCGAAAACCTGGATTATTTTTCGACATACAATGAACTGCTAGATGCAGAGCTGCAGTATGCCAGGGCGCAGACCAATGACTACAGCGATCAGATTGAAATCTTAAAGGAACGGATTGCAATCATTTCCAGGGAAGTGGCAGAGCTGCAGGTTGTTGTTGCCAGCGGCGCCGTACACACGGAAGACAGCATATCCGCCGACACCCTGCTTCCGGGTAACAGGTGCAATGAAGACAGTGAATTTATGGATATCGTCTTTGGACGCAGCCAGGTGGAGAACAGGATGCGGGAGGATTCTGACAGCTTTTTCACCTCTGTCAAGAGTTCCATGTGCCGGTTTTTGTCCAGCGTCCATGCGGAGGGGGAGTATTCCCTGTCTGAAACCAGCTTCATGAAGTCTTTCCTGTCCAGCGACTTCACCATCGGCATGAGGGCCACGAAAGTCACTATCGACCGGGGCGGCTGGTTTGACGCGGGAATCCTGGACCTGACGCCGTCCTACCGCCGCCTGAAGGAGACAATATCCGGGGGCGCGGGGCTTTCGGCAGAAGGGATACTGAAAGAGTACAGGACAAATGAGGGCATTGAAAACGGCCGGTTCAGCGTTGCCAGCAAGCTCGTATGCGCGCCTGACAATGGCACATACCTTCTCCCGGCAGTCCCGATGTCATTCCTGGTCGTAAAGGACGTGGTGATGCGGGCGAAAATGGCCAGCGTCAGCCAGGATGACTATGAAAGATTCAAAAAGGCGGCATTCAGCTCATCTGCAAGCTTTATGGGCTTCCGCCTCTCTGGCGGAGGGGCAAAGGAGAGTTTCTGTGGGCTGCATAATCTGGAGAATAATGAGTCGCAGTTTGTAATGCGGATACCAGGGCCGCAGATCCTAGGCTGGTTCCAGGAGCTGCCGGCAAAGGATAAGTCCAGCAAGTATGAGAGCCTGTCCGGGTCGGCGTATTTCGAGGGGATTATTGATTCATTGAAAACGTATGGGGAAAAGCTGCGGGAACTGGAGACACGGCGCAGGAACAGCGATGACTGTATAGCGGTAACGACGGTAAGAGCACCGATAAGGGAGGAGCAGGGCAAATGGTAGTAGATATTACGCCTTCTCTGGCAGCAGGGGAGATAGAGCAAAAAATGTATGAAAATATTTGCAGTCATTATTCGATTGGGCAAAAAGATGTAGAAACAGTGCTAGAAAAAAATTATACAAAGTATTGTTGTATCAACAGATCGAATCCGAATGTTTTAAATCGTACTGATCTTGGACAATACGTACAATCAATTCATACAAACTGTAAAAATTATAGCGGAGGATTCAAATATCAAGACGATACTTATATGAATCATTACTGTGTCTCAAATCCACAAAATGCAGGTGCAGTTGGCATAGAAATTATTCAGACTGGCGAAGCAAGAACTTTGATTGCAAGCGGTTCGCTGTCGGGGTGCGGATTTGCTGTTTTATTCCGCAATGATCATGTTTTTGTTATCCATGCGGGCGGTTCAAATGATACAGAGAGCGATCTGACAGTTGAACAAAGAAGAGAGATGATTAATCGGGATATATTTTTAATGGTGCATGCGCTGAACAATCCGGAACAATATGCCGGTGTTCAAATAAACGGCGGTGGAATGTCATGCCAGGAATTATTTGAATCAATAAAAAGACAGAGATTCCATGGCTTTATTTATGTGGCGAAAGATACGAAGATGTGCATATCTGACAGCGGCGTTCAGAATTTAGTGCTTGTGTCATATGTTATAGATTCTTTTCATGATGTGGTTTGTGTGATGAATAGAAATGGAGACGTTTCTTCAGCAATTCGGACAATGGGTGCCAATAAGATACATAAAGTTTACCAAAACCAACTATTTAAAAAACAAAACAGATGCATAATTGTATGAGCCGGTGGGACAGTATGCTGCGGTGCTATAGCGTTCTGCAGCCTGTCATGTTCCGGTGGAATATCAATCCGGCATTCTGCCTGATGCTTTCTGTGAAAAATCAGCGGTAGGAATCATTTTTTAGAAAGCAGAGAGATTTTCTGCCTTGGGAAGCGCAGGCCGGCTGAGGACATTTATGGCAGCTCCAAAAAAACGCGTATTCCGGCAGGGACAGGACGCTCCTTATGGTGGAAAAGGAAGACGGAAAAACAGGCGGCACAAGGGCGGCACAAAACCGCCGCAGAAAAAGCAGGCTGCGTGGACCAGCCCAGCCATGCAGACGCGGGACGGGAATTTACTGCTTTCGAAATTTCAGGAACCACAGATAAGCAGATTATTAAGGAAACAAGAAAGAAAACGGCAGTATGGGTATGCCTTCGCTGCATGCCATATCCAGGGCGTGGGGCTGTTAAGATGTATTGCATAATATATAATTATGGGAAAATGCTTTTGTTTCCCATAATATACGGAAATGTTATTTGTGCTGTCTGGAGGAGGCGCATGGATAACATTTCTTTTTATCATAGAAACAGAAAAAAACAGGTATGGAAGGCCGGGCAGTCCGAAAGACTGCCCGGCTTTTCTGGCTGTCGTTTTTTGCTGGTATATGCGGATAACTGCCAGCTGAGGGCGCCTCCTTTTCGCTGCTTTTTGGAGACATTCTTGCAGGCCGGAATTTATAAATTGTTTTTTAGCGGGACAGGGGAACAAAAATTTATCGACGGATCAGTGAAAACGTCTGGCGGAAACTGGATAATCATGAGGAAAAAAGGGAAACGCTGTATGCGGAAAAGGTCAAAACAGGATGAAAAACCTGAATGTGCCCGGACTTTGAAAAGCGGACACATCCCGTCACCTTTTCAAAAAAAGCAGGCACATATATAATGGACACACCAGGAGGTACATACTATGATGAAATTTGAAGGAACGGATATAGGAGAAACTGTCAGGGCACTGCGCAGGTCAAAAGGAATGAGCAGGACTGTGCTGTCGAAGGCTGCCGGGATCAGCGAGTCGCATCTGAAAAAGATCGAGACAGGGGTGAGGCTGCCGGGGATTGATACATACCGGAAACTCCTGGAAACACTGGAGGCGGAAATTGTCATAATGGACAAAGAAAAAACGGTAAAAGGCAGCTGTGCTGCCAAAATATATGCCATACTGCAGGGCAGCACGGAAGAACAGGCAGTGTTTATGGCCGAAGTTATGGAATGCATGGCACAGAGCCTGGAACGGGTACAGTAAGACGCATATGCAGCTGCAGCCCGCCGGGATATACCTGCTAAAACAGACAGGGACGTACATTGACAATAAGTGTTTTTAATGTATATTGAAAACCGAATATCAGTATGCCGGTATTTTTATGGGATGGGGAAAACCTCTACACTGAAAATACCTTAATGGATACAAAGATTCCGGGGCATCCACTGGATGATGGGGGAAAATGAGCTTCGCGAAGAAATATTTGTCCGCAGGGGCGGGCGGATAAAACAAGGGATCGTAATAGAAGAAGGAAAAATATGAGCGGCATCCCTGCATGGGCAGCAGCCTGAAAACCCGGATGATAATGATACCCCTGCCAGAATGGGAAAAAGCAGCCAGGGCAGCGCCTGGGGCATGCTGCAGCGGGAAAGGGTGCTGCAGGGTGCCGGGAAGACTCCGGCATACTCCGCGCCATGCCGGGAAAGGGTGAATGAAAATCCAGCGGGGAATCCGCAGGGTGCATGGCAGATTTACAGGAAAGAGCGGACAAAAGCGGAAGCATGGCGGCATGAAAACATGCCGGCATGGAAGAAGCAGCTGATATATGAATATGAAAATATAAAGAAAAAGGAGTAAAGATACAATGGCTGTACAAATGCTTACGGTATCGGATCTTAAGAAAATGCAGTCCGTGAATCCGGAAACGGTGGACCGCTCCGCATTGAAAGACATCCGGGAGGTGCATATAAATACGGAACTGCCAAAGAAAGAGCGCATCCTGGATTTTATCAGGCAGATCGGGAACCCTTACTGTTACCGCCACGGCGATTACGTGGTAAAAGTTGGCTTTGCTGACACGGACGTGACACTTGAGGACCGGATGATTTCCTATATACGCTCAAAGTGCTGACAGAAAAATCTGCCCGTACATAAAAAATACTTTTCAGATAAAGAACACTATGGACAGCATGGGAAAGTTATGTTAACATACGCTTAACAGGATAAAGACAGCGCCCCTCTGGCTGGTGAAGTGTTTTGCTGGTTTTACACACTCACACAGACAGGAGGAGCATCTATGGAACATATCAGAGACAATTCTTTAATAAGTACAAAGACGTGGAGAGCCTGCGGCTATGTGCGCCTTTCGCATGAAGACGGCGATAAGGAGGAAAGCAACAGCATCACAGGCCAGAAGAACCTGATCCGCGATTTTTTCAGCCGCCACCCGGAACTTTCCGAGTGCGGCATGGCAGTGGACGACGGTTTTTCAGGCTCCAGCTTTGAACGCCCGGCATTCCGGAAGATGATGGATGATGTAAGGGCGGGGAAGATTGACTGCATTGTGGTCAAGGACCTTTCCCGCTTTGGCAGGAACTATCTGGATGCGGGTGAGTACATCGAAAAAATATTCCCTTTTTTTGGCGTGCGTTTTATCGCAGTCAATGATAATTACGACAGTCTGGACAATGCGGCGTCCGATGAACTGGTCGTGCCTTTTAAAAATTTAATCAATGAGGCTTACTGCCGCGACAGTTCGGTTAAAATCCGAAGCTGCCTTGAGGTCAAGCGCAGGCGCGGCGATTTTACCGGTGCATTTGCTGTATACGGGTATCTGAAAGATCCGCAGAATAAAAACCATCTGGTTGTGGACACGTTTGCCGCGGATGTGGTGCGCGATATTTACCAGTGGAAGCTGGAAGGCGTCAGCGCCGCGGACATTGCAGGCAGGCTGAATGCAGACGGCATTCTGGCACCTATGGACTACAAAAGGCAGCAAGGACTTCGTTTTGCTACGCCTTTCCGCATCAGGCCACGTTCCCCGTGGAGCGCAACCGCAGTGCTGCGGATATTAAAAAACCCTGTTTATACGGGCATACTGGAACAGGGTAAGAATAGTACGCCCAGCTATAAAGTAAAAAAGCGTGTGGCAAAGCCGCGCGGGGAATGGGCAGTCGTGGAAAGCGCGCATGAAGCGGTGGTTAACCGGTAGGATTTCCTCTCGGTCCAGAAAGTGCTTGCATTGGATACACGTAAAAGCCCGGGGCATGATAAGGTAGAGCTGTTTTCCGGCATGGTATTGTGCGGGGAATGCGGAGCTGCAATGGTGAGGAAGACCGTCCCGTCAGGCGGGAAAAAATATATTTATTGAGCTTACTATAGCCAGGTACAGGAAGAGTTTGACTTTTCCAGGGTGGCAGAATGGGATTGGGTAAGGAGTAGGGTGCTGTTCCGCCTGTTGGATACCGGGTGGAACCAGGAGCTGTTAGAGCAGGTGCCGCATAAGGACATTACAGAGCTTGGATTGTCAATGGTAAGTTACTTTCCGGTACAGCAGGCAAAGGCTCCAGAAGCAGGCGAGGCGTGCCAGGCAGCCGTCCAGGTCTTGTATTCGCTTTTAAAGGCATGGGGTGTTACAGAAGACGAGCTTATGGGGCAGGCGTTTCGGAATACGCAGCAACAGCGTCCAGCAAAGGTGTATAACATTCAGGATATACTGCAAGGGAGCTTGGAAGGGGAAGGACAGCCACGCAATGGACAGGATGTTTGCGGGCGGCTGCCGATGTATGTACTGACAAATGAGCAGAAGCTTTATGGCGCAGGCTGTATGCTCTACGAAGGCGTGCTTTGTCGTGAAGCAGAGCGGATAGGGGCTGACCTTTACATACTCCCGTCATCGGTGCATGAGGTGATGCTGCTCCCAGCGGTGCCGGATACAGGAGAAGCACTGGATGGATTAAGGGATCTGGTTGCCGGGATTAACCGTTCGGACGTGCTATCAGCTAGGGACGTGCTTTCAGACAGGGTTTTTTACTATAACAGGAGAAAGCGGGAATTAACAGTAGCAGGTTAAACATGGGAAAGGTAGGCAGTGCTTCTTTTGGGGTGCTGCCTGCTGTTTCGGCACCCTTGGCAACAGGCGCAGGCAAGCCGGGGAGGGACTTGTTTTTTCTTAAAACTTGCTATATACTAGGATAAAATAACAAAGGAGAATATTATGGAGAAAGGGTTGGAAGGACAACACAAGCCGCCAAAACGCACAGCGAAGGATACCGTATTTACCAGTTTGTTCCGGGACAAGGGTTACCTGCTCCAACTGTATCAGGCGCTGCACCCGGAGGATGCCAGTGCAAAAGAAGAGGATTTAAAAATCATTACGCTTGAGAATATCATGGCGGGAGGCATATTCAATGATTTGGGATTTTTGTTTAAAGAAAAATTAATTTTTTTGATTGAAGCGCAATCAACTTGGACGGTGAATATACTTGTAAGGGTGGTTTTGTACCTTGCAAAATCTTATCAGGATTATATCATATGGACGGGGCAGGATATTTATGGCAGTAAAAAGGTGGAACTGCCAAAGCCAGAAATTTATGTGATTTATACAGGAAGGCGGAAGGCGAGACCAGAAACCATATCGCTTGCAGAAGAATTTTTTCCGGGTGGGGAATGCTGCCTGAATGTAACAGTACATATGATTTATGATGGAAAAAAGGGAGATATTATCAGTCAGTATGTGAGTTTTACAAAAGTGTTTGATGAACAGGTAAAGAAGTATGGGCTTACAGTACAGGCAGTCAGGGAGACCATAAGCATCTGCAAAGACAGGGATGTGCTGAAAGAATACTTGTCAAACAGGGAAAGTGAGGTAGTAGATATTATGATTACATTGTTTAGCCAGGAAGAAGTTTGGGATATGCGAGAAAGAAGTGTAAAAAAGGAAGCTGCGGTTAGGGCGACGATTGAAGATGGACAAGATTATGGAATACCGAAAGAAGACGTATTGGCAAAATTAAGGTGTAAATATGGGCTGTCTGAAATGGATGCACTGGAAAAAATAGAATTGTATTGGCAGTAATTGAGAAGGGGTTTCTTTTTGAGGTAGTGGACATTATGATTATATTGTTTAGCCAGGAAGAAATCTAGGATATGCGGAAAAGAAGTGTAAAAAGGAAGCTGCGGTTGGGGCGACGATCGAAGAAGACAGGCATTATGCGTAGCCGGAAAGGGAACGTCAGAAAGGATCAGAGAGAAATTTCATATATCATAGAACGAGGCTGACGATATGATGAAAAGATACTGATAGCTTAATATCTGCCCTTGATGATGGTTGATCTGTGTTACGTTACCCAAAACGTTACCCCGAAATGGATTCTATTTAATTTAGTGAGTATGGCTCCGGTTTGGATTATGGATGCCGCAAAGCTTGTAAAATAGGGGATTAGAAGCTTCTTGCTGCCTTTAAAGGAGGTTGCCTGCCAATGATAACGGAATGTTTGGGACGCAGAGGCCGCAAGTTCAAATCCTGTCGCATCGACTCTTGGCAGGGGCATCGGAGACCGCTTGGATAAAGGGTTTCCGGTTCTTTTTTGTTTCTGCTGGCGGTAGGAAAGTGGCAGAAAATTGGCTTGTTCTAACATTTGTTCTAACAAAAACTTAGAACAGGTCTGATGCAGCCGCTGAAATACCGTTCAGGTCATTCTCACTTTCATTTAACCGTTTCCGGTTGAAGTGGGAATAAATATTCAGCGTTGTGGACGCATCACTGTGCCCCGTCCAGTATTGCAGCTTTTTTAAATCCCATCCGCGGTTAATCAGCATGGAACAGCACGTATGCCGCAGATTATGTAGCGTGATCTCCGGCCGGCCATAGTCTGTCATTGCCCTGGTAAACATGCGCGAAACGTAATTCGGGTCATACTGTCGTCCGTCTTCCCATGTAAAAATATAACCGTCCTGATTCGCATATGTATTTCCAAAAAATTCCTGTTTGCATCCTGCTCCTGCCTGATCTGCTCCAGACAGCTTCGTGCTGTATCAAAAAGGTTCAGCACTCTGGCCCCCCGCCTGTGTCTTGGTCGCGTTTTCTGCCATGACAGAAGTTACGCGGACAACGGTGTGCTGTATGGAGATGGTTTTTCTTTCCCAGTCTATGGCGTTCCATTTCAGGCCGAGGATTTCCGAACGCCTTAATCCATAATAAGCACCCATAAAAGTTATTCCGACTAACGGGGATAGTTTCTGTCCATGAAGTGAAGCACATCTGATATCTCTTCTTCTGTCAGAAAATAATATTCTCCGTTATATTCGCGGTTCTTTCTGCCGTGTACAACAACCGTATCCAGCGGGTTCACTTTTATAATTCCATCAATGACTGCTTCATTATATGCGGCATGGAGAATGCTGCGGCAGCTTCTTACAGAGCGGACAGCCAGAGGTTCCCTCCGGTGTGTCTTCTGGTTCACTTTGCCGTATTTCAGGGAGTATTTGAAAAAGTCATTGAAATCCTTTGGTGTGAGCGAGATCAGTTCAGGATTCTTTTTTTCAAAATATTTTTTGATGGAATGGATGCGGCACGCATATCCTTCATAGGTGGACTGGCGCAGTTCCAGTTTCTTGCCGGACAGCCAGTAATCCAGAAAATCACACAGGCTGATATGGCTGTCAACAGCCGTGTCTGTCTTTGGCATCTCAAAATACTGGTATTTTTCAATATAATCTTTGATCATGGCTTCTGCCCTGCGCTTGTTGCCTTTGGCAGGAAGGCCGGTTGAGATTACTTTTTGTTTCCGCTTCCGGGTTACGGGATCAGAATAGCTTAAATAAATATAAATGTATTCAGCGCCCTTTTTTGTGGTTTTTGTTTGTACAGTGCCCTTCATGAATAGTTCTCCTTTCCAAGGTGAACGGGCATACTGCTCGTATTATTATAGCACGCTCTTGGATAAATGTCACCAGAACATTAAAAAACAAATATTTATGTAAATTCGCAAATGGTTTCATATGCCCTTTCCAATGCTTTATAATTAATGACATAGTGACGAATGCCGTATTGGATTTTGCGACGCATGCACAGCCTGTGCGAAAGACAAAAAATTATAGGGAGAACCTGTTTTTAAAGACGGCAGAGGGGAACCCGCTGATTGACAGGGCATACCAGATGGCCCTTTCTGCATAACGGCATTTGGGGCAATGTGGAGGAGAAACCATGATAAAGGTATGCCAAAAGTGCATGGGCCGTGTCCGCAGGGAACGCAGCCGTGAGCTTAGAAAGAAATATCCATATTATTGCCCGTACTGCGATGAAAACATGTATTCCTTTGAATGCATGGAGGTTTTGAAACATGGGACGGAGAGAAAAATGCAGGAGAGGGCAGGAAGATAAAGTTAGATGTGAAAGGGAATGGTATAGGATGAAAAAACAAATGGATGAATTTATGAATGAGGTGGCACGCAAAATAAGAAAACGGCTGGGCAGTGGTTATAAGGCTGAATGGAATGTATATTATAAAAATAACGGGGTTCCGAGAATTGGACTGGTCATATCAGACGGAGTGAATACGGCGTCATCTTGTATTTTTATGGATGGTTATTACACATTATACAGGGAGCATACTCTATGAGGGTGTGCCGGAACGGGCCGCAGAACAGTTTAAATCTGGATTTTATATACTTCCAAGTTCCGTACACGAGGTGATACTTTTGCCATCAGACAGGAAGAAAATGTTCAACACGGAGAGCCTGAAAGGGATGGTGGCGGAGATAAACCGTTCCGGTGAGGTATCCGATGACGAGGTTCTTTCCGATGAGGTTTATTATTATGACAGGGATAGACATAAGCTGGCATAGTTAACGGCAGCCAGCTGCATGGCTCCTTGCATGGTACAGAGTGCAGGTGTTGATTTTTTAGCTAAAAGAAAATATAATGGAGCCAGCGGGATAACTATATCTTAATTTTAAGGAGAGGCAAAGCATGGGGCAAGAGGAAATAGCGTATCAGAATAAAGATATCACAAGTAAAGTGCTTGCAGAAAATTTTAAGGGCAAAACGTTCCGGGTATACGGCTTGGACCTTCCAGAAATCAGAGAGGCAAGGCCGACAGACATCCCGGCCGTAAGAGCAAATGAACTGCGGATGGATAACCTTTTTGAACTGGAAGACGATACGGTGGCCATATTAGATTATGAAAGCGACTATGATAAAAACGACAAGGTAAAATATCTAAACTATCTGACAGGGGTTGCAAATAGATACCAGAAAGAAAAAAGGGGCTGCCCACAGCTTCGGATGGTTGTTATCTACACGGGGGATATCAACAGGAGCCAGGTGTCCAGCGGATACGATATCGGTGCGGTAAAACTGCACACAGAAACAGCGTTCCTTTCTGAACTGGATTCGGAAGGCATTATGGAACGGCTGAAAAGCAAGGTAGAAAGAAACGAAATGTTAACCGATGAAGAATTGATGGAATTTATCATCCTTCCGCTGTCCTACAGGAAAAAGGAAGAAAAGGAAAAAAGAGTCCGCGAAACGGTAGAATTGGCGGCAAAGATTCAGGACAGGGGCCAGCAGGTGTTTACGCTGGCGGGGATACTGACATTTACCGACAAGATCATAGATAGGGAAACAGCCAATAAAATAAGGAGGGCGATTGAAATGACACAGGTAGCGATGATATTTGAAGAGGAAAAACAACAGGCATTGGAAGCAGAAAGAAAAAAAGCGGCTGACTTATTAGATGCATTAGAAGCAGAAAGGAAAAAAGCGGCTGATTCAGAAAGGCAGGTTGTAGAAAAAATGCTTAAAAAAGGATATTCAACAGAAGAAATCGTATTTTTGGTTTCTAATTACTCAGAAAAAGATGTGGAAGCATTACGAAAAATTTTGTAAGTATAAAACATCATGCAAGAGACAGGAATCAAATAAAAAATGTCTGTCTCTTGCATTTCAAAATAATTTTTATTTCGCTCAAGTTTACATAATACACCAATCACTGACACCTGGATAACAGGAAAATTCATATGTACGTGGAATAGGCACTGGGCTGCAGCCAAGTTTGTTAAATTTTTTTAAATACCCATTCCAATCCTGTCTTGTGAGTTCCAGTCTATCAAGCATATTTTTACAGCTTTTATGGCGGGAGAGGTAATCGGCAATCAGCATCATTTTATCTTTTGTATGTTGTGTATAGCTGGAATCATAAATTTGATTCATGATATAATTATAGGTGTGGAACGTTCCGGTTCCTGTCATCCCGGAAATCATGTCGGGTATCTCTTTCCTAGTAATTTCTGGAGAACGTGTAATAAATGTATTTACGTTTCCTGTTGGTAGTGGAAGACAGTATTTGACTGCCAGTTGTTTTATCTTGGATTTTGATGCGCGAAGTTCCAACCGGGTGATCCCCGCTGCTGTATCAGCACCCTTTCTTTTACATATTTTCATTTGTCGATGTTTTGGATAGACCTCAAAAGAATAAGATTTGCATTCCAACATCAGGGAAACTTCATAAGGTATAAACCTGCGCTGCGTTTTATTAAAATACTTTTTTTCTTTTAAGATTTTACGAGGAATACTTTTTTTAATAGTTTTATATATTCATCAGCCTGAATTTGCGTAGGATATTTAATATCCAGGCAAAAATCCAGACGTTTCAACGTGTACGCATTATAAGGGAAAAATGGAAAGTATGCCGGCCGTGTACAGGATTTGCAGGCTATGTAGCTCTGAAAGCCGGTGAAATCAAGGGTTCCGGATGATTTTCAATATACTTAGAGAACCATACATAAACCCCTCTCTATTATTTTCGGGACGCAGAGGCCGCAGGTTCAAATCCTGTCGCATCGACTGCATAAGGATTGCAGTACGAAAGCGGGGAAATCCTTGGCAGAGGCAGCTTCAGAGGCTTTTATGCAGAAAGCTTCTGAAGCTTATTTTTTGTCATTCTGTATGAAAAACTGCTGTTTCGGGCGGCGTTACAAAAAATGTTACAAAAAATCAAAACAGGTATGTTACTCCGCGGGACAGTTCATCTAAATCATCGGGTGTCTCGTTCATCCAAAATCTTTATTTTTTTAGAAGATACCTGTACTGCCAGGGCTGGATTCGTTTTTATCAGGCCGTCGATGATGCCCTGGTCAAATACTGCATATAGTATGGAACGCTGGGCTGATTTTCCCATGCTTCAGCTGGTATGTGAAAAACCGGCTGAGTACCGCGGATGACACGTCACGGAGTTTTATGCCCGGATAATATTTTTCAAAGAAACGGACAATGCCGCGGCTTCGGTACTGGTAGCTTTCGTATGTTGCAGTTTCAACTTCTGTTTTTTTCTGTTCCAGCCAGATATCCAGGTATTCCAGAAGGGTTATTTCCAGTGGCAGTGCTGCGGTGTTTAAAGGTGCATCTTCCAGATAAGAGTATTTTTTAATTACGGATACGACCATGCCTGTGCCCTGCGCCTGTTCCCTTTTTCCTCAAGGCCTGTGGGAACGGTTTTCTGCCCAATTCCTCCACTGCATCATCTGTAAATTCCTTTATATTCTTTTTCATTTTATCTCCTTATAAATGGCAGACGGCAGGAATCTGTTTCCATGCCTGCCGTCTGCCTGTACTGTACTGCGCTGCCGTGTCCGGATGTAAAAACAGCTGTCCTGTTCTCCATGTCCTGACAGCAGCAGCGCCTGTTTTTCTGCTGCATGCCGGCACACAGCTTTCTGCGTTCCCTTAAGGCCCTTGCTGAAAGGCGGAATGATGTCCATGCATCAAGCTGCATGAACGGATTTCGTTCTGCCCAGCGCTTTCATGGCCTTCTCGTACAGTTCCTGTGACATTTCCCTCGGGTTCCCTATCTGATACCGTTCCTTAACAGCCCGGATGTCCACGCCTGTTCTTTCCAGTTCGGCTGAGAAAGCATTCATCAGCTTTTCAGACAGGCCCTCTGCGGACTTCTCCGGCCCGGATTTTGTTTCTGGAGCCATTTCATACACAGTCCGGCCCCGTTCGTCCGCAATCCTGATGCTGGAAATCCTGCGTTCGCCGCTGTAGCTTATATCCATAACGGTAAAATTCCCATAGCAGCAGTATTTATCGTTCTTCATCTGGATATTCACTCTGTCTGCCGGTATCCAGATTAAGGGGCGGAATACAGTTCGCGCCCGATGCCCCAGTTAAAGCAGGCACGCTTGAAGCTGTCCGATGCCTGTGACTTTTCCTTTTCCGTATATCCAGACGTGCCGACGTCCTGTTTTGCTACCCATTCCCCTGTTTCCCTGTCCAGAATTTCCACTGTGCAGTAAAGGTTCCTGTCTATGCACTTGTGGCTCCGTTTCCAGCCGAAAGGGCCGAATGTTTCATCCAGGATGCGCTGGTCTGCCCTTGCATCCTTATACAGCAGAAGGCTCAGATCTTTTGCATTTACCGCTGATATCCGGCATTCTATTTCATCTGCCTTAAGCAGTCTTATCAGATTTTTTTTCCATCTTTGTCCTCTTTCTATGCTGCCCTGACTTCAAACCGCCTGTAATGGGAGGTTCTTCCATAGGCTGCGTATATTTCCGGCTGTTCTTCCTGGATACGCTTTGTATCCAGCTTTACGGAATCCACATTGCCCCATGTCACCCGGTACTGTCCGCTGGCAGCATGCTGGCTGCTGCCTATGCACACTTTCACTTCCTGTTCAATCTTACGCTGTTCTTCCTGGAGCGCGGCAACAGTCTCCACGATTTCCTCACGCCGGGTCAGCTTTTCATCAAAACCGTCAAGACGGACCACATCCGTCTGTTTTGCAGTATGGAAATACTGGGCAATTACTTCATACATGCGCTGCTTCCGTCCAGAGGCGGCATGATACCTGTCAGGACATGGTTATTCCAGAAATGATCTTCTGCTGCCGTCAGGCTGCAGACCAGGTCATCATCCCATTCCAGTTTCCGGTATGTAAATTCTTTTCCAAGGATAACAGCTGCAATATACCATGTGCGGAGCCCTGTAACTGCCATATAATGGCAGCATTGCATAATGTAATGCTGCGGAATGTTCCCGTCTTTCCATTTGTCGGCATTATAAGCACGGACAGTCTTGCATTCCAGGCCGGCAGCTTCCCCTGTAACGAGCCTGTCTATGTCTGCAATCATATAAGGGTGCTCTATGCTTCGGTACATATAATTGGAGCGCCTGACCTTCAGTCCTGTCGCCTCGGAAAAACGTTTTGCCGCATAATCCTCTAAATCATGCCCGATGCGCATTGCTTCACTGCTTTTTTCCTCTGTTTCACCAGCTGTTTTGTCGTGGAATATTTTCACCGGGCTGCTGTATGGGTTTAATCCGCATACAGCTCCGGCATCCGAACCGCCAATGCCGGTCTTTCTTAACTGCAGCCATTCTTTTACATCCATTTGCGCCGTTGGTATCTTTTCATACATCATATTTTTGTCCTTTCTTTTGTCTGTTTATCAGATTCTCATATATGGGTTTCAGTAAATTATGCCGGATGTCCGGGCTTGTGGCAGAAAATAAGGGCAGTAACAGCGGGGATGGCTGGAATATTAATCATCCCGGTCATCCCCGCTGCTGTAATTTATCATTTTTCCTTCTTTTTGCATGATTTCAGCCGGTACAGGCTATGCAGATTTTACAAGCTGGTATGCTCTGTCAATAAGAGGGTTTCCGTCCACAGTACGGCTGAAAAGGTTTTCATTATAATTAGCAGTTCTGCGCAGCGGTGTGCTGTGTGTTGCAAAATCTAATACTGCATTGATGAAACGGTATGCATTTTTGCCTGTTTCCTGTAAATCAGGTGCATCATAATAGCACTGCTCCATATCCTTACGCAGCCTCAGAATGTTTTTATTCTGCACAGGGGTAGGTTCTTTCTCCATTGGAAGGGGGATTTCAATATACTCTTTTACCTGTTCGTCTGTAAGCTTCTGTCTGCGGAGCTGTTCAAATTCGGTTCCGAGACAGTCCATATATTGTTCTGCCATGAAAAGTGTTTCTTTTGCCTCCTGTATTTTGTCATGGATATTCCCCGTATGTATCATGCTGAAACTTCTCCTGGCCGTGCTTAATGCAAGGTTCAGCGTATTGCTGCACACTGCCCTTATAGGTGTGACTGCTGCTTTTACTGAACCTGAGCCGTCATGGGTATTAGAAAACACTATGTACGGGCTGATACGCTCTCCCGCAATGATATATTCCCTTGGAAGTCTTGCGAGCAGCCTTATTCTGGATAATCCTGTAGCGGTCAGATACAATGCCGAGCACTTTGCGGTCTGAATCCCTTACGTTTGCCCTGCAGCCCTCCGCTTTTTCCTGAAAGCACGTATAGACTGGCTCCTGTATTACGTTCCAGTCCAGCCCGGCAAGACGGAGTGCGTCTGCTGATGTTGGTGCTTCCATAACGACAGATCCCAGCCCGTGCCAGGGCTTTTCCCTTGTACTGAACATTGTTTCAACTAATGCTGCCATGTTTTCCTCCTTTTCCGCACTGGAAATTAATTATTAATTCTTCTTCATGAGTATTACTGAGATGTTATAAGCAGAACTGTATAAATTTCTGCTGCCGTATGGATTTTATCTGGAATATACTCTGTGGGGATTTGAAGCCAGGATAGCTGCTGGTGAAATTCAGAGGGTATAACCGGCAGTTCAGAATTTTAGAAACATATCCGTCATAAGAAATTAAACTATACAGGGTCATAAAAAACCCCGGATATACAGGCTGTATGGAATTTTCAGAAGAAATTTTACAGTATAAGAAATTATATCCGAAAAACACATACAATAACTATCTTATAAATCTGGATTTATAAGTTTACTCTGACAGAATTCAGGCCTGTTATACGGAGCAGTTATTTATTGAGGCTGTTTTTAACGGAGTTCAATCTGTGACAGACAGGAAACAGTTCTGTTAATACAGGTATACGGAACGCATATGCGGTATCTTTATAGCGTGTATCTTCTATGATTTTTACCATTCTGCACTGTACAGGATATCGGTGGCGGCTCTCCTGTATGAGCCGGACTGCCTGGCCTGTTTTAACGAATTTTCCAGTGCCGTAAAGCCCGTTCAGGTATTTTGCCAGAATGTCTGTCCCGATAATTTTAGCGCTGCCAATCAGGTCGCCTGAACATCCGCACCCGTATCTGGTTTTAAAATACGAAGCTTTGGAACGGCAGATTCGGAGCTCAAAACGTATCTGTCCCTCTGCCAGTTTTATTTCGTCAGTGCTGTACAGGAAGGCAATCTCCATCATCTGTGCATGCTTGAGGTATATGGACAGGGTTTCACGTATTCTGAATCCGCGGGCCGGGGGTATGGCGTCCATGCATAAGCCAGGGCCGGCAGAATCCTGTCCAGTTCCCTATCCGGGACTATGCATATATATTTATTTTCAGTATATCCAAGCAGTATCCCTGGGTTTACCCGGAAAGTAATGCATGCGGAAGCTGTAAAGAGATACCCGTCAGATCCGGGGATTCTTCTTTCAATAAAGCAGATATTGGAAATGCCCAGCTTAAAAAGGTCTTCATTATTGTAACAGCAGATATGCTGGCCGGCCGTATGGCGCTCGTTTTTACAGCGGAAATTAGACATAATGCAGCGGCTTCTGGCCGGCTGGTATGTACAGCAGCTGTCCAGCATGGATTTGCTGTTTATAAAACTCTTTTTCCAGAGGTATTTCCAGTTCAAAAGTATGTATTAGAGTAACTCGCATTTTTTTATCCATAATATTTTCTCCTGTATGCCCTCCGTTTTCTGCAGTGTCTTTTTTCTGTTTTGTTTTTTCATTATTTAGCATATATATAATGCAGAAGATGTCGTTTTGTGCCTGTAAAGGGGAGATTTAAAAGATAACAGGTTATATGTCCGCCTGAGTTCTGCAAGAAGCGGATTCTGATATCCCTGGCAGAGACTGCAGCTGGAATAATTTTATGCCGAAGCAGCTTGTATTTTTTCCGGATGCATATTATGCTAAGATAAAAAAGACAGAGAGGGTATTATGGAGAAAGACCGGACAGTGCAGCGGAAGAATCCAAAACCAAAGCGCACCGCCAAAGATACGGTATTTACCAGCCTGTTCAGGGACAAGGAGTATCTGCTGCAGCTGTACCGGGCACTTCACCCGGAGGATTCTGAAACGGGACCGCAGGACCTGACATTGATTACACTGGAAAATATCATGGCGGGCGGGATTCACAACGACCTTGGTTTTCAGCTGAAGGACAGGATAATTTTCCTGATAGAGGCGCAGTCAACATGGACAGAGAATATACTTATCCGGGCATTATTGTATCTTGCAAAGTCATATCAGGACTATATAATACGGACAGAACAGGACATATACGGGAGCAAAAAGGCAAAACTGCCGAAGCCGGAGATTTATGTCATCTATACCGGAAAACGGAAAACAAGGCCGGAGACGATATCGTTTGCAGAAAGTTTTTTTGCGGGACAGGACTGCTGTGCTGATATTAAAATCAAAATGATTTATGGCGGGAAAAAGAGGGACAAAATCAGCCAGTATGTAGAATTTACAGAGGTATTTGATTCACAGGTGGCAATGCACGGTCTTACGGACAGGGCTGTGCGGGAGACTATCAGCATCTGCAGAAACAGGAATGTGCTGAAAAAATATCTGGAAGCCAGGGAAAGCGAGGTAGTGGACATTATGCTTACACTGTTCAGCCAGGAAGAAGCCTGGGATATGCATGTCAGAAGTGAGAGAAGGGAAGCTTCCATTAAGACCATGATAGAAGCCGGAAAAGACTTCGGAGTATCCATGGAGGATACTATGAAAAAATTATAGAAAAATTTAATATATCAGAATCTTATGCACAGCAGAAGATAAAAGAATACTGGTAAAGGATAAATCTGCCATCCGTTCCAGAGGGGATGTGCTGGGGAGAGCAGCTGATATATATTCAGTTATTTTAAACAGAGAATCTTCTGTCTGTCAGTTGTATAAATATTTACAATTAGGAAATGAAAAATAAGATGCTGTTCCAAACAGGTCAGCCGGACGAACAGGAGAACAGTATGAGGAATGCTCTGGCCAGGAAGCAGAAGCATGAAAAAGCAGGCAGAATGTTATTTTCTTGATTTTTGCCTGTTTTGCTGGCTTGCTAATATTCTTCAAGCTGATTAATTAAATGACTGGATAGAATCATATACTGAAAAGCGGATGTAGAAACTAAAACGTGAGATTATACGGCAGCAGTGGCTTAAAGTTACTTTAGAAAAATCTCTTGATTCTATTTCACAGGAAACAGAATCAGCTTGCAGAATGAATATTTAGGGATTTTTTAAGATTATAATTTTCTATATAAATTTTCCATTTAAAAATTCTTGAATCCTATTACCAGATATGCTATATTATAGGCATAAAAAGAAATCAACCGCCCACAAGGTGGGTTGGCCAAGATTAAGAATAGAATTTCCACTCCGACACTCGCCAAAGTATACAGGAGTGGTTTTTCTATGTATGACTACTTACAAAATGTGAAAATAAATGTAAGCAATGCCAAAAGGAACAACCCAAAGGTCATTAAATCCTTAAAATCAAAATTTATTTTTGTATACTGCCACCGATACGGTAATTTGAAAGCGTTACCCAAAACGTTACCCAAAATCCAGTCAGGCAAATAAATCAGATGCCTGGATATTTCGCTCAAGTCGTTTTCACTGGTATTCAGCCGCTGGCTGTTGAAATAAGCGTAAATATTTAAGGCAGTCTTTGTATCTGTGTGATCTAACCAGTATTGCAGCACATCTTATAACATCATACAACATTATTTTTATCATATGCAAAAGGATGTTAAACGATAGATAACATTGTACGCAGGGGCAGCTCCGGATACTTTCATACAGAAAGTATCCGGAGCTTATTTTTTATATGTTAATATCTGGAATATCTAGCAATTCTATGGTATTCTGTGATAAAATAAAGGAAAAACACATAGAATGGAGAGATTTCTAACATGAAGGCAAGAAACAAGAAAAACACAAACCGCATCCTTTCCCTGGCCTGTGCAGTCATCATGCTGTGCATGTCTATGCTGCATTTTGTGGAAAAAGCTCCCGTAACAGTTTATGCGGCAGGGAGCGGGGGGATTAAAGGGAACAGGCTGCCGGCTGGCTATGTGACGGAAGAACAGATGAAACTGGCGAATCCATGGACAGAAATGAATGAGGGACCGCTGTACAATGTTATGCGCAAGGTACGAACCGGACAGAGAGTCAACATTGCGTTTATTGGCGGCTCCATTACAAAAGGAACGATCTCTAACGGAACCAGGGATGAGAGCATGAATAAGAAGCTGCCTTATGTGGAGTATGTGATTGACTGGTGGTATAAGAAATTTCCAAAGGCGGATTTATATTTTATCAATGCAGGTATCAGCGCTACGGATTCCTACCTGGGAGTACACCGTGTTCAGAAAGATGTGCTGGATAAAAAACCGGATCTGGTGTTTGTGGAATTTGCAGTAAATGATAAGAAGACAGCGCATTACAAGCAGTCTTACGAAAATCTGATTCGCAAAATTCTGGCGGCTGATTCCAAACCGGCTGTTATGCTGCTGTTTATGTCAAAGCTCAATGGGTGGAGCTGCCAGGCACAGCAGGCTCAGATTGGGCAGCATTATAAACTGCCGATGCTCAGTTATGGAAATGTTATGAAAGATCTGATAAGCAAGGATATTTATACAATGGAGGAACTGTCAGGGGATGCGATTCATCCGTCAGCTCTTGGAAGCGCGGTTATAGGAGAAATTATTGTCAGATATCTGGATGAATTAGAGGCAAAGACACTCGGCGAAGTTTCGTATAAGAAGACGACCGCAAAGTACTTAACGTCAAAAAAATATAACAGTGCAAAAGTGCTGTCCTGTAAAAATATTTCCATACAGAGAATGGGGACATTTGAAGCGACCAGCAAGAGCCGTATTTTTCAAAATAATCTGACAAGCAGCAGCGGGGACGGAAATCTTTCTTTTACGGTTACGGGAAAAAATATCGGAATTTTATTTGCGCAGCAGATTAACGGGAGAGGCGGCCAGTTTGACGTCTATGTAGATGGAAAAAAAACGGCAGAAATTGATGCGGATAATACCGGGGGACGGCATAATAAACCAGGTGCTGTTCCCTGTTATTCTTCCAGCAGGAAGGCCACGCATACAGTGCGCATCGTCCGGAATAAGAAATCGAAGGGAAAAGCGCTTACAATTTATGCAGTACTTGTTTCTAATTAAGCAGAAACGTCCAGACATTGAATTGTAAAAAGAAATATGATAAAATGCCAGTATCTGTACAGTCATGTAATAACAAGAGGTTTTAATGATGGTAAAAAGTACAATTCTTATTGCGGACAGCCAGCAAAAGAACCGCCAGCTCTTTAAAAGCATACTTAAGAGTGAGTATGAACTGCTGGCAGCTGACAATGAAGAAAAAATATTAGAACTGATGCACTGGTATGAACGCCAGCTGGCAGCAGTGATACTGGATTTTACAGATACGGTTCATATGGATGGATATCATGTTTTGAAAGAGTGGCAGGAGGATAATGTGATTAGCAGGATTCCGGTAATAGCTGTCTGCGGAGCGCTGGATTACCGCGGAGAGGCTGCGTGTTTTCAGAAAGGCGCATGGGATGTCATACATATGCCTTTTGAACCGGAAGTACTGCGTGCGCGTGTCAGGAATGTAACAGCGCGGAGTGAACTGCAGACACTGGAACATATCCAGTATATTCATAAATATGATGAACTGACAGGAATATATAATAAAAACCGGTTTCTGCACAGAACAGAAGAAATATTATGCCGCTGCTTAAAGGAGCGGTTTGCATTTGTCCATATGGATATATATCAGTTTCATTTGGTAAATCAGTTTTATGGAATCAGCGAAGCAGACCGTCTGCTTCAGTATGTTGCAAGCCTGATTGCAGATATAGCGGGAGATTCGGACCGGTTTACTTATGGAAGGTACCGGGCGGATGTATTTTGTTTCTGCATGCCGTTTGAGGATGAAGCTTCCTTTATAAAATTAATGGAAAAACTGCGGGAAGATATTAACAAGTTTCATATCGAGCATGATCTGGTGCCGGTGTTTGGTATTTATATTATTGATGATCACAGGGAAAATATTATTACAATCAGTGACCGCGCGAATCTGGCGGCAAAAAAATGCAAAGGCAGTTATATTAAAAATTATTCCTTTTATGATGCATCTATGAGCGAAAAGCTGGTAAAAGAACAGAAAATCATTAATACGATGAAAAAAGCCCTGTCCAATGAGCAGTTTGTATTGTATATCCAGCCTAAGTATGACCTTCATACAGACCGGATTAACGGAGGTGAAGTACTGGTACGATGGATGATACCGGATAAAGGGATAGTGCCTCCGGGAGAATTTATACCGGTTTTTGAACGGAACGGATTTATTGCCAAGCTGGATTATTATGTCTGGGAACATACATGCAAAATAATACGGGAATGGCTGGATAAAGGAAGAAAACCGTTTCCGGTATCTGTCAATATTTCCAGGGTAAGCCTTTATAATCCTAAGCTGGCCGATCTTATATATAATCTTGTAAAACAGTATGGGATTGAACCGCGCCTGATGCAGTTAGAACTGACGGAAAGTGCTTATGCAAGCAATCCGGATGTCATCAGAGCAACAATGGCCCGGCTTCAGGAATACGGATTCTGCATTCTGATGGATGATTTTGGAAGCGGATATTCGTCTTTGAATACTCTGAAAGATATTGCAGTAGATATTATAAAATTAGATATGAATTTCTTTAAAGATTCTGACAGGCCTGGACGTGGAGAAAATATACTGGCTTCCGTAGTGCGTATGGCAAAATGGCTGGAAATTCCTGTGATTGCAGAAGGAGTGGAAAAAGAATCCCAGGCGGTTTTCCTGCGCAGCATTGGATGTGAATATGTCCAGGGATATTATTTTGCAAAACCGATGCCGGTGGATGAATATGAACAGCTGGCATTTGAAAGTGCCGGCCTGAAAAAAGAAAAAGAAGACGGCGGCCGGCATGATACGGATAAATTGTGGGATGCGTCGTCACAGATGGAGCTTTTGTTCAGCAATATGCTGCAGGCGGTGGCGATCTTCGAATATACACCGGATACAGGAGCAGTTGATACAATCCGGGTTAACAATGCTTATTTTGATTTATTTGGATACAGTGACTTAAACCGTATGGGCAGCTGTATGTCCGGCATTATGGATGCGGGAAACAGGGAAGCGGTATCGGCTGCATTTAAACGGGCAGCGGTTTCGAAAAATGTAGCCCGGTGCGAATTCTGCTGCATAAATGGATTAGGCAGGGAGCAGTGGATTGAAATGAAGCTGAAATATATGCGCGAAATTGGCGGCAGAAGTGTAATTTTTGCCACTTTGATTAATATTACAGACCAGAAAGAAATTGAGCGTGAACTGTACAAATACCGGAAAGTGATTCTTTCATCAGAAAGCAAGGTAGAAACGATACTGATTGTCGATGATATAGCAATGAGCCGCAAATTGCTGCGGAATATGTTTGAAAGCAGGTATCACATACTGGAAGCGTCTAACGGGGCGCAGGAGCTGGAAATCGTCAGAAAGAACCGCCATATCGACCTGATTCTGCTGGATGTCATTATGCCGGTTCTGGATGGGAGAGGTTTTTTAAAACAGAAACAGAAAGACGCATCTATTTCACAGATTCCGGTCGTTATAATTACCACGGAAGATTCTCCGCAGCAGCAGATTCATGCGCTGTCTATGGGGGCAAATGACTATGTAGTAAAACCGTTTATTCCTGAAGTTGTTATTAAGAGGGTATGCAATGTCTTAGAGTCGCAGAAAAAGGCAAGCAGGCTGCTGAAGAAAGCCGGAAGTTCTGCACAGGAACAGAGCCGTTATTTAGCCGGACTGGTTAATAGAAATGAACCCGGACAGACGGTTCAGGCCATGCAGCAGTCAGCCGGGCTTCAGGTTCTTCTGCTTATATCGATTCATAATTTACAGCAGGTATATGAAAGCGCAGAATGCATAGAAGCAGATAAAATTGTGCTGGAATTTGCCGGAAGGATACGCAGCTGTTTTACAAAAAGCGACATACTGGCACGGTACCGGAGGAATGAATTTATTATATTTGTTGCGGATGCTCCGTCCCGGGAGACAGTCGAAAAAAAGTGTGATGAACTGGTCTGTGCTGTCCGGGAACTGGAAACAGCAGAAAATATGCTGGAATATTCTGTCGGGGCAGTCCTGACAGAGAAAAGTGAGGATAGCCGGCATCATTCTTTTATGGAACTGCTTGGCTATGCAGACGAAGCACTGGAACAGGCTAAACGCATGGGCAGGAATCAATGGTATCTATATGAAAGGAAATGATAAATTATGGCACAGCAAAAAAAATACAAATTAGGCGAGCTTGAATTTGAAACAGAGCAGGAATACCGGGATGCCGCCATGGATTTAAAAAGGATTAAGGGAATTGTGGATAAATATAATCCGGAAGATCCGCAGCAGGCTCAGAAAATCCTTGCATCTATTAAGGCGCATCCCGAAACGTTCCGTTCTCCTTACGGCGTCAAATTCAGGGAAAAACTGGAAGCAGCGGCAGCCCGGGGCACAGGCGGCAGTACGGCAGCAGACAGCCGGACAAAACCTCAGAAAGCAGAGAAAGAAAAAAGAGGAAAGTTTTCTTTTGCCAGAAAAGGAAAATCAAATGATAAGCCGGCCAGAACAAAAGACCGTGACAGCGGCGCTGAAAAAGAAAAATTCCAGGTGTTCACGCCGAGGAACTTTGCTATTGGAGTTGTGATTGTAGCCTGTGTTGTTATTTTCAGCATATTTTCACCGCGCCTTTTTTCCTTTAACAGCAGCGGAGACAGTAACGGAGATATCAGGCGTAATATGGTAACTGCTTATGCAAAAGATCAGGCAAATTTTAAATCACAGCTGTATACTTATTATTTTAATGTAGTAGGACAGACAGAAGAGGAAGCTAAAAAAGATGCTGAAGAAGGAATCAGCCATTATGTTATGGACCTGTCGGACCGTACAGTCAGCAAAATGTCAGATTCAGAAATTGCTGATATTTACAGCCAGCTGGTAGAAGGCGGTGATATTCAGAATAACAGTTTTGTAGAGCCTTCGGAGATATCGGTATTAAAAGAAAAACTGTTAGCGGCAGGCCTTTCCGGCAATACCGGCAACGGTGTGGAAGGAGAGACTGCAGTAGTCGCTGCAGTGAACGATATGATGGATTATCAGGAGCGTCTGTTTTATGCGCTTTCCTATCATTATTCGCTGCTGGATTACCCAAGAGAGCAGGCTGAGGCATATGCGGATGAAGATCTGAAATCCATGTTTGGAGATGTTATTTATAATTACAGTATGGCGAAAGAAGATAAGCAGGGATATTTTGACAGCTATGTGAAAAAAGGCCTGATTAAAGATAACCAGATCGTACGGTTTTCTGCAGATCCGACAGCATACAATCTGCCAGAGCTTACCCCTGCAATCGAAATATCGCTGCGGGGAGGAGAAGCTAAGGCATACCGGTGCAGTATGATCAGCTATGCGCCGGCGGCAAGTGTATTTTATGAAATACACAAAGGGAAGGAAAAAGGATACCTGTGTTTTAGGAATAACGGAGGAAATACGGATTATATCCCGCTGGATGATGATACTTCAGTGACGGCTCAGGGTGATTTTTTTATGATTACAGGGTCTGAGCTGACAACAGGACAGTGGTTTTATAACAGGCAGAATATCGGTGTCCTGATTAACGGGGATGCCAGCAGCCTGATCAGCTATGTGCACGATTTAAGTTATTAAGCAGCGCTTATGTAAAGCAGCTGCGCTTAAACGAATAAAATACGGAATGATTTGAGATACGAATCAGAAAAGCGGCAGAATAGAAAATTCTATTCTGCCGCAGTCTGTTTCACGCGGAAAAAGGACTGTTTCACTGGTGCCAGAGACAAAAGCATCACTGTGAGAACGGCTTCCGGTATCAGATACATTGCATTATATAATAAGGAATAAACTGGTACAGCCATATGATAATCAGCAGCGTATGCACCGAAGAAAATCATGCCTGACCAGAATGAAAAGAAATATCTGCCGAGTACGCCGGCAATATAACCGTACACCAGGCCGTTTTTCCTGCGGCTGAAAAAACCGGACAGGCCAAGCGCTCCGAAAGCAAGCGGATAATCGATGATAACCTGCGGCAGTGTAAAAAAAATGGGTTCGAGTATAAACTGCAGCAGTCCGTATGCCGCCGCCGCTGTCAGTCCTGTTCTGGGGCCGTACCAGTATCCGATCAGAGTGATAAACAGCATGCTGAACAGGGTAATCGAGCCGCCCATTGGAAGGTTAAGAAATTTGATCATGGAAGTCACAATTCCAAGAGCCATGGCAGCGGCGGAAAAGACGAGCTGTTTTGTAGTAAGCCGGGCTGTCCTTTCTTCTTTTGGCCGGAACACCAGAGAGGCTGTCAGAAAGACGGCAGCCAGTAATATAACGGCTGTGATTCCGGCGGTGGTAAGAGTTACGGCATCAGGGCCCCAGGATGGAGGGGCCTGTTTCGTAAAAATGTTATTCATATGGCGCTCCTTTATGTGTTTGTTTTAGGGACGATAGCACTATAGCATATTTATATATAAGGTGCAAGAGGGAGAAGGAGGGTGCGTGAATAATTTTTGTGAAGTTTTTATAACGGTTCCGGGTGGTTTCAGGCTGGCTGCTGCATTGTCAGGGCCGTATAGCGGAACGATTTAGACAATTGTACTATATTTGTTGCATTATGCGCACATCCATGCTATAATCCATGTAAAGCATATTTTCTTCATGCAGGAGCCGGAATCCTGCATGCCAGGGGGACTTATCCCGTCAGAAAAGACAATTCTATGCAGATGCCTGTCAGGCATGCTGCGGTCAGAAACACAGAAAATCCATGCTTTGAATCACAGGAAAATAAGGCAGGGGTTTTCGTGACGAAAGTCCCTGCGGCATACAGGAGGAACACAGATGGAGAAAGGCTGCGGTGTCAGGCCGCAGAGCCTGGCAGAGAAGACAGTAAATGCTGTATCACATGCGTCGTCGATAAGCAGCGCAGAAGAATACGGAAGAATTACAAGGAAGCGCAGGGCTGCAGAGGCAGTTATCAAAGAGCTGGTAAAAAATGCAAGATTTACAGGTGCTCTGCTGACAGCTGTGCTGAAAGAGTTAGAAGGAGAATCTCTGGATGATTTCTGCCGGCATACAGGCGCTGATGTTTTAACAGGAAATTCGCTCAGGGGCATGGCTACAGAAGTCGGGAGCACATATACAAAGGATATCCGGCTGGATCTGGTATTTGAATATGCGGCAGATGACGGACTGATGCTGAGAATTAACGAAGAAACACAGACAAAGCAGAAAACGTTTCAGGAAAAAAATCTGAAGTCTTACTCGCTGGCAGCACGTGCAGTCTATTATGCGTCGCTGGCCATGGCAACACAGCTGAACGCAGATCGAGAATATCATAGAATCAGAAAAGTATACAGTGTGTGGATCTGTTATGAATATCCTGTTCCGGAAATACGTGAGCCGGTAATTAGTTACAGCCTGCGGCCGGATAGAGAATATACGTATAAAGACGGAATGCCGGTGTCAGAGTGCAGAAGAAAATTCGACAGCGGGGATTTAATGGGAATTGTAATGATCTCTGTACCGGATGTAGACCGGATATACAGTGACAGCAGCCTGCTGTACAGCGGAAAATATAATGCTGAGATGATTACAGTGCTGTATTTTCTGTTATCCGAAAAAACAGACAGCAGCCAGAGAAAGAAATTTTATTATGACCGCGGAATTATTGTGCGCGGAAGTGAGGAGGGAAATACAGTGTCGGGAACGGAAGAAATGAGAATGATCATCGAAGAGGAACGAAAGAGTTCAGAAGAAGAGAGGAAAAAGGCGGAGGAAAGGGTAGAACAATTTAAAAAGAAAGCAGAGGAGGAAAAGAGGAAAGCGGAGGAGGAAAAAAGGAAAGCAGAGGAAGAAAAAAGGAAAGCGGAGATAGCAGAGAAAAGGGCAGAGGAAGCAGAAAAACAGGCTGCAGTGCATGCGACTGTGCACATAGGAAGGCGCAGCGGCCTGGATTTGGAGAAACAGATTTCCATGATTGCGGAACTGCTCAGAGTAGGGCAGGAAGAAGCCAGGGAGATTTACAGAGTATATTCATGATATAGCATGAGCATGTTAAAAAAAGTGATAAAAAGAATGAAAAAAACGCACAAATAGTGTTTACACAGATGAGAAAATGTGGTATTTTATTAAGTAATTAGTAGTTTAGTTTGGCAAAAGAAAAAGGAGGTTTAGAAATGGAAGCGTTTATGATGGGCATGCTGATGTTCGGGTGGGATATCCTGAAAATCTGGCTTACAGTAAAAGCAGCGTGGGGTGCGTATCTGCTGTACGGACTTCATGAAGGAACGGTTGTGATTTCAGCTTAGTAAAAAAGCTGCATGGCAGGAGACATACTGTATTTCCGTGCCATGCAGTTTTGCTTTTTATATTTAAGAGGATCACGGAATGTGTTCTTTTTTAGAAAACAGGAGCTGTCTTATATTAGGAAATGACAGACTGGCTGCGGTGACTGCTGCAGGGCTTTATGGTGAATATGCAGTTGTTTCTGTTTCAAGAAACTGTATGGCTGGAAATCAGTGTTTCTGGCTGTGCAGTTTTTGTTTTATTATGCGGATTGTGAGGAAATGGATGAAGCGGCGCTTCTGGTTTAGGATGAATGAATCCCGGCGTTCTGACGGCTGGAAGAAGGTTGAAAAAAATCCAGGATTAAGGTTAACAATATGAAAAATCGAGCCGATATAATATTAAACTATCTAATGGGAGAAGTCTGCTTGTCTGCCTGTTTTGGATGAACCTGCATGCTTCTCTCTGAATGTAGATAAATTGGGAAAGATGGAAAATGGATTTTCATATGGAATCTGGCACACCGCATTTGGCATGACGCCTGTGTTTAATAAGACTGGCGGTCAGTGCGGCTGCCTTGGCATAGGGCAGGTGTTTTGCGAACTGCGGTGCATGAGATGTGAAAAGGTGTTCCGCTTTCCGGAGGGTTAGGTAGTCTGGTGTAGAATAAAGTCTGGTTTGGGAAGACGGAGAGGAAGGTTATTTATGTACAAGGATGTATGGAAGAAATTTGGTGCGAAAGTATTCATTGTATTATGCTCCATACTGCTGGTGGGGGGAGTGGCGATAGCAGCACCGAGGCTGCGTGCAGCTGACGGTAAGATATCGTTAGGCAACGCTCAGTTTTATACATTAGATCAGGTGGGCAGCGCTCCGACACCGACAAGCGGTTCAGCGATCATCTATCTGGATCGTAGCGATGGTGATGAGTCTTTTGAGTATAAAACGAATGAGAATGGGTCGGCAGGTGATGTAATACCTCAGACATTGAAGATGAAAATGTCTGATGGCGGAGTGGTGACTCTTCGATACAATACAGATTATATTTGTACACAAGGCGAGCTGGAGAAAACACACGGAGTATCGGAAGGTACGGCTGACGGTTATGTATCAATTGTTATTTCCGCTCCTCAGCAAACAGGCGCGTCGAATTATATAGAGTCTGATAAGACAAATCTGACTATTAAGTATAAGATTAAAAGGGCAGAACTGCCAGGAGCAGGTTCTACGTACCGGATTGAAAATGCTGCTCAATATCAGGACCAGGACAGCAGCAAGGTGCTGATTGTAGGAGGAGTGAGTGATGATTTAACATCAAACAATATAAAAGTTTATATACGGCCGGCAGGAAGTTCAGCGGATATTCCATTGCCGAATACTGAATACAGTATAAAAGATATTAATGGGGATCCTGCAGATCTGGGTAAAAATCCGCAGGTAAAGAAACTTGGTGCATGTACGGTCCGGATATACTTTAATAATTATTATGTAAGGGATACGAGTGGGGGAAGTATAGAAAATTACGCAGAGTTTCCTTTTACAATAAAAAAAGATGCTGCGAAATTAGAACTAAGTGCGCTGACGGCTGATTCTACAAGTTCTACAGGGTATGTAGAATTTAAGCCGAAAAGAGTAACAGACAAACCTGATAAAGTAGAAATCTGGGATACTATGGATGAGGCCATAGGCCGGCAGAATCTTATGGAAAAAGGTCTTGGTCAGTTTGACAGCGCAGTGATAAATTCAGACACGGCAAATAAAAAAGTAACAATATCTGTTACGCCGCAGGCAAGTTCAAATTATATTAACAGCTGTACAAAAGAGTACAATGTTAATCAAAACACATTAACTCTTCAATTTGCAAAAAATCCGGAGGTTCTGGATTTTGATACAAATAAGGGGATTCAGATTGATAAAAGGGAGCTGGAGGTTCAGCAGCCGGATAATTCGTGGAGACCTTTATATCCTGATGATTATGAGATTATTGACTGTAAAGTAGTAAAGAGCTTTGGTGACAGGAGCAAAGTAGACGGTGCCACTGCCGGTGCGGTTGAAATAACAATACGTGGAAAGGATACCTCAGACTATCCGGGAGATACAGGAACACTGATTTATAGTGTTCAGAGAAGTTTGGACAATACTCATTTAAATAGCGATAAAGATACAGCAAAAATTGAATACGACGGGCAGTCGCACGAGTTAGATCCAAAACTGTTTTTTGATGATGCACCAGACGGACTGAAATATTATCTGAATATGAATACAGATGCTGAAGTGACTTATGAAGTTGCAAAAAGAGGAACTCCTAGTCCTAGAAGAGCCGGTGCAATAGAAGCCGGAACTGTTTATATGACAGTCAAAGGTAAAGCAGTGAAGGGGGCAGCAGCAGGTTATTATGATACTGCCAGCGGCGACGATTATCAGATACTAACGTATGAGATTTCGCCAAAATCAGTAAATGATTATGACTGGTCAGGTGTACAGCCGGGATATGAACTGAATGGTTCTGCTCCTGATGTTGCCAGTGATATAACACTTACGCTGAAAAGCGGTAAAACAGGTCCAAATACAGTAGTATTAAAGAAAATGCAAAATAAGTCAGAAGAATATTCGGTAGATTATTACTGGGATGCTGGCTGTACAAATCTGATATATGGATATGAATGGGGAGATACTGGTTCAGTAAAAGCAGGCGAAACATATTATGCTAAAATTACCTTTACAGGTAATTACTGCGATAGTATTGTAGTACCGTTTAAGCTTACAACATATGACCATACGAATGTAAAGGCAGATCTGCAGCCTGGATGTGAGGCGGATGGAAGTGCTGCTGCATCTCATATTTATAATGCGGAAGAACACAGGGCTGTTGTTAATGCCCGGCTAAGGGATAATCCGGATAAGAAACTGGTTGAAGGCAGAGACTATACGCTGGAATATAATTATAGGGAAGATCCGGTAAGCCGTGTTGATGTAACAAATAAAAATATTACTGTTTTTATGAAGTTTACGGGTAACGAAGAGCCGCTGTATGTGGGTGCATTCCAGATTCAGCCGCGGCCGGTAGATACAGAAACTCTTTCAATGCCTTCAGATTTTGGAACAGGCAAAGATGAGAACGGCGATCCAATCAGAACACATGGGTATTCTGGTACGGGAGATAGTAATGTTCCAGAATTAAATACGCTGGATCTGACTTATGAGATTGACGGAGAAGAACGGAATCTTACACTGCATAAAGCAGACGGCGACGGGGTCAATGACGATTATACGGTAGAACCGGGGCTTTATAATAAGAACGGAGCAAAGCAGGATTTAAGTACAATATCAACAACGAAGGATTACTATTACGGAATTAAACCGCAGAATAATTTTGTCAGCGATATGCTTGCAGCTGGTTATAAAAGGGGGATGACACTGGTTGGACCGTTCAGGTTTGTTGAGAGGAATATCAATTCTACTGATTACACGGCTGTTCCTATGGACTATAACCTGATTACTGATGCAAATCCTTATAACCAGGCAGCAAAGACATGGCTGGAAACAGCAGGCAATCTTACTGTTACAGACAAAGATTTCGGAACAGTAACGCCGGATAATTACGAGATTGAGATAACGAAAGATAATATAGCTGAGGATGGTACGATAGAGTTTTCTCTTAAAGGAAAAGGATGTTATACGGGTGAGAAGACAGGATTGAAGCTGGAAGTCGGTACAGATCTGGCTAGTACACAGATACGTGAAGCAAAAACGTCAATATGGCGCAGCTTTGCAGATCGAAAGATTCAGCTGAACAGGGAATACACAAAGCTGACAGATAGCGGAGATAATCAGTATGGACTGAATTTTAGTTCTGATGATAATACGGAAGATACAAACTTATATTATGGCGGAGAAAACCCGAGCAACATTATTAAATTTCAGGCATCCGGCGAAAAAGGGGGCAACTATAGGATCATAAGATATGCAGACCCTATACGCGACAATGATAATCCGCAGAGTCAGCTGCTTGCAAATGTAACATTGCAGGGAATGAATGGATACTATGGAAAAGTAACAATTTACATTCCGATCCAAAATGTTGTGTTAAATGACAATGATTATAAGATAGTGTTTAAAGGAGGGGTTGATAACCTAGGCAGAGATTATGTATTTGATAACAGATATCTGCGTCCTGATTTTGATGTATATGCATTAGATAAAGACGGAAATCTTGGGGATAAATTGCCAGAGGGAGCGTTTGATAAAAAGAATGCAGTATGGGATAGAAACTTCCATGTAACAAGCGGATGGGATGAAAAAGATCAAAAACTTCACTGGGCACAGGTAACAATACAAGGACAGTTTGGATATAGCGGTACACTGTCAGGGTGGTTTAATATTGTGCCCCGCTCTATTGAGAAAGAACTGGAAGAAGGAGTATTTGATTATCCGGCATTTGCTTTAGATGAATATGGAAAGAGCACACTTCCTACGATTCCGTATACGCCTTATACGAATATTAACGGACATGAGCATCCAGGGGCATGGCAGAATCTGGAACTGTATTATATGACGACTTCGGATACAGGAGCATCAGCTTATAAAAAACTGGAAGATGGAAATTTTGACTTTTATTGTACAAACGATGCAGAGGATCCGGCAAAACCAAAGCCTACAGCTGGAGCAAACAGAAAATTAGTTATAACAGGAAAAGGCGACTTTACAGGAAAGGTAGTTTTGGATTATACAGTTTCTCCTGTCAGTATTAAAGACTGTTCGATCGAGTTTGAAGGAGGAAAGAAGTGGTACTTATTCACAGGTGAAGATATTAAACCGAACATGGTAGTAAAACAAACGGTTGGCACAAATGTCTATACTCTTAAAGAGGGTGAAGATTATAATGTGGAACCAGTTAATGCTACATTTGTCAGCCAGAGCTGGGATCTGTCCATAACGAATTCCACGTATGTGATAGTTTCTGGTATAGAAGGAAACTATACACAGGAGGATGAACTTGCATTTGTTGTATATGGAATGCTTGATCCAAGCGAAAATCTGGGGGCATACCGGAATTCGAAATTTAAACCGGATCCTATTGGACATGGAGATCCGATACCGGTATTAAGATATTCGAATCCTATGACTTATGAGACTCTTGGACTGCAGCTGATGCAAAAAAGAGAGGGTATGGAATACAATACACCAGATACACAGCCTGATGCTGATCATCCGGCAGGAATCAAAAATACTGACCAGAGAGAGCTGCAGTATGGGGAAGATAAAGATTTTACAGTGACCTGCAGCAATCCGGTTGCCGGGACACGCAGAATCAAGGTATACGGTACAGGAAACGGTGTTGATAAAGGACTGTTTGTAACAGGTGCAGCAGGTGTGGAGATACCAGTTATTATTCAGGCTGATCTGGGCCAGCTCGATGAAGCAGTGCTCTGGGAAAAGAATAATAACTCTCCGAATATCAGTCTGCCGGTTACTGGTTCGGCAATTACACCGGAAGAGCTGTCATCTATGCTTTATGTATACTGCGGCGGCAGAGAAATGAAATACGGAGTTGATTATGTATTTGATGGCAGTATTGATTCAACACTTGGTGAAGGAAAGCGAATCACATTAAAACCGACAGAGGCAGCTGAACAGGCACAGTATCTTACAGGAGAATACAGACTGACTTATAATGTTACATCCAGCATTGGCAATGCAGGAGATGGCGTTAATATTGCAAAAATCTATATCTACAAGCATGGACAGAAAGTAATTGATCCAAAGAATGATGATTTTAATGTAATCGTAAATGGTAACAAACTGGAAAATGGGGATGACTATGACGTTACTATTTTAGATGCAGATGGCAATGTGGTGCCGGAACCAAAAGAATGCGGTAATTACAGGTGGCGTATTCAGGGTAAAGGAAGTTACGGAAGTTTTATTACAGGTAATTTCGAAATCATACCGTATGACTTTGAAGCTGATTATGCACAGGACAAAGTAAATATCGTTTTGGAAAATGAAGAAGTTACGTTTAACGGCGGTGTGACATTACCAAAGGTTAATAGTGTTATTGTTAAGGAAGGAAGAAATAATACTGAATATACGCTGAAAGAAGGAGACTTCGAGGTCATTGCAGGCGAAGGCGGAAATAATGACCACTGGACAGATACGTCAAGTGCTGATAACAGTTTATATCCGTCAGTCGCAGTCCGGGGTGTAGGAAATTACACAGGAAAACTGCTTAAAAAATATGTAATTCTGCGTAAAGATATCCGGGATGCTGATATTGAAATTGCTCCGCTTGAAGGATATAAGTATCAGAATGGCATAGAAATAAAACCATATCCGAATATTACTTATAAAGACTTAGCATCAGAAGAGTCTGGAAAAATACTTTTAGCATTAAAAGGTATTGAGTATAAAGAGGCAGATGCACCGGGATATGACAAGTGGCAGGACTGGGGAACACATTTTACCTACCGTTATCTGGATGATGTGAAGAATGCCGGAACTGGAAAACGTATTGAAATTACAGGTATTGGTAACTTCTTTGGTACAAAGACAATCACATATGATGTGAATCCGCTTCCGCTTTCTGATACAAAACTGACGTTCCTTTCAGAGGAATCGCCAGTATATGATGGTACAGAGCAGAAGCCGGCGTTTAAACTGAGCTATGGAGATATTGACAATATTTTGATTGTCAGAAATGGCAAGGCTGTATCGACGGAATACTTAAAGGATTCTAATGTAGAGATTATATTTAATAATAATACGAATGCATCTACGGAACAGAGTCCGGCGAGGGTAACAGTCCGGATGGTTGCAGGAAGCAATGCAAATTATGAAGGTGAAATATCCAAAGAATTTACGATTCTGCCAGCACCGCTGGAGAATCATGTGCGCTTCATGTATCATCCAAAAGGCAGCAATGGAGATGTAGATTTAAAGAATTACAAACTCACCTTCCCATTTATTGGCGTAGGCAGTCCGGTATATCCGAAATATGCCCCTGCTGACGCAGAACTGGCAGAAGAAGAAATCGGTATGTACTATAACTATCCGTCAAAGGCAAATCACGGAAAATTCCTCGTGCCTAGTGCAGACTACGGCAGCCAGGAAGACCCGGATGGAATTAACATAGAGTACAAATATGTTGAACCTGATACGGATGATACTGATATTCGTGAAGAATATCAAAGACCGACACCTGATTATGCAGGAAAAGTAAGGGTAACGATTACTGGTAAAGGCAACTATGCAGGAAAAGCAAGTTTCTGGTACTTTATTGGTGATGATATCAGCTCTGACGCGAAAATCAGTATTTCGCCGACGACAACGATTTTCAATTCACAGAATCAGTATCCGAAGGTTACGATATCAGGTGTTGATAAGAACAAATGTACAATCGGAAATTACCGGGATGAAGTACTGGTAGAAAATCTGATTACAGATCAGGATTTCATCGATGCAGGCACATACTTTATCCGTGTAGAAGGCGACCCGTCTAAGGGTACCTATGCAACCAAACCGGAAACGCTTAAATTTACGATTACTCCAAGAGCGTTCTCTAACTCGCTTGTCATCGACGGCTTTAAGAAGGAATATGCATACACAGGCTACGAAATCCGCCCGGTAGGCATTTCCGTAACAGATTACATTGACAATATTAAATACAGGCTGACAGAAGAAGAAGACTATGTACTGACATACACCAACAACCTGAATGCAGGTATTGCATACATTAACGTCAAAGGCCAGGGTAATTTCACTGGTTCAGCATCTACGAACTTCCTGATCACAAGTTCTACGATCAGCAGCGGCGGCTGGAATGGATCGAACAGCTTCCTGGATGAAGGCTCAGGTGAGATTTCCGGATCAGTGCCGGTAGCACCGAATAATGTAAAACTGACGATGGATACGAGCGATGCGATGTACTATACAGGCAAAGCGGTATATCCGAAAGTATCGATTTCGGGCATGACGGAAAATGTGGACTACACAGTTACATTCAGTAATAATGTGGAAGTCGGCATGGGTGTAGCTACAATTAATGGTATCGGAAATAACAATGGCGTTATTACGAAGAATTTCCGTATTATTGCACCATTGTCGAAATGTACAATTTCACCGATTCCGGCACAGCAGTATACGGGGTCGGCAGTAACACCGTCTCTGACGATAAGATGCGGAAATACGGTGCTGATGGAAGGTACGGATTATACGGTTACCTATTCGAACAATATTAATATTGGTACGGCTACTGCAACGATTCGTGCACTGAATAACGCAAACTTTACAGGATCCACGTCTGTTAAATTCAGCATCGGCAACGATGTAGGCGGATTTATTATCAGCGGTTATGCACCGAGTTATGCTTATACGGGCAATGCGATTACACCGGGCGTTGTGGTAGAAACAGGCAGCAAAACGCTGACGCTTGGCACGGATTACACGGTATCTTATTCAAATAATGTGAACGCCGGTACAGCAACAATTACAGTTACAGGTACAGGTAAGTATTCCGGTACACAGACTGCAAACTTTATTATTGAAGCAAAGAGTATCCAAAGCTGTGATACGTCAGATGTCACAGACAGGACTTATACAGGCGATGCATATACGCCGGATATTACAGTCAGCGACGGCGGTAAAGTACTGACAAAGGGCGTGGATTATACAGTTACTTACAGAAATAATACTAATCCTGGTACAGCATCGATTCTGATTCAGGGTACGAGCAGCAATTATACAGGTACGAAGGTAATCAGCTTTAAGATTGCCGCAGTAGCAGTTAAGGGACTGAAGGCTTCGTCTGTGAAGTATAACAGCCTGAAACTGAGCTGGACGAAACAGGATTATGCAGATGGTTATCAGATTTGCAATTCTAATTCTAAAGTAATTAAAACTGTAAAGAAGAACAGTGCAAGTATTACAGGGCTTTCAGCAGGAAAGGCATATAAGTACAAAGTAAGATCTTATGTTAAAAATTCAGACGGATCACGGTCTTACGGAGCGTTCTCATCGGTCATCAGCGCTACGACCAAACTGAGGACACCGACTGTCAAGGTTGCTTCGAATGCGAAAGGTCAGGCACGTATCAGCTGGTCTAAAGTATCAGGAGCATCCGGCTACGAGATTTATTATAAGAAATCTTCAAAAGCGAAGTATAAGAAACTGAAAACTGTAAATAATCCGAACGTCCGGGTATGTACAGTACGAGGCATGAAGAGCGGCGACAGGGCATATTTCCGCATCCGGGCATTTAGAAAGAACGGAAGCAAGAAAGTATACAGTGCGCTGAATCCGCTGAAAGTAATAACCGTGAAATAGCAGCAGCTGTTTTAGAAAGATCAAAGAGCTGCTGTGTGGAAACAGTGGAGAGATTCAGACTTTTATGTTACATGATTGAAGCAGAGAGATGAGTGAACAATACAAAATAGGCGATTATAAATTTGATACCTATGAAGAGTACCTTGTGGCGCAGGAGGATGTAAAGAAAATCGATTTTATTACAAAAGAAGTCGATATTACGGACGCCGATGTCGCCGTAAGGCTCTACACTCTGATCAGGAATAAGGAAATTGTGTTCCGCAGTAAAGTGGGACTTTCCTTTTCCTGGTATCTGACAGACGTTTTGGCGCAGAATTCCCAGAATCTGCTAGAGGAAAAGCGAAAGCGGGAAGCCCGGCAGGAAAAAGGAAAGAAGTTTGGAATGGCGGGCATGTTCTGCATGCTGGCTGCGGTTCTCTGTCTGGGGTATTATGGCGTAACTTTGTGGCAGGAACATCTGGAAAGCCAGGAATATGAAAAACTTCAGAATATGCAGAATCTGACTGGTCACATTATCCGCGAGACGGATTCAGATGACGCTGAAGATTCAGGGGAAGCAGAATCCGGTCAGGCAGACGGCACGGATGAGGGGCAGAAGAATCATTCAGGCAAATCAGATAAGAAAAAGACAGACAAAAAACAGGCTGCAGATAAAACAGCAGACCTGAAGGTTTTAAAGAAATATAAAAAGCTGTATGGGCAGAATAAAGATCTGGCAGGATGGCTGTCTATCGAAGGCACAGTGATAAATTATCCAGTTATGCAGACAGGCAGAAAGAATTCAGATTATTATCTGCATCATGATTTTGAAAAAAAAGAGAGTGATCACGGGACACTGTTTCTGGATGCGAGAAACGATTATGTGAACCGGGATACCAACCTGATTATTTACGGGCACAATATGCGGGACGGTACGATGTTCGGCGGGCTGAAGAGCTTTATGGACAAAGACTATATGGAGCAGCATAAAGAGATTGTATTTGATACGATATATGAAAAAGCACGCTATAAGATCGTAGCTGTATGCCTGTCCAAAGTAAATTATCAGGATGACGATGCTTTTCGGTATTATAATTTTCTGGAAGCATCAGGCAAAGAAGAATTTAATGCATTTCTGGCAAATATCCAGCAGCTGACGGTATTTGACCAGACAATTGATATTTCGTATGGGGATGAACTGCTGACATTATCAACCTGCAACAGTTATATACAGGACGGAAGGCTGTTCCTCATTGCGAAGAAGGAGTGACGCATATGATTATTTCAAAAGTAAAGCAGAAATTTGCCTTCACACTGGCAATGGCTATGGTATTATTCCTGATGCCGTGCGAAACCGTTTTTGCATCAAATATGACGATTTCCGGCGGTGTACTGACTGCGTATAATGGCGGAGGCGGTCCGGTCACGATTCCTTCAGATGTAACATCCATCGGGCCTGGAGCTTTTGCGGGAAAGGCGGTCAGCAGTGTCAGTATTCCTGGCAGCGTAAAAAGCATTGGCGATAATGCTTTTGCGAACTGTACGGCACTGGCAAATATTACCGTTCCTGGCAGTGTAACAAGCATGGGAAGCGGCGTATTTTCCGGCTGCAGCGGGCTAAGCTCGGTCAGCATGCAGGCGTCTGTATCATCAATTCCAGCATCGACATTCAGTGGATGCCGGTCTCTGACAAGCATTGCAATTTCGGGAGGCATCAGTTCGATCGGCAGCGGTGCATTTTCGGGCTGCAGCAGCCTGAGCTCTATGTCGATTCCGTCGGGTGTCAGCAGCATCGGGGACAGTGCTTTTGCAAACTGTTCCAGCCTGTCAGCAATTTCGCTTCCGGCAAGTACGAGCAGTATTGGCGGCAGTGCATTATCCGGATGCTCAAATCTGTCTACCATTAATGTAGCAGCTGGCAACTCAGCATATGCGTCAGACGGCGGGTGCCTGTATAATGCTTCGAAAACAAGACTGATTATGGTTCCGGTAGGAAAATCAAGTGTTTCGCTGCATTCCGCTACAAAAATTATTGGCAGCGGCGCTCTGGCTGGCTGCAGCAGAGTATCTTCCTTATCTCTGCCAGAAGGACTTACGACTATTGAAAGCGGCGCATTTTCCGGCAGCGGAATCCGTTCTATTACGATTCCGGCTTCGGTAACGTCTATCGGCTCCCAGTCCGGGTGGTCGCCGGATGTAATTACAGGATATAGCAATTCTGCAGCTGCATCATTTGCTGCTTCTGCAGGATATACGTTTTCCAGCCTGGATGGCGGAAGCAGTTCTTCATCAAATAGCAGTGATGAAGGCGACGACAGTTCAGATACTGTAGGAAGTACGACGGCAGATGTCAGTGATATTTCTTCCGGGGATGATGCAGCAGACGACGAGGAACCGGATGATGATGAAACTGTAGGAAGTACAACAATTGACCTGGGAGAATCATCCGGCAGCAGCGGAGCGGGCAGTACTTCAGGCAGTGCCTCATCTG
>CAJTVR010000030.1 GCA_910580075.1 uncultured Eubacterium sp. | reverse complement strand
TTGAAGCAGAAAATTTAGAATTTCTTACTGTTCGCAGGCGGAACAGAAAAAGGAACAAGTTTCTCCGCCTGGCGTCCGGATAATCTATACGTTTTTCATTTCTCCAATGTGCAATTATCCTCTTTGAACATCTGAAAATCTCATACAGAAAATTTTTATACATCAATCTATTACTTCAAGGGAAGGTGGAAAATATAATCATAGTATTTATAAAAATGAAAAGATGGGCTTCGGCACAATGAGTCGAAACTTTTGCAGATATATTAAAAAGGTTGATTATATGATACATACAGATATATAATTAAATGGCTGTATATCTTTTAAAATACAGAAGTAGAAAAATGAATGACAGTTAAAGAAGGCTGGTGTGTTAATGGAGATATTTGATTGTTATCTAATGATAATAAATATGATTGGATTTATTTTGTCTGTTTTGAATATGTGGCTGTATTCACATACTGCTAAAGGCCGGATAGATGCTCTTTTAACCGTAATTTCTCTGGCAGGCGGTTCATTTGGAATTTTGACAGCTATATTGTTACTGGACCGAAAAACAACAAAGGGTAATATGATGTTCAGAGTATTTACAGCCTGTGTGTTTGTGATTCAGGTTATAATGCTTTTAATGTTAAAAGGATATCATGCAGATCATATTACATTTGCATTTTGGACGTTCTTTCATCAGCATAAGATTCTGACAGTATATTTAGGTATTATGAATATAATTACTTTTGCTGTGTTTGCAATGGATAAGTTTCATGCTGTTAAAGGCAGACGAAGGATACGGATTGTGACGCTTCTGGGACTGGCATTTGCCGGTGGTTCACTTGGAGGACTGTTTGCAATGTATTTATGTAAGCATAAGACTCAGAAAGATTATTTTACATTGGGAATTCCGCTGATTATTTTAATGCAGATGGCAGTGATTTTTTATATGATGAATATCGGATGGTAAACAATCTGAAACCAGTCCCGCAGGCAGGCCGGTCAGCCGGCTGGCCTGCGGTAACGGGAGGTTCATATAATTTAATACCCGGATATTTTTACATACACTGCAGTAAGCCAGTAAACAATGCGTTTCCAGCTAATCCGGGATAACACAAATCTGTGCAGAGGGGATAAAACCGCCCTGGCTGTATGAATATTTGTAATGACGCAGTTTAAGCAGCCTCTTGCTTTTCTTCCGGAAGCAGCAGGCTTAACAGCAGTGATACGACAAACACGCCGGCTACTGCGTTGCCGTTGAAAATATCTCCTACAGCAGGAGGAAATGCAGTAAACAGATTTCCGTCTGTCTGTGTCAGGCCGACGCCGATACAGAAGGCAAGGGAGATAATGATCATCGTGCGGTCATTAAATCTGCAGTCTTTGAGCATTTTAATTCCTTCGTACATAATAGAGCCAAACATCATAACCGTACATCCGCCCAGTACCGGCTGCGGCAGTGAATTGAAAAAGGCACCCAGCGGCGGAAACAGGGAGGACAGGATTAAAATCAGCGCTCCCATTAAAATGGTAAAGCGGTTAATAACGCCCGTCATCGTTACCAGTCCTACATTCTGGCTGAATGAAGTCAGCGGGAGACATCCAAAACAGCCGGAAATCGTGCTGGAAAATCCGTCTACGGCAAGAGATCCCTGCAGTTCTTCGATTTTAATATCTCTCCCGAGTGCGCCGGTACAGACAGCAGTCGTTGCGCCGGTTGTCTCAGCGGCGGATACTAAAAATACAATAGCAATCGTAAAAAAGGCTCCAAGATCAAACACTGGCATGTGGTCTGTAAAAAATACAGGCTGCGGGAGGCTGAAAAAGCCGATTTCGCCTACGGTCTTTGTGATTCCTGAAAAGTTTACCAGCGGTGCAGCACCTGCTACGGTAAAGACAATGGACAAAAGATAACCCAGAACAAGACCGGCCAGTATGTTTAAGTTTTTGTATACGCCTTTTAAAAGATAGCGGGAAACAAGGCATGCAGCCAGTGTAAACAGTCCGATAAACAGGTTGTACCATGCGCCGAAATCTTCACTGCCGTTTCCGCCGCCCCAGGAGTTCATGCTGACTGGAAGGAGGGAAAGGCCGATGGCGATAACGACGCTGGCTGATACTACAGGGGTCAGAAAACGTTTCCAGTATTTGGCGCTTAGGCCTGCGATTCCTTCAAAAATTCCTCCGAGTATGACCGCGCCGACCATGCCTTCATAGCCAAGCTCCGGGTTTGTACATATCATCAGAAGGCTTCCGAGAAATGTAAAACTGACTCCCATAACAATCGGCAGCTTCGAGCCGATTTTCCAGACCGGATACAGCTGCAGGCACGTACCGATTCCGGCTACAAACATCGCGCACTGTAAAAGGCGTGTAATTTCTACGGCAGTCAGGGATTCTCCGCTTCCCCTGACGACAGCCGCACTGCACACAATCAATACCGGGGCCAGATTTGATACAAACATTGCCAGCACATGCTGGAGGCCGAAAGGAATTGCTTTGCTTAATGGGACTCTTCCGTTTATTTTATAAATATTATCTTCACTTACGGTAGTGATTTGCGCTTCTTTATTTTCCATAATTGATCCTTTCTGAAATGGAGCGGTCTGTCAGGGCATGTTATACAGCTTCCGCCTCCTCGTTCTTTCCAAGCCTTCTAAGCATTGTCTTTTTCACTGCCCGGAATATATTTTCATATCCGGTACAGCGGCACAGATGCCCGGACATCAGCTTGCGGATTTCATCATCTGAATATTCCCTCCCGGATTCCAGGAGTTCTGAGGCACTCATAATAAATCCAGGCGTACAGAAACCGCACTGAACGGCTGCCTCATCTATAAATGCCTGCTGGATATCAGAAATTTCACCGTCTGGCCCGGCAAGGCCTTCGAGTGTGAGGATATCTTTTCCTTCTGCCCAGACAGCCAGATAAATGCAGGAATTGTAGCTCTCACCGTTGATTAATACAGTGCAGGCTCCGCATTCGCCTGCTTCGCAGCCTTTTTTAATACTTGTAAGACGGTAATCGTCCCGCAGCATATCTGTCAGGGAAGCCCGGACATCTACCATTTTTTCACATTTTTTTCCATTGACGGTACAGGTTACCAGTTTATACTGTTTACTCATTCCATTCACCTCCCGAAAGACGGATTGAAGTTTCCAGTGCACGTTTTGCAAGTACGACAGCAATGTGCTGGCGGAATGCTTTGGAAGCACGCCAGCTGTCGCGCGGATTGATATCTTCTAAGACTGCTTTTGCGGCCTGTTTTATCGTTTCTGTGGTGACAGATTTTCCTCTGGCTGTCTGTTCTGCTATAGGTGCGCGCATTGGCACAGGCCCGGCGACACCGTATGCGATGCGCATGTCTTCGATAATTTTTTTATCAGAAGACAGTTTTACATTTACCGAACAGCCGAGTGTTGCGATGTCCATGGCGTTTCGCATGGCATACTTGATGTAATGGCCCGTATAGCCCTCATAAGCAGCCTTTGGAATTATTATGGCTGTCTGAATCTCTCCCGGACGTAAATCTACTTTGCCTGCTTTTATGTAAAAATCATGTATCGGAACCCGGCGCGTGCCTTCAGGACCCAGGATTTCTACAACTGCATCCCAGGCGTGGAGCGTGGAAGCGGAGTCTGCAGAGGTTACGCCGTTGCATGTGTTGCCGCCGATGGTTCCGACATTGCGTATCTGCGGGCCTCCGACCAGATCAACGGCTTCGCCCAGTACGCGGATGTGTTTTTGAATCAGCGGGTCTTTGGTAATATGTGAAAAGCTGGTCAGGGAGCCGATACGGATTGCGCCGTCGTCTTCATAGCTGACACCGCGCAGTGCGTCAATTCCATAAATACTGACTAATTCTGCGCCTGCCCGTCTTCCTTCCCGCACCTGTACAAGGACATCGCTGCCGCCTGCAATAATCTGGGCATCAGGATGTTCGGTGAGGAGACGGACGGCATCCTGTGCGCTTTCGGCTTCATAGAGTGCCTTAATATCATACATAGTAAATCCTCCTTTATATATCTGTAATAGTTTCGCTGCCGGTTAAAAAGCTGTGAAACAGGAACCCGGAAACCTATTCCTGAAAAATTCCCTCTTCTGTAAAGCGGCGGAACAGGATGTGCGGATTCAGCGGCGCTTCATTTACAGCCACATTTACGGCATGGAACACAGCGTTGCGGATAGCCGGAGCGACAGAACATGCCGGAGGCTCGCCCAGAGCTTTTGTACCGAAGGCGCTTGTCGGTTCCGGGTTTTCCACAAATACCGTCTTAAGGCGCGGATGGTCCATAAATGTAGACAGTTTGTAATCAAGCAGGTTATTGTTCAGTGCACGTCCGGTTTTTTCGTCAAAGAGCAGCCGCTCAGAAAGTCCGAAACCGATGCCCATGCTCATTCCGCCGTGTACCTGGGCCTCTGCCAGAGCCGGATTAATAAGTGTCCCGGCATCGTGTGCATTGACGATGTTTAACAGTCTGACGCTGCACATCGGAATGTCGACTTCGACTTCAGCTATGGTACAGCCAAAGGAATACGCGTTAGATTTAATCTGCGACGTAGTTTCTGCTGTCAGATGCCGGCTGTCCGAAGTGCTGTAAAGTGCTTCCGTCGCCAGCTCACCCAGTGTCATCAGTTTTCTTCCGTCTGTGATGCGTATAATATTTCCGTCTGTAATATCCAGATTGTACGGCTGCATGCGGGTCAGTATGTAAGCATAATCTAATATGCGTTCTTTTAACAAAAGTCCGGTCTTTCGGATCGCAAATCCGGCGGTATATGTCTGTCTGGAAGCATAAGCTCCTGTGCCAAACGGCGTCACGTCGGTATCCTGGCAGGACACAACATGTACGCGGGACAGCGGTACGCCGAGCACATCGGCTGTCATCTGTGCATAGGCGGTGTCTGCGCCCTGTCCGATTTCCGTTTCTCCAAGCTGTACCTGCAGGGAGCCGTCCTGATTCAGCACCATGCGGCAGGAAGACGTTTCCAGCGAAATCGGCCAGACAGCTGTGTTATACCAGAATACAGCTGCACCGATGCCGCGGCGGATGTCTCCGGTCTGGTTCTGGTATGCCTGGAATTTTTTCTCATAATCGATTTCGGCCATAGCTTTATCAAGGCACTGGTGAAACGAATCGTAATACAGTTCATTTTTGGAAAACGGGTCCTTATAACCTTTTGGCATCAGATTTTTGCGTCGGAATGCAATCGGGTCAGTACCTGTTTTAGCGATAATATCCTCTGTGTGGCATTCTACAGCCCACATAGCCTGCGGTATGCCGTATCCGCGCATGGCTCCTGCAGCCGGTTTATTTGTAAATACGGTATAGGCATCCACTTCCACGTGATCACACGGATAAAGCTGCGGAAACGCGCCGGCACCTTTTGCTACAATACTGTGTCCGTGAGAGGCATAGGCTCCCTGGTCAGAAAATGCTTCCAGCCTGCGTGCCGCAAAAGTTCCGTCCGGACGTACCCAGGAGACAATGTGGCTGCGGATGGAATGTCTGACGCGGTTGCATACAAAGGTATCTTCCCTTGGAACATCCAGTTTGACAAGATGTCCGCCTAACTGCATGCACAGCCAGGCACAGAGCGGTTCATATAAAACGTCCTGCTTGTTGCCAAAGCCGCCGCCGATGTAAGGCTTGATAATGCGTACACGTCCCCATTCAATGCCAAGCGCCTGGCCGACAACGCGGCGGACGATATGCGGAATCTGGGTAGAGGAGGTAATCGTAATCCGGTCGCCTTCCATTTGTGCAAAACAGATAAAGTTCTCAATATGGCAGTGCTGCACAACCGGCGTTTCGTACCAGCCTTCGACTTTGGTCAGACCGGGTTCCCGAATGGCTTCTTCATAGTTTCCCTTGCGGATCTGGGTATGTTTTAAAATATTGCCTGGATAGTTCTCATGAATCTGCGGTGCATCTTCTTTCATTGCTTCCTGTACGTCCAGAACAAACGGATATGTTTCGTATTCTACGGTAATGGCCTGCAGCGCCTGGGAAGCGGCTGTTTCGTCTTCTGCTACAACAGCTGCAATGTCATCTCCGTAAAAACGGACTTCCTGTGTGAGTACCAGGCGGTCTGCCACGTCCTGATGATCCGGGTCTGTAGACCATGGATGTCCGGCTGTAGGGAAATAATTTTTCTGTGTTACGTCAAAACAGGTAAATATCCGGACAACGCCAGGGATGTTTTCTGCTTTGGAAGTATCGATGGAAATGACTTTTCCATGGGCAATGGATGCGTGCAGCAGCTGTACAATATAAGCGCCCTTATCACACAGATCGTCGGTATATTTCGTGCGTCCGGTTACTTTGTCATAAGCATCTACACGGGTTACTTTTTTTCCTGCATACATGTCTGAACCCTCCTTATATGCTGAATTTGAATGATGTCTGCGGGACGGATATCCGGTTTTGGCATATCCGTAATAGCAGTGCCCGCAGGTCCTGCGGCGGTGATGCGCTTTCCGGGCTGCTGCATCAGCATGTCTTAAAATCTGTGCGCAGTTTTCAATGCCGTCACATAAACAGATCTGATTCGCAGCAGCCGTGTAAGCTGTTGTCTGTCTCCTGTTTCATTTTCAGGCAGTTTTCTTCGGTAATTACAACTTTGCCTTTTTTCAGCCGAATCAGACCTGATTCTTCCAGTCTTTTAATGCTCCGGTTTAGAGTCCGTACAGAAATGCCGATTTCATCCGCGATCTGTTCCCTGCCAGTTTTAATGACAAGTATTTTTCCGGGCGGCAGTTTCTGTGTATATTTTCGAATCAGGTACATTATCAGCCGTTCCCGGGCTTCAATAAACAGATATCTGCGGGCATCTGCAGTCTGTGTAATGAGTCTTTTCATATTTTCCTGTGTACGCAGATACAGTGCGTCTGCATCTGTCTGTATCCATTCCATATAAAAGACAGCCGGAATGACGAGTACTTCGCATTTTGTAATTGTTACCACACTAATTCTGTAATTAGAAAGTCCTGCAAAACATTCTATTTCTCCGAAGAAATCTCCGGGGCCGTAATCCTTAAACGGATAAGCACGTCCGTACATCGGCCATTCAATGCCGGTCACTTTTCCGGTCAGTATGATGTAAATACTGCTGCATTTTTCGCCTGCGTGAATCAGTGTCTGTTCGGCATCTGTTTCAACAAGGCGCATGTAATAGCGGACTTCATCAGTGCAGTTTTGAAAAATTGTTTCCAGATATGCCTGTTTTTCTAACGGCAGTTTTTTTAATATATCCATAGGAGCATCACCTCTTAATGAATATTATAAAGAATAAGGCAGGGGAGTGGAAAGGACAAATGACCTTTTTATTGATTTCTGTTAAAATATAGCAGAATAGACAAAAATAGATAAAAAAACCATTTAATATACGAAAAAGATTGTGCATTCTGTACGTTTTCGGAATAAAATACTGAAAATACGTATTCTTCATGTATAATAGAATCAGTGATCAGCGGCAGATGAACGCAGTAAATCAGCACGTGATTTTCATAAATGGCATTTATAAAACCTTGACCCATTGGGTCTGGTTGGTTATAATAAAAGCAGGTACAAGGGAATATACAAAACGAGGAGAGTATATGATGGAAAAAGGGAAGAGCGAGGAAAGATTACATAAAAGAGGACAGGAGGCCCAGCTTCGTTTTTTAGTCAGACAGGCATTTATTTCAGTAGGTGCAGGTGTAATTCTGCTGATTGGATTTGCTGTTTTTAATTTTGTATTATCCAATATGCAGTCCGTCCAGCTGAATGCTGCGCTTGCACTGGACCAGTATCGGATTGGTTCGAAAACGCTGACCTTTAATGTGCAGTCTTATGCAGTAACAGGGAATGAAGTATATAAAAATGCTTACATGAAAGAATTAAACGAAGACCGCCAGCGGGAAAATGCCCGTGAACAGTTAAAAAAATGCGGTCTGACAGAAAAAGAGTGGGCTGACCTTGACGGCATTGCGTCTTTATCTGAAAATCTGGTTCCGCTGGAAGAGGCGGCGATAGCAGAGGCTGATAAAGGAAATCTGAGCGGGGCACAGGCAAAGGTATTCAATGAAGAGTATGAAACGGCTGTCGGCGAAATCAATAGCATGACGGATAGTACCATACAGGAAGTCAACGACCGTAAAAGCGGCCAGCAGAAAATATTTAAGGTTATTCAGATCATTCTGACTGTTATGCTGCTTCTTTCATTTGCCTATATTGTGAAAGAAATTGTAAAAATGATACAGTTTGCTTACCGGGAACTCTTAGACCCGGTTAAAAAGGTATCGGATCAGATGGCGGCTCTTGCGGACGGGGATTTCAGCGTACCGCTTGATATGGCGGAGGATGATACAGAGGTAGGCAGTATGGTAGCTGCCATTAATTTTATGAAGCAGAACCTGATGCATATGATACAGGAGATTGCAGATGTTCTGGAACATATGGGAAACGGCAATTACAATGTAGAAATACAGCAGGAATATGTAGGCGAATTTATCAGAATTAAAGAGTCATTTTACAAAATCATGGAAAAGATGCGTGAAACGCTGACCACGCTGAAGGAAGTATCCGTACAGATAGACAGCGGCTCGGAGCAGCTGGCATATGCGGCAGAAGATCTTGCAGAAGGCAGCACTGACCAGGCCGGACAGGTAAACGAGCTTTTGAGCGCTTTTCAGAAAATGACAGAGAGCATGGAACAGAATGTGGAGAGAACGAAAGAATCTGTCAGAATTGCACAGCGGGCAGGAGTAGCGCTTGCAAAAGGAAATGAAAAAATGCAGGAATTAAAAACTGCGATTGGAGAAATCAGCAGATGTTCTGAGCAGATTGGCACGATTATCGGTGCCATTGAAGACATTGCATCCCAGACGAATCTGCTGTCGCTTAATGCAGCCATTGAGGCGGCAAGAGCCGGAGAGGCAGGCAAAGGCTTTGCGGTTGTTGCGGAACAGGTGAAAAATCTGGCTGAAGAATCAGCGAAAGCAGCCGGAAAGACGACAAAACTGATTGAAACAGCCATTTCGGCCGTAGAAAGCGGCATTACGATTGCAGATGAAACAGCTGCTGACATAGACAGCGTTATGGACAATGCAAAAGATACAATTGATAAAATGGGCGAAGTAGAGCAGATGCTTCAGGCTGATGTAGAGCGTATGCGCCAGGTAAAAGAAAGCCTGCAGCAGGTATCTGCGGTCGTAGACAACAATTCTGCTACATCACAGGAAACAGCGGCAGTCAGTGAGGAGCAGAAAGCACAGGTAGAATCTATGGTACAGCTGATGAGCAGATTTGATTTTTAATCCAGTAAAATTAAATTCTGTAAACCAGCCTGCAGCAGAACTGCCAGCTGGTTTACGGATTTAAAAAGGCCGGAGAGTCAGTACAGTCTCTCTGGCCTTTTTGTGCCGGAGCAGCAGATCTGTTTCGGCTGAAAATATGAAACAGTGGAAGGATGTGTTGGAAATGGAACTGTTTATGACAATAGCAGTAACTTTTTTTGCGGGGATGGGTGCAGGGCTTGGAACCGGCTTTGCAGGAATGAGTGCAGCGGCGGTCATTAGTCCGATGCTGATTACATTTCTGCATATGGAGCCTTATATGGCGGTAGGCATTGCCTTATCATCGGATATTCCTGCAAGTGCTGTGTCAGCTTATACATATGGAAAGAACAAAAACCTTGATATAAAAAACGGACTCATTATGATGGCAGGCGTTCTGCTGTTTACTGTGGCAGGCAGCTATATTGCGAGTCTGGTTCCGCCGTCTGCAATGGGGAATTTTTCTGTTTTCATGACATTTCTGCTTGGAATCAAGTTTCTTGTCAGGCCTGTCATGACGACAAAAGAAACGATGCAGGCCGTTTCACCCAAAAAGCGTGCGGTTCAGTCGGCAGTCAGCGGAGTGTTCATCGGTTTTATCTGCGGTTTTATCGGAGCAGGAGGGGGCATGATGATGCTTTTAGTGCTTACAGGTGTACTGGGATATGAACTGAAAACAGCTGTAGGAACGAGTGTATTTATTATGGCATTTACAGCTTTTACAGGAGCTGTTTCCCATTTCCTTATAGGCGGGGCACCTGATTATACGGTTTGGTTTCTGTGTGTAGTATTTACATTTATCTGGGCGAGTGTGGCTGCAGTATTTGCAAATAAAGCAGAACCGGAAGTGCTCAACCGTGCTGTAGGAGCAGTGCTTGTGGTACTGGGGGCTGCAGTTATGGTCTGTTCAGCGCTGTAAACCGGCTCTCTTATTTGTGCAGAAAAAGAGAGGATAGGAAGAAGAAAGAATGCTACAATCACATAGAAAGGAGCGGATGGGCAAATGGAATGGATAGAAAGAATGAACAAAGCGATAGATTATATAGAGGAAAATCTGACAGAAAAACCTGATTATGAAAAACTCGGTAGTATCGCATGCTGTTCTTCGTATCATTTTCAAAGAATGTTTACATATATGGCAGGAATCACACTGTCTGAATATCTCCGCAGAAGAAAGATGTCGCTTGCAGCAGCGGATTTACAGAGCACAGATGAAAAAATCATTGAGATAGCTGCAAAATACGGCTATCAGTCGCCGACAGCATTTAACCGGGCATTCCAGTCAGTCCATGGGCTTGCGCCATCAGCTGTAAGGCAGGAGGGGGTAACAGTAAAGTCATATCCTCCGATTGCATTTCAAATAACAGTAAAAGGAGTACAGGCAATGGAGTATCGAATTGAAACTAAAGAGGCATTTCAAATTGCAGGCATATCGGCACCGCTGTCCGGGCAGATAGAAGATAATTTTAAAACTGTGCCGGAAATGTGGATGAAAGCAGCAGGAGACGGCACGATACAGAAACTGGCCTCCATAATAGACAGTGAACCCGCCGGGCTGCTGGGAGTCAGTGTCTGCAGCGACAGGGAACAGTGGAAATATTTTATTGCAGTTTCTACATCAAAAGAAGACAGCGGGTTTGAGACATACACTGTCCCGGCAGCTATATGGGCTGTCTTTCCGGGAGAGGGCACCAATCTGTCGATGCAGGACCTGGAACGGCGTATTGTGACAGAGTGGCTGCCGGCATCCGGATATGAGTATGGAAACGCGCCGGACATTGAGGTTTATCTGAATGCAGATCCGCAGAATGCAAAGTATGAAGTGTGGATTCCTGTTGTGAAAAAGGAAAACATTTCTCTGCCTGGCGTTCGGGAATCCCATACTTTTCGGCAAATTATGTAACTATACAATATGATCAGATTATGGAGGAATGAAAAATGGTTTACACAGTGACATTTAACTCTTCTCTAGATTATGTGATACAGGTGAAGTAAAGATGATGCAGTCAGCCGCACTGACAGCGAATTTGTCTATGCGGGAGGAAAAGGAAATAATGTGGCAGTCGTTATTTCTGCTCTGGGCTAGAAGAGCCAGGCATTAGGATTCCGGGCAGGATTTACCGGAACTGCCATGGAGCAGATGCTTAAAGAATACGGCTGTGATACGGACTTTATTCCGCTCGACGAGGGCATGACACGTATTAATGTGAAGTAAAATCAGACAGGGAATTTGAAATTAACGGACAGGGACCGGCAATTCCGGAAGATAAAATCAGGCAGCTGTATGAAAAGCTGGACACTCTGGAACAGGAAGATGTGCTCGTGCTGTCTGGCAGCATTCCGAATACGCTGCCAAGCGATATGTATGAGCGTATTATGAAACGCCTGGATACAAAAGGGGTGCGTATCTGCGTGGATGCGACGCAGGACCTGCTGCTTAAGGTCTTAAAATACCATCCGTTTCTGATCAAGCCGAATAACCATGAACTGGGTGAAATATTTGGCGTCGTATTAGAATCCGATGAGCAGATCATCGAATATGCGAAAAAACTCCAGGACATGGGTGCACGGAATGTACTTGTATCCATGGCGGGCGACGGTGCATTGCTTGCAGCAGAAAACGGAGAAGTGTGGAAGCAGCGTCCGCCGGAAGGAACCGTTGTAAATTCTGTCGGAGCAGGAGATTCTATGGTAGCCGGATTTCTGGCCGGATATCTTGCAGGCGGAAGCTATGAGAAAGCACTGAAACTGGGAACCGCTGCGGGAAGCGCAACTGCATTTACTTCCTGGCTTGCCGGAAAGGAAGAAATCGAGGCGCTGCTGGCACGTATCTGATTTTTTTCAGGTATATGGAAAAATATTTGACATATCCATAGGATAGTGTTAATGTGATGATAGAATGGGTGCTGTAAAGGAGATGGACATATGAAAAAACTGAGTGAAGAAGCTGAAAAAATAATGATAGAACGTTTTGGAAAAGATACGGTTATTGCACTGGCAACAGTAGAAAATGATGTTCCTTATGTGCGGTATGTAAATGCGTATTATGAGAATGGGGCTTTTTATATTATTACATATGCCCTTTCAAATAAAATGAAACATATAGAAAGCAATCCTGTTATTGCAATAGCCGGGGACTGGTTTACAGCGCATGGGAGAGGCATTAATTTAGGCTGGTTTGGGAAGGAAGAAAACCAAAAGACCGCAAAGAGGCTGAAAAAAGTGTTTTCCGAATGGATTGATAACGGACATAATAATTTTGATGATGAGAACACGGTCATTTTATGTGTGGAATTAACAGACGGCCTGCTGCTTTCACATGGGACAAGGTATGAGTTTTAGGCTGTAAATTTCCGGGGGATTATTTTTTACTTTTGAAAATATTGCCCCGGACAGTGAAATTGGAAGACGGCTTGTTTTGGACAGATGGAAGTTATATCAGATCAGAAACGGAAAGGACAGGGAAGAAGCAGAGAACCATATGAAAAGATATGGAGTGAATTATTTTCCAGTGACGGCAGCGGCGCATCTGCAGCTTATGCGGGAGTGCGGATTCCAGGCAGCAGAGCTGATATGGATGTCTTATATGCAGGCTGGGTTTATGGGGATTAAGATGTAAGGGCTGGTGACTGTATGAAATCTTGTCTAAGTTATGAATTCCCTGATAGGTATAGATTACCCGGACGCCAGGCAGAAAAAGGAAAAAGTGTCTCCGCCCAGCGTCCAGGCAGCCTATAATTGAAAACATCAAAAAGGCAGATTTATATATTAGGAAATCAGCAGAAGAACTGGTTTTTCCTGTAAGAAAACCAGCAGAAAACCCAGACTTTTGGCTGTCTTAAGCACAGGAACAGATTTCCTGTCATTTAATGCTGTCAAAATTGCATGAAAAATATTGATTTTGCCCCCATACTCCGATATAATGGACACAGTTTATACAAACAGTGTACTGACAGGAAAGCGAGGTAGATAAAATGGGGTTATGGAAAAACCTGAAATACGTATTATCAGATGAATGTAATGGATTACTGAAGCTGCTGGTGGATAATTATAATAAGAAGACAGATAAAAATGAAAAAACAGTACACGATATTTTAATAAAGGTGCAGCAGACTCTCGATACACAGGAAGTGATTGATAACAATCTGAGCGATACGTATCAGGAACTGAGGGAAAATAAAGAAGCTGCTGAAAAAATATATAATCAGTACAGCAGTATTACGGAGCAGTGCGAAGCAATTGTTTCACAGATGAACCAGATGGAAACACGGTCTGACTCCCGTACGGAGGAAATCGAAAAGATTTTCGAAGCTGCTGTAGAAAAACAGAATGAAGAATTTGCAAAACGCAGTCAGGTTCTGTCTAAAAGAATCCGTGAAATTTTTGATCTCATCGAAGCACAGAATGTCAAAGACCCGGATGAACCGGACATCGATGAACTGTTCGCCCGGATTGATATGTTAGAGAAGAAAAATGAGGAATATGAAAACCAGCTGACGGCGCTGCAGAACGAACTTACACGCACGCAGGAAGCATATCAGACAGCAGAAAAAAGCTATCAGGATGAAAAACGCCGAACATTTGATTTATCGAAAAAACTGGTACAGTCGAATGACAAAATCAGTGACCTGCTCTCCCGTATGAAAGACCGGGCTCTGGAAGATATGATAAAAAAAGATGATACCGAAACAGACAGCCCGTTTTCGATCTCCGCAAATAAAGACAAATATACCATTACAGCCGGAAATGTACAGGTAATGGTAATGAAGTTTGCCAATACCTCTGTTCTGGATCACTTCTTTGAAAGAGTTCCGGATCAGAATACTTATAAGAAAATGTATGACAGATATCAGAAAAATATACGCGCTACGGCCAGGCAGTTTTCGGCTGGTGCTGATTTAGAGGAAGTCCTGCAGGCGTTCCTTGCCGTTGTACAGGAGGAGCTGGTCAATAAAATCCTGGAATCGGTTTCCGGCAGAATGAAGACTTCAAAAGCAGAATTTGAGAAAAAACTCTTAGCCGTGCTGAACCAGTATCTGGAATCGGCAGGATTTTACAGCCGGGATGAAATCAGGCCGGGACAGATGTATAAAGCAGAGAATTACAAAGACATGGAATGTGTGAAGACCGGCAGTGCAGACGGAAAGCAGCAGGGCGAAATCGTAGAAGTAGAGATTTATCCATATTATATTAACTATATTGATAAGAATGGAAAACGCAAGAGAATGCATACGAAGGGAATCATGGCTGTAGCCGGTTAATGTAAAAGCGGCTGTATCCAGACAGCTGCCGTTTCATGTCCAGAGCCAGTCAGCAGGGGGATGATCACATGGATTTCAGGCATGAACTGGTGCTGCCAAATGAAGACCTGCCGTTTAAACTGTTTGTATTTGAGGGAAAGGATGGCAGCTACAAAGTAACCAGGCACTGGCACCGTTCGGTGGAAATATTTCTTGTTTTGGAAGGCTGCATGGATTTTTATATCAACACGCAGCTGTACAGGCTTTCTCCGGGCAGATTTATGATTGTCAATTCTAATGAAGTTCACAGCATCGACTGTCCGGATCCTAATTATACGCTGGTGATGCAGATTCCGAGAGGCCTGTTTGAAAAATATCTCAAAGATGCGGACAGTCTGCAGCTGTTTCGTTCCTGTCAGAAAGATCACAGGCTGGCGGAGCTGATAGAGCAGATGCATACAGCATATGAAAAGAAAGAAGAAGGATATCTGTTTCGCATTTTAAGCAGTTTTTATGAACTGATGTATCTGCTTGTGACAGATTACCGGATGCCGGAAGCGGATGAAGAACATATCCGGCAGCATAAAAACCTGGACAGGCTTTCCCATATTACGAACTACATCCAGGCAAATTACAGGGAAGACCTGACGCTGGAAGGAGTGGCCCGTATTTTTGGGTTTTCACCGGCGTATCTGTCCAAAATGTTTCAAAAATATGCGGGAATTAATTATAAAACCTATGTACTGGAACTGCGCACCCAGGCCGGATACCGGCTTTTAATGAACACGCAGCTTCCTGTCGGCCAGATTGCGTCAGACTGCGGGTTCCCAGACAGCCGCAGTTTCGCAAAGTCCTTCCGCAGGCGTTACGGAATGCCGCCGGCAGAGTACCGGAAAAAACGGAAGGTAAAAAAAGAATAAAACCAGGATATAGAAATAGCAAAACCAGGATATAAAAAGAATAAAACCAGGATATAGAAAAACAGCAAAACCAGGATATAAAAATAGCAAAACAGGATAGTAAAATAACAAAACCAGGATATAAAAAAGAATAAAACGATATAATAAGGAAGACTGCCAAATTAAGAAAAATGATATGGGATATAGTTCGTTTAAATATTTATGATATATACTATGTCTTGAATATTTTACTTGGTGCGGCAGCTCTTCTTTTTTTGTATTAAAATTTATCTTAACTTCCAGGATTTTAAAAATGTAAGAAATATTAAGTAATTTGTCAGACTATTTTAAGGAAATCTGTGTTATAATGGAGACATCATAATAATCCAGCGCCGGGATTTCAGGCTGAAATGTATGGCAGAGAGAATTTAAAAGGGAGGGCTGTATACTATGGAAAGTTTTGATGAGATTTTAGACTGTATATTTGGCATCGCACAAACGATAAATGAAAAAGGCCCGTCCTATGCTGACATTGAACATATAAATTTAAATAAAGAGTATGCACATCTGGTGAAAAGCGGGTTTACTCATCTGCTAAATGGAACCCAGATCAAAAATATAATCTGGAGCAGTGAAATTATATATTATATTAAAAATCATTCAGATATCACACAGCATGAAATACAGGAGATACTGCTGATGGAAGAACTTCTGGTTCTGTTTCAGAACGGTCCTGTCAGCCAGCTGCCAGAAATTCTTCAGCGCTATGGTTCCTTTGACTTACTGATGAAATACAGCGGCTGGTTAGAGCGGCTTGGAAAAACAGAGAATGGTTAAGGCAGTGAAAGTCTGGACTTCCGTGCGGCTGGTTAGAGCGGTTATTGCAAAGAATAGTGATATACCAATGATACAGCAGTTGGAAATAATAGGAACGATTTATGACCTGCTGGCTTTGTGCAGTTCGTATATTTTAAATGAACTGAAGAACGAATCCTATGAATTTGAGTTGTTTAATGAAGATATGTATGAAAATGTTTATAATGCATTAAACAGATATGTATGTGAGGAACATGAAAGAGGAGAGAGGGCAGCATTTGATGAATTAAAGGATTTTATGTATGATTATCTAAACGCAGGGATAACAATAGAAAGATGTTATGCAGTTGTGTATTATATAGATGATCTGGTAAAGAGCAGAGTACACAGGGGTCTGACAGAACGGCATGACATTATTAAATATAATGCACTAAATAAGCAGTATAATAATAAAATTAAAATCATTCCAAAACTGCGGGATACATTTGTATTGCAGGGAGATATGCATTATAGAAAAGAAACTGGAAGTGAATTTTCGCTATTTAGAAATAGAGGGGTCTGCGCCTGTTCCAGATTAGACGAATATATGGTGAATTATATAATATGGGATGAAGATAAAATAGAGGATTATCCTATGAACATTTACCATCTGGAAAAGGAGCATCCGATTGCAAAACATTTCTTTGATAGAGACAAGCTTGTATTTAAAATAGTTCCGCTGACAGATATGCCGTTAGATAAGATATTGGATGCGAAATGCCAGCAGAAAGCGTTCTATATAGATAAAATATATCCAGATGCAGAAATGATTTTAAAGAAACGTTATATAGATTCTGTCGTCAAAAGTGAAAATGAAGATGTGGATTTTTTGATTTATCCAGAAATGCTGCTAACAGAAAGTATGTATGAGGAACTGAGTATTCAGAGAAGCAAAAAACGTCCTCAAGTTATTGTAAACGGTTCTGTATGGAAGAATAAAACAAATAAATCTGTCGTAACTGATGGAAATGGAAAAAAAATTTTTGAATATCTAAAGAAAGAACCATATATACATACATTTGAAGGAAAAGAGTATCGCGAACTTCTGGATCATGAGAAGAACAAAGAATATTCTGTTCTGGAAATTGCCAGATTGGGAAGAATAGGTGTTGCAATATGTAAAGATTTAAAAAATGAATATATAAAGTTATTTCATAAATGTATTGGTACAGATATATTGATCGTTCCAGCCTGTACGAATTCTATGGATTTGAAATCTTCTGCAGAAGAAATGGCAGGAGAATATAATTGTGCAGTGCTGGTTGCCAATACATGTTCGGCTCGTAGTTCCAATGGAACCGACAAAAGAATTGGTTTTATTTCCCTTCCTGCTAAGCAAAAGACAGACAGGACGACTCTGACTATAGAATATAGTCAAAATGAGTGTGCGAATCATTGTAAGCAAGCTTGTTCTAGCAAGCTTTTGGTGTTAAAATTTAAACAGACGGAACAAAAAGATGGAAAATTAAGTTTTTCAATAAAAGAAGTTAATTAAAATTCAGAGTAGGTGCGCATATGAATAAAACAGAATTGAAAAAAAATTTTGGAATATTGCTGATGAGAGGGAGAAAGAAAAGTATATATTTGAATCGGCCAGTGCACTTTTTGGATATATTCGGACAGGATCAAAAAATATTCTGCTGGAAGAAATGGTTTCATTGGAGAGCGAGTTTAATGAAAGATATAAAGTGCGTATGAGTAAAGATGCGATAAGAACCCAGATCTATGGGTTTATAAACGATTCTTACAAAGATTATATGCAAAATTGTTGTATGAGTGCGATCACGACAGAAAAAGATGGCGGAGAGACGGCATTAGCAGAGACGATTAAAAAAGTGATCGAAGTAGTGTATACGAAGACCACAGAATTTCTTGGTGATTCACTTGTAGAACTGATTCGTGATACATCGTATTTAAGTCATATGAATATGTTGTATGAATTATATGAAAAACAGGAAAAACTGCAGCGTGAAGAGAAGGAATATGAGGAACTGTCCAAAAGATTCACAGCGATGGCGAAGATAGCAGAAATGCTTAGTAAAGAAAAACGAATGGAACTCATACAGCTGCGAAAAAAAATGAATCTAACAGAGAAACAGATGGATGCTTTACTTACAGAGGGCAATAGTTTTTTTAATATGCGTAAAAAACAGCAAAGCGTTCAGGTTTCATTGACAGCTGATGGAAGGAAGTTTTTGGAATATTGTTTGAAATCTGAGGGTGGAATGTCCAATGAAAAAATGAACGGACTGATCTATAAAAACTGTGATAAATTGATGAATGCAATAGAAATTTCATACAGTAGAGAAATTAAGTATGATTTGCAGCTGGATGGCCTTAACCCGGATAAAGAAGAGGCAATAAAGTTTAAATACAACAGGCTGGTAGATGATATGTTAGACTATAAATGGACAGGCAGTTATTATTTTAGGAAAGAGAAAAGGAGGAAAAATGAAAGAAATGAGTATAGAATCCCAAGAAAATGGGATTCAAGATTTTTCGAAGATGTTTACTAATATATTAGAGATGGGAGAGCATCATCTGAATCAATATGTAAATGGTGATAATATGGGACTTCCAGAAAATGTCTCAGATGAATTTGAGAAAGCATTAAAAGAATTTATAGATGCGGTTCCTATGCAGGTTAGCCAGATAGAAGATAAGGATTCGTTCTGGCAGAGCTTCGAACAGATGCAGGATTATAATAAAAATGATAAATTTATAAGATGGCTCAAACAATATGTAGAGCAATTGTTAAAATCGTGGGAGAATGCTGTTTTTATAAATAAACTTTCGGAAGATAAGCTGAAAGAGATGGCAGATTACTGTTTTGAAAATCTGATTCTTAAGTATGTCAGCCCCAAAGCTATTAGTACTGTCTGGGATGAGAAGCAGCTGAATGTTCTTAGGAATATTTTACTGACCTATTTTGACATGATTATTATGTATCAGTACACTTGCGATTATGCGTTTGAAAGTATACAGAAGCGTTTTGGAATCAGCAATTCGTGCTGTGCTATTTTTCAGGATTTAGTAGAAAAAAACGAAGATAGACTTTGGAGGATTATGCTTTCTAAGAAGCTGGGATTTCTGGAAAGAAGACTCGATGATATTCTTGAAATAATCAGTTAAGTAATGTTATATTATGATTTTAGCAAATGATAATCAGTTCAAACAAATCTTACGATGTATATCCTTTCTGTGTTCCCCGTGCCTCATGGAATCCGGGTATTATGGGTCTCGTTTTTTTATTACGTGCTCCAGGGCAGCCTGGGGCATTCTGTTCACCGGCAGCAGTATATCACCTGTGACAATGCAGCTATTTCCCGGGACCTGCACTTTTCCAGAATTCCTCCATTGTCCTGTTAAATTCCTGCGGTACATCCATATTAACACAGTGTCCCGCATTTTCAAAAATAACGGCTGTACAGTCAGGCTCACTGCGTTTCCATGCCTTTACTGCCTCTAACTCCATTGGAAAATCAAATGTTCCGCATCCAATCATCAAAGGATAACTCCTTTGCCCGGTTTTATATTTGTTTATCATATTATTGAGCGTTGCCAGAAACATAAATGACTTTTTGGGAAAGAGTATATTCATGGCATAAAATTCATTCTGAGCCTGTGGAGTATATGCAGAAATTTTCTTGTTTGCTTTTGCGAACCATTTCACTGAAAAGAGAGCTTTCAGCATCATCAGCTTCTGCTTTGTACTATTATCATTTTTCATTTTTGCGTCAAAATTATTTATGTCATATCCTCCAAAACAAGCCAGTGAGCTTACTGCAGATGGATAACGGTTAGCAAATGCCTGTGCTAAAACTGCACCCAGTGAAATACCGGTAATATGTACTTTCTCAATGTTTTCAGCTTTTAAAATGTCATAGATCCACTCTGGCATCTGATTGATGGAATCGCCTTTTTTAGTTTCAGAAGACTGTCCGTGGCCAATGATGTCAATAGCCAGAATATTATATTTATTCTCAAAATACTCAAACTGTGTTTTAAACATATTATGATCGACGAAAGCGGCGTGGATAAAAAGTATCCATTCGGCCTGTTCGGATCTGCTTATAAAATATGTAATAGGTGAATCAGCTGGCTTTACTGGTTTCATTGAGTTCATTCCTCATTTCGTCAAAAGATTTGATACCGCCCGGTATAGACCGGCTGGACGCTGGGAAGAGACACTTTTTCCTTTTTCTGTTCCCGGCTGGTACTGAATGAATTTCTATGTCTCTGTCCGGCGTCCGGGTAACCAATAGACTGTCCGGCATCCGGATAACTCATGAAATTTCATAAAATATTTAATCTGTATAACCATTTGTTATGGTTAGCAGTAACACTGCTATTATATCATCTTTTTTTAATCAGGTCAATAAAGAACGGAGGAGACAGCATACCCTGCCTGAGCGATAGGTATTCACAGAGGGATATTATTTCATGACAAAAAACTGCTATAATTCTGACAAGTTTTCGGTTGCAGGGTTTCTCTCTGATTTCTATAATGAATATATCAGTGATTTAAACAGAAATTCATATGAATAGAAATTTAAAGGAGGGTTTTTATGTTTCAAAATATTCCAAAAGTAAAAGCCGGCATTGTAGCCGTAAGCCGTGACTGTTTCCCGGAGAGTCTTTCTGTAAACAGGCGCAAAGCGCTGACAGAAGCATACCGTGCAAAATATGATGAGTCAGATATTTATGAATGTCCGGTCTGCATTGTAGAGAGTGAAATTCATATGCAGGAGGCGCTTGAAGACGTTAAAAAAGCAGGGTGTAACGCGCTGGTCGTTTATCTTGGCAACTTTGGCCCTGAAATTTCGGAAACACTGCTGGCAAAGCATTTTGAGGGACCGAAAATGTTTGTGGCAGCTGCAGAAGAATCCGGCGACAGTCTGATTGGCGGACGCGGAGATGCATTTTGCGGCATGCTGAATGCAAGTTATAACTTAAAGCTGCGCAATGTGCGCGCATATATCCCGGAATATCCGGTCGGAACGGCAGAAGAGTGTGCAGATATGATTCATGAGTTTCTGCCAGTTGCACGGGCTGTTGTCGGACTCAGCAGTTTAAAGATCATCAGCTTTGGCCCGCGTCCCTCCAATTTTCTGGCATGTAATGCCCCGGTTAAGCAGCTGTATAACATGGGTGTGGAAATCGAGGAAAATTCCGAACTGGATTTATTTGAAGCATTCCATAAACACAAAGATGATGCACGTATTTCTGAAGTTGTGGCAGATATGGAAAAAGAGCTTGGCAGCGGAAATCAGAAACCGGAAATTCTGCCAAAGCTGGCACAGTATGAGCTGACACTGCTTGACTGGATTGAAGAGCACAAGGGATACCGCAGCTATGTTGCGATAGCTGGAAAATGCTGGCCTGCATTCCAGACACAGTTTGGATTTGTGCCTTGTTATGTCAACAGCCGTCTGACAGGCAGAGGAATTCCGGTTTCCTGTGAAGTAGATATTTACGGAGCGCTGAGTGAATTTATCGGCACGTGTGTCAGCGAAGATGCCGTAACACTTTTGGATATTAATAATACGGTTCCGGCAGACATGTATGAAGAAAGTATTAAAGGAAAATTTAATTATACGCAGCAGGATACGTTTATGGGATTCCACTGCGGAAATACATTCTCGGGCAAATTATCTTCCTGTTCTATGAAGTATCAGATGATTATGGCGCGCGCACTTCCTGAAGAAGTGACACAGGGAACGCTCGAAGGCGACATTATTCCTGGCGATATTACATTCTTCCGGCTGCAGAGCACAGCTGATGCAAAACTGCGGGCTTATGTGGCACAGGGCGAAGTGCTTCCGGTAGCTACGAAATCGTTTGGCGGCATTGGTGTATTTGCAATCCCGCAGATGGGAAGATTTTACCGTCATGTGTTAATTGAAGGCAATTTCCCGCATCATGGAGCTGTAACATTCGGACATTTTGGAAAGAGCCTTTATGAAGTGTTTAAATTAATCGGAACAGACCCGGATGAAATCGGATTTAATCATCCGCAGGGAATGCTTTACCGGACTGAGAACCCTTTTAAATAATCAGGCAGAAACTGGCGGCAGGCAGAGAATGAATCTGCCGCCAGTCAGACAGGGAGAGAAATTATGCTGTACATAGGTGTGGATTTGGGCACATCTGCCGTAAAGCTGCTGCTGATGCAGGCGGACGGCACGATTGAAAATATAGTTTCGAAGGAATATCCGATTTGTTTTCCAAAACCGGGCTGGTCTGAGCAGAATCCTGCAGACTGGTGGAATGCATGTGTGGAAGGAATCAGAGAACTGACTGCAGATGCAGATAAAAGCCAGGTGGGCGGGATCAGCTTTGGCGGACAGATGCACGGGCTGGTCGTGCTGGATGATAAGGACGAGGTAATTCGTCCGGCTATATTGTGGAACGACGGCAGGACTGCAGAAGAGACAGAATATCTGAATGAAACAATCGGAAAAGAGAAGCTGTCACAGTATACGGCAAATATCGCATTTGCCGGGTTTACAGCACCAAAACTGCTGTGGATGAGAAAGCATGAGCCGCAGCTGTTTGAACGGATTGCAAAAATCATGCTTCCAAAAGATTATATTGCATACAGGCTGACCGGTGTGCACAGTACAGATGTTTCTGATGCTTCGGGTATGCTTCTGATGGATGTAAAAAACAAATGCTGGTCAAAGGAAATGCTGGAAATATGTCAGATTACGGAAAGCCAGCTGCCGCATATTTTTGAAAGCTATGAAAAAATAGGCACGCTTCTGCCGCAGGCAGCCAGAGATCTGGGGCTGCCGCAGACAGTGATTGCTGCCGCCGGGGCAGGGGATAATGCGGCTGCAGCTATAGGCACCGGCACGGTAGGAGACGGCAGCTGCAATATTTCCCTTGGTACAAGCGGAACCATATTTATTGCCAGTGATCGGTTTGCCGTGGACAGCCACAATGCACTCCATGCTTTTGCGCATGCTGACGGGCATTATCATCTGATGGGCTGCATGCTGAGCGCAGCTTCCTGCAATAAATGGTGGATGGAAGATATTTTAGACACAAAAGATTTTGCAGCGCAGCAGGAAGGCATTACGAAGCTGGGTGAAAATCATGTTTATTTCCTTCCATATCTGATGGGAGAGCGTTCGCCACACAATGACCCGAAGGCAAGGGGAACATTTACCGGCATTACAATGGATACTACGCGTGCAGATATGACACAGGCAGTGTTAGAAGGCGTTGTATTTGCACTCAGGGATTCGTTTGAAGTGGCAAAACTACTGGGTATTCAGATCGAACGCACAAAAATCTGCGGCGGCGGTGCAAAAAGCCCGCTGTGGAAAAAAATCACTGCAAATATATTAAACATCAAAGTCGATACACTTGCAAGCGAAGAAGGCCCGGCGCTTGGCGGGGCTATGCTGGCGGCGGTGGCAAACGGCGAGTATAAAGACACTGCTGAAGCAGCAGCTGTGATTGTGAAAGTAACTGAAACAGAAGAACCGGATGCACATCTGGCTGCGCTATATGAAGAACGGTATCAGATATTCCGCAGTATTTATCCGCAGCTGAAAAGTGTATTTCAAAAAATGCAGGCCGAATAGACTGGTTTTCCCAAGTGTTCTGTGCGATTCAGATAAGGCCTCAAGAGGCTGCCGCATTAAGTAAAATAATACAGGATATAGCTGGTTTGAATCTTTATGATATGCTATGTCCTGTATATATTTACTTAGTGCGGCAGCCTTTTTAGATACTGGATTCTTTCTGGCAGAATAGCTGACGGGTTGTATAATCTGCCAGCTTCGGCTATAATATATACCCATAGGGCATTCAGCATTCTAAAAATAAAAGAGGATAAATAAAATGAAAAAGCAGAACGTAACATTAACAGGAAAAACCATTCTGGTTACCGGGGCAGCCGGTTTTATCGGTGCAAATCTTGTACTGGACCTGCTTGGGACAGTTCCGGGCGTACATCTGGCTGGCATTGATAATATGAATGATTATTATGATGTAAATATTAAAAAGTACCGCCTGTCCCAGATTGAAGAAAAGGCAGCTGCCTGTCCGGGTTCGTCGTGGAATTTTATAGAGGGTTCCATTGCAGACAGATCTCTTGTGGATTCGGTGTTTTCCAGGTATCAGCCTGCAGTGGTGGTGAACCTGGCAGCACAGGCCGGGGTACGCTACAGCATTACAAATCCGGATGCATATATAGAATCAAATCTGATAGGATTTTATAACATTCTGGAAGCATGCCGCCATTCTTATGACGACGGCATGGAAGGAGTGGAGCATCTGGTATATGCTTCTTCCTCCTCGGTCTATGGCACAAACAAGAAAATACCGTACAGCACAGACGACAAAGTGGATCATCCGGTCAGCCTTTATGCTGCAACGAAAAAAAGCAATGAGCTGATGGCTCATGCATATTCCAAACTTTACAATATTCCGTCTACAGGACTGCGCTTTTTCACCGTATACGGCCCGGCCGGACGCCCGGATATGGCATATTTCGGATTTACGGACAAGCTGCGGGCTGGCCGGACGATAGAAATATTTAATTATGGAAACTGCAGACGGGATTTTACGTATGTGGATGATATTGTAGAAGGAATCAGGCGCGTCATGCAGGCAGCGCCGGAGAAATCAGCCGGAGAAGACGGTCTGCCAAAACCGCCGTATGCGCTTTATAATATCGGAAACAGCCAGCCGGAGAATCTGCTGGATTTTGTGAAGATTTTACAGGAGGAGCTGGTGCTTGCAGGCGTGCTTGCGCCGGATTATGACTTTGAGGCGCATAAAAAACTTGTACCAATGCAGCCAGGAGATGTGCCGGTAACGTATGCGGATACTGCGGCATTAGAAAAGGACTTTGGATTCAGACCTTCTACACCTTTAAGAGACGGGCTTAAGAAGTTTGCAGAGTGGTATAAGGATTTTTATATGTAAGCAGGGACTTTTTATTTCTGCGGATCAAAGGTGCGAAAACCAATCTGAATACAGGAAAGGAAACAGAACGAAATTATGGAAGCAAAGAAACAGTATAAAATAGCAGTAGCAGGTACCGGATATGTGGGAATGTCCATGGCAGTCCTCCTGTCCCAGCATCATGAAGTTATCGCGGTTGATATTGTACCGGAAAAGGTGGATATGATTAACCAGCGCAAATCTCCGATCCAGGATGAATATATAGAAAAATATCTGGCAGAAAAGGATCTGCATCTGACAGCAACGCTGGACGCTGAAACAGCTTATACAGACGCTGATTTTATCGTAATTGCAGCGCCGACGAATTACGACAGCAGGAAGAATTTTTTTGATACAAGCGCTGTGGAAGCAGTTATCCGGCTGGCGATTGAATATAATCCGGATGCGGTAATGGTCATTAAGTCTACGATACCGGTTGGATTTACGGCATCTGTAAGAGAAAAGTATCACTGTGACAATATTATATTCAGCCCGGAATTTTTACGGGAGTCCAGGGCATTATATGACAATCTGTATCCAAGCCGTATTATTGTAGGGACGGATGTGGAAAATGCCCGGCTTTTAAAAGCGGCAAATACGTTTGCTTCGTTCTTGCAGGAGGGTGCCCTGAAAGAAGATATCGATACACTTGTAATGGGATTTACGGAGGCAGAGGCAGTCAAGCTGTTTGCAAATACATACCTTGCACTGCGGGTTTCGTATTTCAATGAGCTGGATACGTATGCGGAGATGAAGGGGCTTGATTCCCGGCAGATTATCGACGGAGTATGTTTAGATCCGCGTATCGGCAGCCATTACAACAACCCGTCCTTCGGCTATGGAGGTTACTGTCTGCCAAAAGATACGAAGCAGCTGTTAGCGAATTATGCAGATGTTCCGCAGAATATGATGTCTGCAATTGTGGAAAGCAACCGGACGAGAAAAGATTTTATTGCAGACCGTGTGCTGGAAATTGCCGGATGCTATGAGGCAAACGGGGAATATGATGCGGCACTGGAAAAAGAAGTCATTGTGGGTGTATACAGGCTGACAATGAAAAGCAACTCGGATAATTTCCGCCAGAGCAGCATTCAGGGTATTATGAAGCGGATCAAAGCGAAGGGGGCGACGGTAATCATTTATGAACCGGCGTTAGAAGACGGTGCGACCTTCTTTGGCAGCCGTGTTGTCAATGATATAGAAAAATTTAAATCATTAAGCCAGGCGGTCATTGCGAACCGGTATGACAGCTGCCTGGATGATGTGCAGGATAAAGTCTATACCAGGGATATTTTCCGCAGGGACTGATCACATAATAATCCGGTATCATCCGGCTGGCAGTTTCTGAAACACCAGGGCAGGGCTGCCAGTTATATTACATGCCTGCATGGAAGAGGCGGGCCGCAGCCTGAAAAAACTGCCGGCTGTCTGATATGGAGTGTCTGATACGGACTGTCTGATAAAAAAGAAAGGAGATTCAGTAAATGGGACTTATAAAAGCAGGAATGGCTGCAGCGGGAGGAACACTTGCTGACCAGTGGAAAGAATTTTTTTACTGTGACGCAATGGAAAAAGATGTCATGGTTACGAGAGGCAGGAAACGCACAGGTTCCCGTTCGTCTAATAAAAAGGGAAATGACGGTATTATTTCTAGCGGGAGCGTGATTGCAGTAGCCGACGGCCAGTGCATGATCATTACCGATCAGGGAAAAGTAACAGAGGTGTGCGCAGAGCCGGGTGAATTCCGGTATGACGCGTCGCTGGAGCCTAGCATTTTCACAGGCGGGCTTGGGAAAGGCCTGGCTGAGACTTTTAAGACAGCCGGCAGGCGTTTTGCATTTGGCGGTGATACAGGCAGAGAACAGCGTGTGTATTATTTTAATCTGAAGGAGCTGACAGACAATAAATTCGGGACGCCGAATCCGGTTCCTTTCCGGGTAGTGGATTCTAAAATCGGCCTGGATGTGGATGTCTCGGTGCGCTGTTCCGGTACATATTCTTATAAAATTGCTGACCCGCTGCTGTTTTATGCGAATGTCTGCGGAAATGTGGAAGAAGACTACACACGGGAAGAACTGGACACGCAGCTGAAGGCGGAATTTATCAGTGCCCTGCAGCCTGCATTCGGGAAGCTGTCTGATCTTAAGATGCGTCCGAACCAGATTGTTTCGCATACACAGGAGCTGGAAAATGCCATGAATGAAGCGCTTTCGAAAAAGTGGGGAGAGCTGAGAGGACTGAAAGTAGTCAGCATTGCGCTTGGCTCTGTGACTCTGCCGGATGAAGACGCAGACATGATCAAACAGCTTCAGCGCACGGCTGTGCTGCAAAACCCGAATATGGCGGGTGCTGTTTTGGCAGGAGCCCAGGCAGATGCCATGAAAGCGGCGGCTTCCAATACAGCCGGCGCTGTGCATGGATTTGCCGGCATGGGCATGGCGGTGAATGCAGGGGGTGCGAATGTGCAGAATCTGTTTGCCATGGGACAGCAGACAGAACAAAAACCTGTGAAGGCAGACGGCTGGACCTGTACATGCGGAGCAGTGAGCAAAGGGAAATTCTGCCCGGAATGCGGCGCAGCGAAACCTGTAAACAGCAGTGGCTGGACCTGTGCGTGCGGCGCAGTGAACAAAGGAAAATTCTGTCCGGAATGCGGCGCAAAAAAACCGGCAGGCGAGCTGCTTTATCAATGTGACAAATGCGGATGGGAACCGGAAAATCCTGCACATCCGCCAAAATTCTGCCCGGAATGCGGTGATATATTCGATGAAAATGATGTGAAATAACACAGTTACCGTAAAGCCAGAGGCCGTGCTGCAGCGGTAAGGAACTGTCTGCAGACCACGGCTGGCAGTTTCCGGGAGGAGGGAAAATGGCAGCAATACAAGAATATAAATGTCCGTGCTGCGGCGGAGCCATTGCGTTTCATAGTACGCTGCAGAAAATGAAGTGTCCGTACTGTGATACAGAATTCGAAATGGAGACACTGGCAGGCTATGACAGCGAACTGAAAAATGAACAGCCGGATGATATGAGATGGGAAGAAACGGGCGGAAGAGAGTGGCAGGACGGCGAGGAAGACGGACTGCGTTCGTATGTCTGTAAATCCTGTGGCGGTGAGATTGCATGTGATGAAAATACGGCGGCCTCATCCTGCCCGTTTTGCGGGAATCCGGTCGTTCTGACAGGCCGGCTTTGCGGGGCATTAAAACCGGATTATGTGATACCGTTTCAGCTGGATCAAAAAGCTGCAAAAGCGGCGCTAAAAAACTTTTATAAAGGAAAACGCCTGCTTCCCAAAGCATTTAAAATGGAAAACCATATCGATGAAATCAAAGGCGTGTATGTACCGTTCTGGCTGTTTGATGCTGAGGCAGATGTATCGATGCGTTACCGGGCGTCAAAAATCCGGGCATGGAGCGATGGCAGATATGATTATATGGAAACAGACTATTTTAACGTCAGCCGGGGCGGAAGCATGAAATTTGAGCGTGTTCCTGTAGACGGTTCTTCCAGGATGCCGGACGATATGATGGAATCTCTGGAGCCGTTTGATTTTTCAAAAGCAGTGGATTTTCAGACCGCGTATCTGGCGGGCTATCTGGCTGATAAATATGATGAGGACAGCGGAAAGAGTATCGGGCGTGCCAATGAACGTATCAAAAGAAGCGCCCGGGAAGCATTTGACGCAACAGTGAGAGGTTATTCAGCCGTAACAAATGAAGCATGCAGCATACAGCTAAACAGCGGGAAAGTCAGATATGCCCTTTTTCCGGTATGGCTTTTGAGCACGACATGGAACGGGCAGAACTATCTGTTTGCCATGAACGGACAGAGCGGGAAGATGGCAGGAGACCTGCCTTTAGACAGGGCTGCATACATAAAATGGCTGCTTGGACTGACGGGACTGACAGGTGCCCTGGTGTATATTTTGACGTATCTGATGTGGCTGCTTTAGGAGGGAGAATGTAGCATATGAAAAAAGTTTTACATATGATATGTCTGCTGCTGGCTGTTCTTATTTTTTCAGCATATCCTGTATCTGCAGCCGGGAACACAGTGTCAAGGCTTACAGATCTGGCGGATCTGCTTTCAGATAATGAGGAAACACAGCTTTTGGATCAGCTGGATGAAATCAGCCTCAGGCAGCAGGCAGACATCGTAGTGGTTACGGTAAAATCACTGGAAGGCAAAACTCCAATGGAGTATGCCGATGATTTTTATGACCAGAATGGTTATGGTTTTGGGGATGAAAAAGACGGGATACTTTTTCTTATAAGCATGGAAGAAAGGGACTGGCATATATCAACAAGGGGCGCAGGCATAACGGCTGTTACAGATGCGGGCCTGGAATATATGTCAGATCAGTTTCTGGATGACCTGAAAGAAGGAGAATATGCCGAAGCATTTACAGTATTTGCCAGGCTGTGCGATGACTTTCTGACACAGGCGCAGACGGGCACGCCTTATGATACAGATTTTCTTCCAAAGGAGCCGTTCGGCGTTCTCAGAGCGCTGCTCATTTCACTGGGTGCAGGATTTTTGATTTCATTCCTAGCGGCTGAATACATGAAAAGCAGGCTCAAGACAGTGCACAGCCAGGCGGGAGCAGAAAATTATGTAAAAGCAGGCAGTATGAAACTGACGAAAGAAAAGGATTTGTTTCTGTATAAGCATATAAGCCGTGTGGAACGGCCGAAAGATACCGGCAGCCAGTATGCAGGCCAGTCAGGAGGTTCAAGTACACACACATCGTCATCAGGTGCTACGCATGGGGGCGGTGGAGGTAAATTTTGAGATTTATTTATCTGCCGAAGCGGGCACAGGCATTCTAAACGCGTTTTTCGGCGTAAATCCGGACTGCAATGGTGCAAGCGCAGGGATTGGGCATGCATATAAAATTGAAATCACTTAATAATTGCAATATGCTGATACTTGCATTATCAGATAGGACAAGATATTTGACATGCAGGAGAAAGAGAGGTAACCATGGGCGGGGAAATGAATCAGGCAGAAATAGCAAGAGAAGAAACTGAACAGAAAATGATTTACAAATTTTTACTGATGATAAAAGCAGAAAAGGAAAAGGGTGGAAATCTGGAAGAACTTGAAAAACAAATTGAAGCAATGATTAAATAGCATAAGGATTTATAAAAAGAGCGGGCTTGTCACCGCTCTTTTTATTGTCAAAATGCTGCTGATTATGCAGCTAACCTTTTTATTTCAACATATCAACAATTAGAAAATTAAATAAACTTATCCAGAAAATAGAATTAGGTGACCGGTAAGCGGAAGAACCGTTTCAGACATTTATTAAGGGTCTGGGTGTTGAAAAAATATTTCAAAAAACCTTGTATTGGGCAAAAATTGGTTAAAAGCATTTTGTCGATTGATAAAGTATAATGTTTTTGAGGGCATTTTATACTAATAAAATAATCGGAGGATCAATGGAAGAGTACATATTGTTTATTGATGAAACATTAAAGACATCAAAAAATCCGTATTTTTGTATGAGCGGTATATGCGTAAAACGTAATTACTATGAGGATATAATTACATGCGAAATTAATTCCTTGAAGAAACGTCATTTTAATTCGTCAGATGTTATATTTCACTATAGTGAAATGAATAACAAAAAGGGAGTATATAAAATCTTTAGTGATGGCACAATACGACAGAATTTTTGGAATGATTTTGCTGTTACAATTAAAAAATTAGATTTTACTGCCATTGGCGTTTATTTTGATCAAAGTAAAATGAGCAGCCTTTATAAAAGTAAAACCGTAAAATGTTACAATATTGCATTTGTGGAATTGCTAAAAAGCTATATGCATTTTTTAAAAAATTTAGACGGAATCGGTTCAATCTGTATCGAATCAAGATCGTTTAATGAAAATGCTGAACTACAGCATATTTATTACAGTTTTATCCAAAATGGTTCTGTTTATTTTTCACAACAGGATTTTGATAAGCATTTGTCTTCAGTTGGATTTGTGGTTAAAGGTGACAACTGTATCGGATTGCAAATAGCTGATGTTCTGCCGTCTGCATTATTGCGAAAAATAAATGGAACAAAAGATTTCTATAATATCGGAGAAGTGTACCGCAAAAAACTGTATTGTTATAATACAAGTGAACAGGATGTATTAGGTTTGAGAAATATTTTGTTATAATCTTGACATTTGCTGACTATCCTAGTATAATAATAGCATTCTAAGAAATAGCATAGTCTACAGTCTTAGGGTAATTTGATATGATCTATCTAGTATAGTAATCATTTCAATTAACAACCACCAACAACAGCGAGTGTTTAGCGTAGTCTATTCACTCGCATATTTTATTTCATAAAACCCTGTCTATTCTCGCGCCAGACTTCGGGACAAAACAATAAGTAACATGTTCTTTCTGGCATTGAATAAAATTTTCTTTCTCAAAATCTGGCAGATATCCATATTTGTTCATAATCCATTTTATCATCTGGCTGGCGAAATATCAGGCAAACTTTCACAGAAATTTCACACAGTCATTGCAATTTTGATTAAAATTGAGTATAATGCTTAAATATTATAATATGTGATTACGAACAGAGCCAGGAGAGCAGGTGAAATGTATGGCAGAAATTTCGATTGAAATGACAGGAACTCCAGAAACCATAGAAGAATTAGAAGCAAAGATTGGCGCAAAAAGAAACAGTATCCGCAAAATGCCTGAATTTGCAGAACCTCAGGAGATATACAGGGAACTGATCAGCAGTATCCGTAAATATCATCCGTCTACGGACATTACACAGGTAGAAAAGGCATATCAGATTGCATCGGCTGCACATAAAGACCAGAAACGCAGGTCCGGGGAAGCGTATATTATTCATCCGCTGTGCGTAGCTGTGATTTTAGCAGAGTTAGAGCTGGATAAAGAGACAATCGTAGCAGGGCTTCTTCATGATGTAGTGGAAGATACGGTCATGACAGATGAAGAAATAGCCCATGAATTCGGAGCAGAAGTAGCGCTTCTGGTAGACGGTGTTACGAAATTAGGGCAGCTGTCCTATGATGCGGACAAAGTGGAGGTGCAGGCTGAGAATTTAAGGAAGATGTTTCTTGCCATGGCGAAAGATATCCGTGTCATACTGATTAAACTGGCTGACAGACTGCATAATATGCGTACACTTCGTTATATGAGGCCTGAAAAGCAAAAGGAAATTGCCCGTGAGACCATGGATATCTATTCTCCGATTGCACACAGACTCGGAATTTCTAAAGTTAAAATCGAGCTGGATGATTTATGCCTGAAATATCTGGAATCGGATGCATATTACGATCTGATTCAGCAGGTAGCACAGCGCAAGACAGCACAGGATGACTATATCAGAAATCTTACAGACGAAGTGCGCGGCCATATCGAAAGAGCCGGGATTCATGCAGAAATCGGCGGCCGTGCAAAGCATTTTTTCAGCATCTATAAAAAGATGGTGAATCAGAATAAAACCCTTGATCAGATTTATGATTTATTTGCCATACGGATTATTGTCAGGAATGTCATGGACTGCTATGCAGCGTTAGGTGTCATTCATGAGAATTATGTGCCTGTGCCCGGCCGTTTTAAAGATTATATCGCAATGCCAAAGCCAAACCGCTACCAGTCGCTGCATACAACGCTGATGGGGTCGGACGGGCAGCCTTTTGAAATCCAGATACGGACCGTGGAAATGCACCGTATTGCAGAATATGGTATTGCAGCGCACTGGAAGTATAAAGAATCTGCAAACGGCATCAAATCCAGCGGCAGCCAGGAAGAGGAAAAACTAAGCTGGCTCCGTCAGATTTTAGAGTGGCAGCAGGATATGTCGGACAACAGGGAATTTATGAGCCTGTTAAAAAGCGATCTGGATTTATTTTCGGATACGGTATTCTGCTTTACACCAAACGGAGATGTGAAAAATCTGCCAAACGGATCTACTCCGGTGGATTTTGCATACAGTATTCACTCCGCGGTAGGAAATAAAATGATTGGCGCGAAAGTCAATGGAAAATTAGTGACGATCGACTATAAAATCCAAAACGGCGACCGGATAGAGATTATCACCTCGCAAAACTCCAGAGGACCGAGCCACGACTGGCTGGGAATTGTCAAAAGTACCCAGGCCAAAAACAAAATCAACCAGTGGTTCCGCAGTGAACTGAAAGAGGAAAATATTCAGCATGGCAAAGAACTGATCAGCGCATGCTGCAAAGCGAAAGGCATTGATTTTTCGCTGATCAACAAACCGGATTATCAGATGAAGGTCATCCGCAAATATGGTTTTCATGACTGGAATTCCTGTCTGGCTACGGTAGGACATGGAGGTATTAAGGAAGCAAGCATTGTCAACAAAATGTATGACGAATACCGCAAAGACAATCCGATTCCTGTTACAGACGACCAGGTGCTTGCGCAGAACGCAGAAGGAGGCACGAAAAATCTGCAGGCAGGTTCTAAAAGCGGAATTATTGTCAACGGATTATGTGATGTGGCAGCTCATTTTGCGAAATGCTGCAGCCCTGTGCCAGGCGATGAAATCTGCGGCTACATTACAAGAGGACGAGGTGTCACCATTCACAGGACAGACTGTATTAACATGATGAATCTGTCGGATATTGAAAAAACAAGAATGATTGAAGCCGAATGGCAGGAAGGCTCCGGGGACGGGGAACACGGGCTGTATCTGGGTGAACTTAAGATATATGGTAATAACCGTACCGGGCTTTTGGTTGACATCACCCGGATTTTTACAGAACGGGAAATTGATATCAATTCCATTCATTCCAAAACAAGCAAACAGGGAGTGGCGACGATTTCCATATCGTTTGGGACGAGGGGAAAGGATGAAATGAACCAGATTATTACAAAAATCCGCCAGGTAGAAAGCGTGCTGGATATCGAGAGGACGTCAGGCTGACGGAGGCATGCAAATCTTCCAGCGCAAAGGGAAGCAGCAGATTCAGGAGAGAATCGGGCAGCGGTATCATATTGAAAAAAATTCAGGCAGGGATAAGAACAATGATGACAGTAAAAGAATTTCAGGTAGGAATGGTTGGGACAAACTGTTTTTTAGCAGTGAACAGTAACACGAAAGAGACACTGATTATTGATCCGGGCGATGAGGCAGGGAAATTAAGCGCCTATATCAGCAAAAACCAGCTGCAGCCGGCAGCAGTTCTGCTGACACACGGTCATTTTGACCACTGTATGGCAGCAGGGAATCTGGCTGAACAGTACGGGATTTCCGTTTATGTGCACGAAGACGAGAAAGCAGTAATGGAAAATCCGGCATACAACTGCTGCGGCATGATTGGAAGGGAACTGGTCTTTACTGCAGATAAATATTTTCATGGAAAGACGGATCATCTGTCAGCCGCGGGATTTGAAATTGATGTATACCATACACCGGGCCATACGCCGGGCGGAGTCTGTTTTTATGTAAAAAGCGACGGTATTTTATTTAGCGGCGATACGCTGTTTAACGAATCAGTAGGCAGGACGGATTTTCCAAAAGGAAGCATGTCACAGCTTGTGCGCGGCATTAAAGAAGTGCTGTTTCAGCTGCCGGATGATACAAAAGTACTGCCGGGCCATGGAGAATGGACGACGATTGGAAATGAAAAACAGTATAATCCGTTTGTGTAAAAACAGAGGAAAAATATGATTTTAGTACAGTTAAATAAAGAAGATTTTGAATATGATATCCATTCTCTGGTGAAAGCGTTTTTTTCATCAGAGAATGTTTCTGTGTGTACAGCATCTTTGAAAATAACAGAGCCTGTCAGCCTCTGGATTTATGTGGATTATTATCCAGGCAGAATCGGGCTTGCCATGTCAGAAGACGGCCGTGATGCAGAGCCGGTATCCGCGGCAGGAGCAAAAAATTGTGAAAAGGTACAGAGTCTGGTTTTTAGTGTAGACGATACTGACCGAAGGGGTACGAAAAATCTGCTGAAACAGAATTTGTATCAGCTGCTGTCTGCATATACGAAAAAGACTCTTCCATGGGGAACGCTGACCGGCGTGCGTCCGGTAAAAATTCCGCTGACTATGCTTCGCCAGGGAAAAGATGAATCTGCCGTTGCGGCATATATGGAAAAAACGTACGGCACGTCAAAAGAAAAGATAGATTTAAGCATACAGATTGCGAACCGTGAATTACGCCTTTTAAACCGGCTGGATTATGAAAACGGATACAGCCTGTATATCGGTATTCCGTTTTGTCCAAGCACATGTCTGTACTGTTCTTTTACGTCATATCCGCTGTCTGTATGGGAGAACCGCATAGATCTCTATCTGGATACACTGTTAAAAGAAATCGAATATACAGCCGCTCAGTTTGCCGGCCGTACATTAAACAGTATTTATATTGGCGGCGGGACACCGACGACTCTGCTGCCTCGTCAGCTTGACCGTCTTCTGACAGCTATAGAGCGCAATTTTGATCTTTCCTCTGTGCTGGAATTTTCGGTCGAAGCCGGCCGGCCAGACAGTATTGATAAAGAAAAATTAGAAATGCTGCGGGCGCATGGAATTTCCAGAATATCCATTAATCCGCAGACGATGAAACAGGAAACGCTTGATCTGATAGGCAGAAAACATACGGTAGAACAGACAATAGAAAGTTTTCATCTGGCAAGAAGCCTTGGATTTGACAATATTAATATGGATCTGATTATGGGCCTGCCTCAGGAAACGCTTGATGATGTAATCCATACAATGGAGATGATAAGACCTCTTGACCCGGACAGCATCACCGTCCATTCCCTGGCCCTTAAACGTGCGGCCAGGCTGCAGATGTATAAGGAAGATTACGCGGACCTTAAGATCATCAACACGCAGCAGCATCTGGACACTGCAGCGTCTGCCTGTGCGCAGATGGGCATGCGTCCATATTATCTCTACCGTCAGAAAAATATGGCTGGCAATTTTGAAAATACAGGATATGCAAAAGAAGGCAGGGCAGGGATATATAATATTCTGATTATGGAGGAAGTGCAGACAATTGCAGCATTAGGAGCCGGAAGCATTTCCAAACGGGTGTATCCGGACGGAAGTGTAAAACGGTGTGAGAATGTAAAGGATGTGGCTTCTTTTATAGAACGAATTGACGAAATGATTGAGCGGAAAAAGCATCTTTTAGGTGATTACTGACGGGATTCCTAATAAGGAAAATTTTTTCACTCAGTGTGCGGCCCGAATCAATGCCTGCGGAGATCGCAGGCTGCAAGGCCGATGAAACAGGAAGCACATTGGTTTAGACAATGGGCAGTTCACAATACTGAGTACAGAGGTGTTTCATTTGAAGATAAAAATGGCAGACGTAGCAAGATATTTAGGAATTTCAAAAGCGACAGTTTCTCTGGCAGTTAATGGAAAGCCAGGAGTCAATGAGCAGACAAGGCAGAAAATTCTTCAATGCATTGCGCAGTTGGAGAAAAATGACGGCATCATACTGGAAGAAACCGTGCAAAAGCAACTGCAGTCACTCCGGATTATTAAAGTTGTAATCATGAATCACCGTAAACATGTAGTCTGTGACCCGGAGCTGGATCTCTGGTCAGAGGTTTTGAGCACTTTTAACATTGAGGCACGCAAAAGAGGCTATTTATATGGGCTTACTTATCTGAATGAGACAGATGAAGATCTGCAGGCGGTTATAAATGAATGTAATTTAGACATAGTGGTCGGTGTCATTTTGTATGGGACAGAAATGTCTGTGATGGATCACAAGATCATACGTCAGATACATAAACCTCTGGTAATCTATGACTATGAGATGCCGGACGGCTCTTACAGTTCTGTCTGCATTGACAATACCAGAGCGGTGGAAATGGCATTAAGCGTTCTAAACAAAGCGGGCGCATCAGATATTTGTTATTTAGGTACGGGCAAGGACATTTATAATTTTAACAAACGCAGAGAGGCCTACCAGTATCTGTTATCAAAAAGAGAATTGTTTCCGCAAAAGTGCGACATGGTCATGCTGGGAAATACCATAGAGGAAATTTCAGGGCGGGCGGCTGACTATTTGAATACGCATAAATTACCGGATGCCTTTCTTATGGAAAATTACCAGGTGTCTATTGGCCTGCTGGCGGCCGTCCGCAAGCTTGGGATTATGATTCCGGAAGAACTGAAACTGATAGGCATTGATGAGGTGCCTGATTATGTCGTGCAGGATTTGAAACTGACGTGCGTACGTATCCCGCATATGGAACGCGCGATTATGGCTATGTGTCTTTTGGATGGAGAAATCAATGGTTCCCTGAATACAAAGATTAAAGTATTTGCTGTTCCAAAACTAATGAAGGGGGACAGTGCATAAGGACAAAAATTATAGATATATGAGAAAACCAGTATTTAAACAAATTTAAACGATTTGATTTAAATACTGGTTCTTTTTTTGGCTAATTTATTAAAAGTTACTTATGCTATATTGAATAAAGTGCCGAATTATTGAAAAATACGATAAATATGTTGAAAAAATGAAAAAATATTATACAATACGTTTATAAAATTTAATAAATAAACACTTTTTAAACAGCAATTTCCATTAATCAAAAACGAGAAAGGAGAGGGAAATGAATACAGTAAGGAGCATAAAGTGCGGCAGTGCAAGGCCGCGGGATGAAAATGTACAGTTGAGAGTGTTGTGCGATTACATGAAACGATTAGGAGGACGTGGCTATGCAGACAATCTATTCTCAGCCGGAAAGCTGTGAACGCTGGGGCGTTTACGAGCTGGCTCTTCCCGGAAAGACGGCCGGGAATCCATTTGAAGATTACAAAATCCAGGGTGTATTTCAAAGTCCGGATGAAACCGTCCGTGTCAGCGGATTTTACGATGGAGGCGGCGTATACCGCATCCGCTTTATGCCTTCTTTTGAGGGGCTGTACACCTACACGGTCTCTGGCAGTTTTTCCGATGAAACTACGCAAGGGACATTTAAGGCTGTCGCACCTGGGGAAAATAACCATGGGCCGGTGCGTGTGAAGAATCAGTTCCATCTGGCTTACGCCAGCGGAAAACCACATTATTCGGTCGGTACCACCTGCTATGCATTCGCTTTGCAAAAGCCTGATATTGTAGAGAATACCTTTCAGGAGCTGAAAAAAGGATATTTTAACAAACTCCGGTTTTGTCTGATGCCAAAGCACTACGACTTTTGTCTCCAGGACCCGGTCTGTTTCCCTTATGAGGGTACGCCTATGGATGCCGGTATTCTTACCCGGCAGAATTTCAGTGATGATAATGGCGCGGCTCCCGGCAATCACTGGGACTTTAGGCGCTTTAACCCTGCATTTTTCCAGCTGTATGATCAGATGATTTCCCGTCTGATGGAGCTGAATATAGAGGCGGATATGATCCTGTTCCATGCCTATGACCGCTGGGGCTTCTCCAAAATGTCTATGGAGGACAATTTGTTTTATATTCGCTATGTGACTGCACGATATGGCGCATATCGAAATGTGTGGTGGTCGCTGGCTAACGAGTATGAACAGCTCAAGCACCTGGGTGTTGAAGACTGGGAAGTACTGGCTGCGGCTCTAAAGGAAGCCGACCCTTACGGACATCTGGCATCCATCCATAACTGTGAGAAGTTTTATGACTACAGCCGAAACTGGATTACTCACTGTTCCTGCCAGCGGGAAGACCATCACAAAACGACTGAATTTACAGAGGATCTTCGGGAGCGCTACGGCAAGCCTGTCATTTGGGACGAAGTTGGCTATGAGGGAGATTTTCCGCACTGCTGGGGTAATTTCATTCCGGAGGAACTGACGCGCAGGGCCTGGGAGGCTGTTCTAAGGGGCGGCTACTGCGGGCATGGAGAGACTTATCTGAGCAAAGACGATAAGATCTGGTGGGCGCACGGCGGACAGCTGAAAGGGGACAGCGCCCCGCGTTTCCGGTTTCTGCTGGAGTTTCTGCAGGATGTTCCGGGATGCGGCCTAAAACTGGCAAAACTGCGGGACGACGTCCATTTCCAATGGGATGACTATGTGGCTGTGCCGGAGGATGCTGCTTATCTGGGAGATTACTACTTCTTTTACTATAGTATCTGGCGGCCGTCGTTTAGGCAGATATGGATTGATGACAGTACCTGGTTTGATGTCGATGTTGTAGACACCTGGAACATGACCGTGACACCGATAGGATGCCGTAAAGGCCGCTTTGAACTTCCGCTGCCTGGAACACAGTATATAGGCATCCGGCTGAGACGGGCGAAAGACGCCTGACAATGACAGAAAATCTGCGTATGCATCGTGCGGAGTATAGAAGAGAATACATAATAGTCTGGATAAACCATGGAACTGTTGCGAAAATTCTGAAATGAAAAAGATGAAGAGGAGATGATTACGGATCATGAAAATGCCATATCGGGATAAAAACAGAATATCTTCCAAATATCGTGCAGTCCTGATGGGACGTACCGTTGGACTTGTGATGCTGGCTGTTATTCTCATTGCGGCCGCTTTTCCAAGGATCAATACAACAGTTTTCAGCTGCATCTGTATACTTATAGTCATTCCCGCGCTGCTGTACCAGATCTGCGCAGACAGGACGCTGATTCATACCGGGCAGTTTTTGATGGAAAATGAGGATTCTCTGTATGTTGTGGCCGGAACATTCCGGTTAGGGTTTGGCCGGAGCTATCATAGGAGGGAGAAAACGGTCAGCGCCTATCGGGTTTCCTGTATACAGCGTGTGAAAAAAATCCGGATATATCCGTTTGGCATTGCCATACGGGCAGTGGTTCGTACCGCTGTCGACACGGAAGGACGCATGGAGCAGGCAGACCCGGGAGAACTAAAGAGCTGGCTGGATAAATATGGACGGAAAAAGGCGGTGTTGTTTCGTCTGGAGCGGAGTCTGCTGCCCCGGGATGAGTCTGCATTGCTGCTGCGTCTGCAAAATATTATGGAAAGGAATGATAAAAATTATGCAAGTTCTGAAACATGAGGCAAGTTATTATCAGACTTCCGCCTTCAAATGGCGGCAGCGCATCGGCTTTGGTATCAGCGATTATGCCTGCAATCTGGCGTATCTGGTCGCAAATACCTATCTGATGTTTTATTATACAAACTGTGCAGGCATTAACGCCAGCGCCATCGGCGCAATGATGGTTGCCACCCGGTTTATTGACGCTTTTACCGATTATATGATAGTCGTGTTCATTGACCGGACCGACACAAAGCACGGCCGCTACCGGCCTTGGATGCTGGCAGGTACACCGGTGCTTGCTGTAGGTATGGCCCTGGTATTTGCTGTTCCTGTCGGATGGGGCGGTACAGCAAAGCTGGCATGGGCATTTATTTCCTACTTCATTATGTCCTTTGGCTACACGATGGTAAATATCCCGATGGCTCCGATTGTGTCCGCACTTTCTGCCGATCCTGCGGAGCGTACGAAAATTGCCACTACCCGTACCGTGTTTTCTAACCTTGGATCTATGACGGCGTCCATGTTTACCCTGCCCCTGATCTGGTACTTTGCCGGAGCCAGCGATGCCAATTCCTTCAATGCTGTTTCCGATGCGGCAAAAGCTGTCGGTTACCGCAACACAAACATTATTCTGGCCATTATAGTAGTGGTTATCCTGGCGGTCTGTTTCCTGATGACTGTGGAGATCAACCCGCCATCCAGACAGGTGCAGAAATCTTCTTTTCTGGATGACTTAAAGCATATTTTCCAGAACAAGTATTACATCATTCTGCTGGGCTTCACTCTTAGCCTGTTTATTGGTTACTTCTGCATGTTTGGCGCGATGCAGTATTATTATACATATGTCCTTGCTGATCCGGGCGCACAGCCTTTGGGTTCCACACTGCTGACCGCATGTGCGATTCCTACGATGGTACTGGCCGCTGCTCTTAACGGAAAAGGAATCAGCAAACGGAACCTGATGATCTTTGGCTCTGCCGTAGACAGTGCTGCTTATGTGATTCTGTTCATAACATCCAATGTTACGATCGCTACTGTTGCGCTGGGCCTGGTTGGTCTGGGCATGGGATTCCGTCAGTCCATGTACTTTTCTATTATGCCGGATATCTTTGATTACACCGAATGGCAGTTTGGAAAGAATATGGGAGGCACCCAGAATGCTGTCAACGGTTTTCTGAATAAGGTAGCTTCTGCTATCTCCGGAGCGCTGACATCCGCTCTGCTGGTATGGTGTGCTTACGAGGCAAATATCACCGAGCTTAATGAGCTTGCTGCAGCGGGCACACCGATTGCCCAGGCATTTCCGCAAATTAATCTTGCGTTTAAAATCGCTTATGGTGCCGTTTCTGTTGCCGCTTGTGTGATTGGTCTGCTTTTGATGATTCCTTATGATCTTGACAAGAAGTATGCCAAAATCCGTGCCGACCTGAATGACAGACAAAAATAAATAAAACAGGTCTGCCTTTTTGGAAGAACCGTATTCATTGGGCAGACCTTACTTTAAAATAAGAAAAAGGAGGATACATTATGAAAACCAGGAAACCCGAAGAAATTAAAAGCATCGTTTCGCAGATGACTCTGGCGGAAAAAATTCGCTGCTGTGCCTTATACCAGGATCGCTTTGGCAATCTTCCGCGCTTTGGCATCGCCTATCGCAGCTGTGACAATCCGTCAGGCGGCTGGTGCGACTATTTCCGCAAGGACCGCGAAGAGATGAAGAAGGAACAGGATTTCTGGGGAACCTGTTTCCCGCAGGCTGCTGCTCAGGGAGCGACCTGGGATCCTGAACTGGCTTATGAAATTGGCGAAGCGATGGGAAAAGAGTGCAAGAACCAGCATGTGGACATCCTGCTGCGTCCGGGCGTGAATATGAAACGAAGCCCGCTGGGAGGCCGGAACTTTGAGTACTACTCAGAAGATCCATGGCTGTCCTCTGAGATGGGGGCGCAGTTTATAAACGGCGTACAGAGCCAGCGGGTAGCTGCCAACTTAAAGCATTTTATATGCAACAACCAGGAATATGAGCGTATGACCACAAATGCCGTAGTGGATGAACGTACATTTCATGAACTGTATCTGCGTGTATTCCAGCTGATCTTACAGAAGTCTGATCCATGGACCATCATGACTTCCTATAATAAGGTCAATGGAAAATGGGTTCATCAGAACAAGTATATTATGGATATTCTTCGTAAGGACTTTGGCTACAACGGACTGGTTATGTCTGATGCTTTTGCGGTTCATTATAAAGAGGATAAGGTGGAAGGCCACGAGTGCGGCCTGGATGTAGAACTGGCGGAAGAAGACAATCATGTTCATCTGCTGATGGATGCTTATAATAATGGCGAGATTAGCGAGGATGTGCTGGACAGCGCTGCTTATCATGTCATCGACTGCTATTACAAAATTTATGGCGAGGGCTATGAGGTTCCCGTTTTGGACCAGGCTGCCCATCACGCCCTGGCTAAGCGGGCTGCGCTGGAAGGTGCGGTTCTTTTGGAAAATGACGGTGTGCTGCCTCTGGATGCTGCAAAAGTGGAAAATCTGGCTGTCATCGGTGCATTTGCAAAAGCTCCATGCTACATGGGCGGCGGCTCCGGCCATATGAACGGTGCGACGGTCGAGATTCCGAGTGAGGAGATAGCCAGGCTGCTTGGCGGCGAGGACAAGTTCGTCTATGCCGCCGGATATCAGATCAACGCCGGTTTCCCGCCGGAGGATACGCCGCGCCCGGACCTGATTGCTGAGGCGGTGGAAGCTGCCAGAAAGGCCGGACTGATTATTATGTTCACCGGATATCCTTACGGTGTGGAATCCGAAGGATATGACCGTACTGATTTGTTCCTGCCAAAGAGCCAGCGGGATTTGCTGGATGCTGTCCTGGAGGTCAATGCCAATGTAATTCTGGTGGTCAATACCGGGGCACCGGTTGATATCAGTGCTTACAATAAGAAAGTCAAGGCAGTCCTGCAGGGCGGCTATGCCGGTGAAGCATCCGGAAGCGCTACGGTGGATATTATTTTCGGCCTTGCCGAGCCGGGAGGACGTCTGCCGGAGACCTATCCCTGCCGTCTGGAAGATACGCCTGCCTATCTGGCTTTGCCGCACTATCCGGACATGGTTCCGAATGTTACCTACGGTGAGGGCATCTACATCGGATACCGCTGGTACGATGCCAGGAAAATGGCAGTCGAGTATCCGTTTGGCTACGGCCTGAGCTATACGACGTTTGCCTACAGCGATATCAAGCTAGATCGAAACGTCATCGGTAAGAACGATACGGTAACAGTTTCTTTCAAAGTAAAAAATACTGGCAAACGTGCCGGCTCCGACGTCGCACAGGTTTACATCCATGATAAAGTATCTGTTATGAACCGTCCGGTCAGGGAGCTGCGGGGCTTTAAGAAGGTCCGTCTCCAGCCTGGCGAAGAAACGGAAGTTTCCATCACACTGGATCGCCGTGCATTTGAGTATTATACACCTGCCCTGCACAAGTGGGTAGTAGAAGCGGGTGAATACCAAATCCAGGTAGGCCGCAACGTTCGGGACATTGTTTTGGATGCTTCTGTTACGGTAAAATCTGACGAGACAGTCAGCCGGTTTAGCCCTCAGGTCCAGGTGGGCCACTTTGTCAAAGACCTACGCTTTAAGGAGTCGCTGGCAAGGGAAGACGAGAAGGTACGTACCTTTTTTGATCCTTCACTGAATCCTATCCTGCCGCTTGGACTGGCTATCCCATTCGGGCAGTTTGGCGATGCGGATCTCGGCCAGGGCAAGCTGACGCAGGGCATGCTGCAGGACGTAGTAGCTGCAATGAATGTCGGACAGTTCGGTGAAATAGATCCTGGTGAGGGTAAATTAACACAGAAAGTACTGCAGAATGTGGTAGCTGCAATGAACGAAGATAAAGAATAATCAGTCTGCCTTCGGCGCAGGGCTGGATGCTTCTGGTGACTGTCTGCAGGCTTGAACATTTTGCATGAACAGCATGGGGCTGTCGCGTGCGACAGCCCCGGAAAGGATTTAAATATAGATTATGAAACAGTACGAAATGCTTGAACTTGTTTACCAGGCGCCTGCACCTGAAGGCAGCCAGGCGGACGTTGATTTGACTGCGAAATTTATCTGCGGCGGCGAGACGGTTGCGGTGAAGGGCTTTTATGCAGGCCAAAACACATATAAGGTGCGCTTTCTGCCTATGCAGGCGGGGAATTATACTTATCATGTCAGCGGTGTTTTGTCAGATGACGGACAGCTGAGAATCCTGCCCGCAGACAGGCATGGACCTGTCCATGCAAGAGGCTGCCATTTCTGCCATGCCGACGGAATGCGTTACAGTCCCTTTGGCACAACTGTTTATGCACTGGCTCATCAGGACGGGCAGACCACGCACGATACGTTCGAGAGTCTGGAAAACGCTCCATTTAATAAGGTACGGCTCTGCCTGTTTCCTAAGCACTATGAGCACAACAGTAATGATCCAAAGCTGTACGCATTTGAAAAAGATATGGATGGAAACTGGGATGTGCATCACCCATGTTTTGCTTTTTGGGATGCGTTTGAAGATAAACTGCGTAAGCTGGATGATCTGGGGATCCAGGCCGACCTGATCCTGTTTCATTCTTATGACCGATGGGGATTTTCCAGGATGGGACAGGAAGCGAATCTGGTCTATCTGGACTATCTTCTCCGCCGTTTTAGTGCTTTTCCTCATATATGGTGGAGCCTTGCCAATGAATATGACCTGATGTACAATATGACCATGGAGGACTGGATGGAAATTGAGGATTTCGTAGCGGAAAACGATCCTTACAGCCACCTGCTCTCAAATCACAATTGTTTTGCGCTGTGGGACGCTTCCCGATCAAATATCACCCATGCTTCCCTTCAGACCCGGCAGCTGACCCGGATTGCCGAATGGCGGGACGCATACCATAAGCCGGTGGTAGTGGATGAATGCTGCTACGAGGGGAATCTGTCACGGTTTTGGGGCTGCATTTCCGGCCGGGAAATGGTCCGCAGGTTCTGGCGGGTGGCTGTAACCGGCGGTTATTGTACCCACGGAGAAACCTTTCTGGATCCGCAGCGGGATGTCATCTGGTGGGCGAAAGGTGGCAGGCTAAAGGGCGAGAGTGCCAGCCGGATTGCGTTTCTTAGGGGAATCGTAGAGGCTCTTCCAGGACCGATTGACCCGATGTCCTTCTGGCTTGCGGACGTTTATCAAAAGGCTGTGGGATCCGGCCGGGAGCAGGAGACGGCACAGACAGATCCTGGTTATGCTGCATTTATTCAAAGCTTTGCCCGTCTGGGCCGGGAAGAAGCTGCTGCGTACCTTGCCACGGAGTTTTCCTTTATGGGCCGCTGTGGTGATGAGGCATTTATCATATATTACGATCTGCGCTGCTGCGCTGAGGATACGCTGGAGCTGCCAAAAGACAAAAGCTATCGCATCGAATTGTATGATGTATGGAATATGACCTGTGAAGTCATCGCAGAGCATGTCTGCGGAAGGACACAGATACATCTTCCGGCGAAGGAAGATATGGCAGTTGTGGCGCTGGCTGACAAACCAGGCAGAAATGTTATTTAAATAATTCATAGATTACCCGGACGCCGGAAAGAGTGTCTCCGCCCCGGCGTCCGGGTAACCTATAGGATTCCCGAACGCCAGGCAGAGAAATGTTTTCCTTTTTCTGTTCCGCCTCCGAACAGTAAGAAATTCTAAATTTTCTGCGATAGTTCTGTGGCAGCGGACGGACCGGTGCCTGATGCCCTGGCGTTTTGGCATGCGTTATGTAACGGCACTGGCAGGCACCTTTTGGGGCTTCTGTGTTTCCGGTACCGGCAGACAGTGTGCCCCAAATCCTGGATATGAGGCAGAAAATTAAGAATTTCTAACTGTTCTCCGGAGTCACAGAAAAAGGA